>NZ_JBEXPR010000056.1:0-26261 GCF_040612135.1 Streptomyces sp. NPDC006458 | reverse complement strand
CTCCTCCGAGTACCGCCTGCTGCGGTTGCTCTTACTTCCCACCTGGCCACTACTTCCTCTGGAACCTCATGTCCCAGTCTCCAGGTGTCCAGCATTACGGGGAAGCTTCAGGCCTGCTGGTCTGGATGCCCTTGCTCACCCGGACCCGCGGGATTCCTGTGGCCCGGGCGTCACTGAAACGAGCATATGTGCGCGGCCCCTGAGCAGCCACGAGGTAACGTGACGTCGGTGAGCGAGCCGATTCGAAACGTGTTCCGGGCTATTCCGGTGTTCCAGAACGTGAGGCCGGTGGACTTCTCGGCGGAGGATCTACCCGACCATCCGCTGCCGGCCCTGACGGAGTGGATCCTCGCGGGTCTGGCCGCCGGGCAGCCGGAGCCTCATGCCATGAGTCTGTGCACTGTCGCCGCGGACGGCACCCCATCCAGCCGCGTCCTGCTCTGCAAGGACATCGATGCCCACCGGCTGTACTTCGCGACGCACTCGGACAGCCGCAAGGGCGTCGCGATCGCCGCCAACCCCCGGGTCTCGGTGAACTTCTACTGGTCGGCCAACGGCCGCCAGGTCCAGATCACCGGCCGGGCGCAGTCCGCCGGGCGCGAGGCCTCGGAGCGAGACTTCGCCGAGCGTGGACGCGGCTCCCAGCTCTCGGCCCATCTGCACCGGGCCGAGCCACCCTCCGGCCACGAGGAGATCCTCGCCGAGCATGAGCGCCTCTCAGGGGCCTACCCGGACGTCGTTCCCTGCCCCGAGACCTGGACCCTGTACGGCATTACCCCGGACGAAGCCGAGTTCTGGCAGGCCAGCCCCGACCGCATCCATCAGCGAGTCCGTTACACCCGCAGCGGCGACACCTGGCAGAAGGGTTACCTCTGGCCGTGACACCGCGTCGCACCGCCGCCGGCCGCCGTAACATCCTGCTCATCGTCGCCGATCAGCTCCGCGCCGACGCTCTCGGCTGCTACGGGAATCCGATCACGCGCACACCCCACCTGGACGCCCTGGCCGCCAGGGGCGCCCGCTTCGCCGAGCACTTCTCCGTCACCGCGCCGTGCGGGCCGGCGCGTGCCTCGCTCCTCACCGGCGTCCACCAGTCGGTCCACCGCGTCATGGACAACTCGACGGTGGCCGACGACCGACTGCCCACCCTCGCCATCCAGCTCGCGGCTTCCGGCGTCTCCTCCCACGTCGTGGGCTACACCGACACCGTGCGGAGCGGCCCTGACAGCAGCTACGAGGCAGTCCCCCCGGGCTTCACCTGGCATACCCGGTTCAATCTCAACCCTCCCGGGCTGGCTTCATGGATCGAGCACCTGAACCGCAACGGGTACTCCGTGCCCGACGATCCGATGAACATCCTCCGGCCGGTCCGTGGCACCGCCAACCTGGCTGGCTTCCCGGCAAAGTTGAGCGACACCGCGTACATCGCTGACCGAACCATCGCCTGCATGGCGGGCCTTGCGGATGAACCCTGGCTCATCCTGGCAACCTTCCTGCGGCCTCACCCGCCCTGGGTGGCGCCGGCCCCATACCATGGGATGTACGATCCGGCGCTCACCGCACCTCCGTTGCGGGCTTCGACCCGGGAGCTGGAAGCGGCCCGCCATCCGTTTCTGCGCAGCTGGCTTGCCCGCCGCGTGCCCGACACCGCCCCCGAGGACCTCACCGACGAGGCCGTGGCCGCCCATCGGGCCACGTATGCCGGGCTGGTCACCGAACTGGACCACCAGGTCGGTCGTGTCCTGGCGGCCCTGTGCGACCTCGGGCGGGCGGAGGACACCCTTGTCGTCTTCACCTCGGATCACGGGGACTCGCTCGGCGACCACTGGAGCCTGGGCACCGGGGGGTTCCGCGAGACCGCCTATCGCGTCCCCCTCATCATCGCGGCGCCGGAGCAGTCGGCGCCGGTGTCCACCACCCTCCCGACCGAATCGGTGGACATCGCGCCCACGGTGCTCGAGTGGGCCGGAGCACCCGCACTACCCTGGAGCAGCGGCCGCTCCCTGCTTCCTGTGATGGCCGACGACGATCGCCGGGCCGGCCGGCGGCGGACCGCGGCCGTGTGCGAGTTCGACTTCAGCCACATCGGCGACGACGAGGACTCCGCCCAGGCCGACGTGCCGGCGTCGGCGCGCAACCTCGCCGTGCTGCGCGGCTCCCGATTCACCTACGTGCACTTCCCGGAGCAACGCCCGCTGCTCTTTGACCGGTTGAACGACCCGGGTGAGAGCCGGGATTTGGCCGCGGCCCCAGAGTACCGCTGCGTCGTCTCAGACTGTGCCCGCCGGCTCCTCGACCACCGGATGAGTTGTGCCGACCCCAGCCGCCCGCTGCCTTCGCCCAAGCCTCAGCAGACCGGGCCGCCCGTGGAGTCCGGCCCGCCCCCCGCCACGACCGCACCCGGGAGCCGTTCGTGAACCCCGCCCCCAGTTCCGGCGAGCCCGGCCTGCTGATCCTCAAGGTCGGCGGCGGTCTCTTCTCCGACAAGCGCCGTGACCGCCATATCGACCTCGACGCGGTGGCCGGCTTCGCCCGCTTGGTGGCGGACCTCGCGGCCAGGGCACCGAGCAGGCTGATCTTGGTCTCCGGAGGAGGGTCGTACGGACACGGCGCGGTACGCGCAGCCGCCACGGACGCGCCCTGGGACGCACTCCGGCTCACCCACGCCAACGCCGAGCTGCGCTGGGTGTGGACCACGGCGCTGCGCGACGCCGGCGCCACGGCGTTTCCCATCCAGTTCGCCGCCGTAGCCGTACTCGGCCAGGACGGCCGGCCCGTTCTGTGCGGCGATTCCGTGAGGCGAGTCCTGGACATCGGCGCGGTCCCCGTCCTCACCGGGGATTGCCTTCCGACAGCTGAGGGTTCGCTCGCCGTTGTCGGCAGCGACCACGTGCCTGCCGCGCTGTTGCCTCTCGCCCGCGGCCCCGTGCGGATCGCCATGCTCACCGACGTCGACGGGGTGCTGGACAACGGCCGCCCAGTCCCGTGGATCGACCCGGACCGCGCGGACACTGTACGAGACGTGCTGCAGGACGCACCCGGGTGGGACACCACAGGAGCGATGAGCGGCAAGCTGCGCGGCTTGCTCGACTGCGCGAGGCTCGGCGCGGAATGCCTCATTCTCCGGGGCGACACCACCGTCGCCGACCTGCGATATCTGCTGCTGCCCACCAGCCAGTGGCCGGCTGGCAGCCTGCACACGCGCATCGCTTGCCGCAGCGACTCGCTCGAGGCACGTTCCGACTGCGAGGCGCGAGTCCGTTCACGGTGATACACCGCAGCACACTTCGCGAGGCCGAGAGCGTCGACGCCGCTCCTTGACCGTTCAGGTCGTTTCGATGAGGGCGGCCAGGTCAGCAGCGACGTGCTCGACGGGCCGGTCGGTGTCCAGGCTCGGCCAGCCGTCGCGCTTCGCCCAGAGGTCGAGCCGATCGGCGATCGCCTGCTGGTGAGTGAAGAAGGAGTCGCGGGAGCAGGACGGATCCATGCCGCATTCGTAGGGGACGAGGTCGCCCTGCTTGCGCTTCCAGGCCAGCTCGGGGTCGAGTCGCAGCCGCACTGTGAGGTCGGCCTTCGGCAGTCCGGCGACGACGGTTTCCACCCAGTCCGGGTCGAGGCCGTAGGTGATTTCGCTGGCGGCGTGCTTCATCCAGTAACCGTCCACGATCACCAGGTCGCCGTGGGGTTCCCGGTGCGCCTGCAGAGCCATGCCCATCGACCACATGAGAAAGAGGAGTCGGGGCGCGGCTGGCATATCGGCCACGCAGCGGCGGATGGCCTTGATGTCGTGGTCGAGGAAACGGGCCGCGGGATAGTGCGGACTGTCCACGATGTCCCAGCGGTCGACGGTCTGGACCTGGCGTCCGCGCCGTTCGAGATGGGCGACCACCTCGCGGGTGAGCGTCGACTTGCCCACTCCGTCGGTCCCCGCCAATGCCAGCAGCATGGGGCCCTTCCTTTCATGGCATGCCGGGGACGACTTCCTGCTCGGCGAGTTGAACGTTCTCCGGGCGGACGGAAACGGCTTCACGCTTGACAATGGCCGGGTACAGGAATTCCTGGACATGCCGATAGTCCTCCGGGACGTCGCACTCGGAGAAGAGCAGTGCGGCGGGCAGCCGGGCCACCGGAAGCCGGCCGAGTGCGAACAGGTACTGCCACACTTCCTCGTGCTCCGACAGCCGTCCGCTGAAGCCGTACGGCCGGGACGCCGGCGGGTCGCCGACGATCCACGCGGCCACCTCGGCGGCGGTCGGGACCTCCGCGGCGTCCAACAGGATCAGCCCCAGGCTCTCACCGAGCAGATCGAGCCCCTGGGTCATGGCCTGCCTCAGCCCTTTGCCGATGAGCACCGGCTGCTCCGCGGAGCGCCCGTAGACCCGCACCTCCTCGCCGTCACCGCTGACCCGGTCCACCGTCAGCAACCGTGAGCCCGTGAACGCCGCGGGAGAGTGCAGCACAGACCTCTCGTAGACGACGTCCGCATCGGTGACGAGGACCCGTGTGCCCTCCGGCCGCCACCGTAGCAGGGCCCGCAGACCGGTCAGCAGACTGACGGTCGACCCGGCGGGTCCGCCGCCGGAGGCCACCGGGACGATGTGGACCAGGTCGTCGGCATACGGTGCGAACACCGCACGGTGAGCGGGATTGACCACCAGGAACACTCGCTGGACCCCGCGAGCGCGAAAGAGCTCCAGGTTACGGCTGAGGAAGGAGGGGCTCGACGGTGCCCTCGGCACAAGCGGGAGCAGCGCCTTGGGGGTGCCTCCCACGCCCATGCGTCGGCTCTCCCCTGCGGCGAGGACGATGACGCTCTCCATCAGGACAGCACTCCTTCTGATTCAGCCAGAGATTCGGCGCGGGAGCCGGCCATGGATTCGGCGAGGGGTTCGGCGCAAGCGGTCCTGGCCCTCAGCCGCTGCCGGAACCCGCGCAGCCACATCAGGACGTCCCGCATGACGTGATGATCCTGGCCCGGCCGCAGCGCACCGAGCTGGAAGAACATGACACCCTCCGAGGGCGGCCCGAGGACGGTGATCCGTTCGTCGGCCGCACCGTCCGCCCGGACGGGATGGAACGCGTAGGTGAGGTCGAGGCCGCCCGGTTCGAAGCTGCTGCCGTCCGCCGAGGTGTTCCGCCACAGCCTCACCAGGCCACGGTCGGTCAGGTTGCGGTACAAGGGGCGGACGTCGGTGCGGGGGTCGAAGGCGTGGACCCGGGCGTCAGCCAAGGTGCCAGCCTGGCGGCGGAACCCGGTCGACGGTCCTGTCACCGTGAACAGGCCGGTGGCCGGATCGACGTCGACCTGGGCCTCGGGGCCGGCGCCCACATCCAACAGGCCGTGCCGGACGATTGCGAGGATCTTCTCCATCACCTCGCGCGCCGCCCCGTTGGCCAGCTTGTTGTGGTGACGCATGTACCGGTGCAGGAACAGTCTGTGAGAGTCGGCCGTCAGTCCGGCGTCGTCGACGGCGTGGGCGAGCACCGGCCGCAGATCCCGCCAGACGCCGTCGGCCGCCGCCTTCACCGGGTTGTCGAGGTTTCCCTGCGCGGCCCAGAGGTGGTCCCGCTCCATGAACTCCGTGAATCGCTCGCGGAACTCCTGTGCCGTGGAGAAGGAGCCCCGCGGGATCGGCTCCGTCAGCCGAGCCCAGTCGAAGCGGTTGCCGAGGAGCGACTCGTCCAGCTGCCAGGGCGAGCGCAGCGAGGCTACGAGCCCGGGCAGCCGCTCTGGTGTCTCTCCGGCATCGCGCACCTCGCGTGCGTGCCGCGGCCCGAAGACGACCTCGATCCAGCGGGTCAGTGCCGCCTCAACGGGCCACCCGTGGGTCGCCTCGGCGGCCTGGCCGAGTGCCACCGAGCCCCGCAGAACGGCGTCGAGGACACCGCAGACCTCGTCCACCGCCTCCTCCAGCGGGGCGAGCAGGCCCTCAGCGCCGGTGTGCGGCCCCGCGCCGAGGAAGGCGCGATAGGAGGGGTCCGCGCGCTTCGCCAAGAAGTCCCCGGTGGCGGGCCCGAACAGAGTCGTGTAATGGACCTGAGCCATCTCCAGAAGGACGAGGGGCAGTACATGCCGCTCGAAGTCGAGCTGCTTCCGGGTCCTGCCGCCATGGGTGACCCGCTCGCCCACAACTGCCCTGAGTCGGTCCACGGCCTGTTCGGTGAGAAACCGGCCGCGGTGCTCCAGTCGAGCCGGGTCGCGTTCCTTGTCGTTGTGCGGCCGGGCGTAGGTGAAGACCCCGGTGGGACTGAACGCGATGATCGAGTCCGGCTCGGCGCCGCTGGGGCGGTAGCGAAGTCCGCCTCCCGGACCGGTCTCGAACCGGCCGCCGCGGCCCTCCGTCAGGTGCAGAATCTCATCGATCGCGGTCAGGCCCATGCCCGCACAGGCCACCACTGTTCCCGGCCCTGAGATCTTCTCGGGAAGGGCGGTGTCCAGTGGGTACGCGTACGGGACGTAGTGGGCGCCTGAGGCGCGGGCGAAGTCCGCCAGGACCGCTGAGCGTTCCGACCGGGCGGGATCGTTCTGCGAGTGGCCGGTGAGCAGCAGCAACTCGTCGCAGGAGTACTCCTCACCGTCCGTGGTGCGCACGGACAGCGCCGCGGTGTCATCCCGTACGTCCGCGACCTCTGCCTGGTGCAGATGGACCGTCGTGCGCTGACGCCCGCGCAGGTCCGCCACATAGGCGGCGAACATCTCCCGCAGCGCAAGGCCGTGCACATATCGTTTGGGCCAGTCTGTCGGGCCGAGGGCGAGATCCGGGTCGCCGGTCTCCGCGAAGCGTGCCCGACACCACTCGTAGAGCGTGGGACGCAGGCCTGCCGGCCGTAGCGGCCCGGCGTCCGTGACGCTTTCGTCGGCCGCGAAGCCGATCTGCGCCGCGATTCGGTTGAGATAACTGGTAGTCGGCTGCGACCAGCTGTGCACCAGACCTGCGCCGAACTCGCCGGAGCACTCGAAGACGCGAATCTCCAGCGGAGCGCCGCCAAAGTGCAGGGCCTCGGCGGACAGCCGCTCCAGTACGTACGTCGCGCTGGGTCCTCCGCCGACCAGCACCAACCGGTACGGGACGGCTTCGTCCGCGCCCGGGTCCTGACCGTGCGCCGGCGCGCTCGAGCCCTTGTCCGCGTGCTCTGACGAAGGCATGGCCGATGTCCACCTCTTTGCCGCATGTGTGCCGACCACCGTCTGCGATGCTCGGGCCGAAAGAACGCGAGCCGCCCTCGGTGGCCGGCCCGGTGGTGACGCACGTCAGCTCGGCGGGCCTCCTCCGGCGTCGATGATCGCGGCGGTGATCGCGGAGGCAGTGCCGACGCAGATGCGCGACATCCGCTCCTTGTGGTCGCGGTACTTGCGCTCCCAGGCTTTTGGATCGCGCTCGTAGATGCTGCGGTTGTAGCGTTGGAGGAAGTCCTCGACGAGGCCTTCCAGCCGCTTCGCTTCGAGGTCGGCGAGCCACAGTGTCGAGCGGGCGGTGTCGATGTGCAAGGAGCCCTCGTAGGTGATCGTGCCGTTGCTGACAGACCGTTCGAAAAGCTCGGAGCCCGGGATGGCCTGAGCGAGGAACACATTGATGGAGTGGAACGGCAACTGCTCCACATAGGCGAAGCCGGCCTTGATCTGCTCCTCGGTCTCGCCGGGCATTCCGACGACGAGCGTGCCGTGCATCAGCACGCCCAGGTGGTCGAGATAAGCCATCAGGTCCGGGACGCGGGTCAGGTCGACCGGCTTGCGGTGATGGTCCTTCAGCGTTTCCGCGCTCCCGCTGTCCAGCGACAGGGTGATCTGGTACAGCCCGGACTCGACCATCCGGTCGACCAGCGGCGGGCTGAGGGTGTTGACCATGATCCCGTTGGGTGTGCACCAGGGGAGACCGAGCGGCGTCATGCGCTCGAACAGTTCCATGGCCCGCTTACGGTCGAGGGTCAGGTTGTCGTCCGCGAATTGGATCTCGTCCGCGCCGTAGGTGTCCTTGTAGTACTCGATCTCGGCGATGACGTTGTCGACCGAGCGTGCGATGTACTGCTTGGAGAAGTTGGTGCTCGCGCAGAACGTGCAGCCCACCGGGCAGCCGCGGGAGGTGTACACCTGCATGACCCGCTTGCCCCGGGGGTACGGCGAGAAGGGGACGTTGTGCTCGAAGTACCGCTCCATGGGGACCTTGTGGTAAGCCGGGACCGGCAGCGCGTCCAGATCAGTGACGCGGGCGAGCTGCGCGTTGATGAACAGCTGGCCGTCGTGCCAGCCGGCCAGGCCGTCCGCGTGGATGTCCAGCTTGCCTTCGCCGAGGTTCCGGAGGAAAGCCCCGAGCCGGATCTCGCCCTCGCCCCGCAGCACGAAGTCGATGAAGGGCACCCCGTCGACCACCGCGTCCTGCAGGAACCGCTTGGCATAGATGCTGGCGTGCAAACCCCCGGCGATGACGGTGGTCCTCGGTGCGACCTCCTTGACGATCCGCGCGTACCGGTAGAGGTTCCACAGGTCGGAGGAGTAGATCATGGTGAAGCCGACCACGTCGAAGTCGTTGTCGGCGATGTACGCCCGGAAGCGGTCCTCGGACATGCCGAGGTTCCACACGCCCTCGGAGACCGGGATCTCCTCGTCGATCCCCTCGACGATGCAGTCGAGGATGGAGACGTCGATCCCCTCCTTCTCCAGCGCGCCTGCGATGTAGCAGAGCCCCAGAGGAGGGACGACCCGCTTGACTGCACCCTCGTAGACGCACATCGGGGGCATGACCAGCAGGGTGCGCGGGATGCGTCCCAACGACTCGCCGAAGTCGGCCAGTTCGGGCTGCGGGCGAGGCCTGCGTGTCCGGGCGGTTTCGTCCTTCTCCGCCAGGTACAGCCGCAGTGCGCTGTCCCGCGGCAGATGGTCATCCAGCTTGTTCTGCCGCACCCGCAGGTCCTGCGGCGGCGTCGATTCGCTCATGTGCTGCGCCCTTGCTTCGCTGTTCTGGGTCTCCCGGCTCGGTGGGACGTCAAGAAGCGGTCCAGTGTGGCGAGAAAGGCGTCGATGTCCCGTTCGTCCATCTGCCCCATGGTGGAGACGCGGAAGTATTCCCTGGCGAGTTCCTCCTGGCCGGCATAGATGATGAACCCTTCCGCCTTGAACGCGTCGTGCAACTGCCGGTACGACGCCCCCTCAGGCAGTCGTACCGCGGTCAGGCTCACCGCCCGCTCCTCGGCGGGCAGCAGAAGCTGCAGCCCCGCGGCCTCCAGTCCCCGGCGGAGCCGCTCGGCGAGCGCGAGGTAACGCTTGCTGCGCGCGGCCACGCCCTCCTCAAGGGCGAGCGCGAGGGCGGTGTCGAATGCGTAGAAAGCCGGTACAGCAGGTGTGAAGGCCGGCGCTCCGGCGTGGTCCTGGGCCCGGAAGTGCCGGGCGAGGTCCAGTGAGTAGGACCGGGGGGCGCCCTCCAGAGCGGCGAAGGTTTCCCGCCGTGCGCAGACGAACGCGACCCCGGGCATTCCCTCCAGACTCTTGTTGGCCGATCCGGCGACCCAGTCGAGGCCGTCCGCGGCGATGTTGAGCTTTTCGGACCCGACACTGCTGACGGCGTCCACGATCACCTGCCGCCGGTGGCGGTGGGCCACCCGGGCCACCGCCACCACGTCGTTGAGCATTCCCGTGCTGGTCTCGTGGTGGACCACGGTCACATGGCTGAGGGAAGGGTCCGCCGCGAGCGCGCACTCCAGGCGGTCCAGGTCCACCCGCCTGCCCCATCCGGCCTCGAGCGGCGTGACAGGGATGCCGTGCGCCTCCGCGATGTCGCGCATACGGCGGCCGTAGTGCCCGTTGTCGATGGCGAGCACGGCGGCGCCGACGGCCGGTGCGGACACGATTGCGGCCTCGACAGCCGAGGTACCGGACCCAGTCAGCACGACGGAAGTGAAGTCACCGGTCCCGCCGCAGACCCGGGTGACCCGCGATCGGACCCGGTTCATCAGCGTCGCGAACTCCGGTTCCCGATGGCACAGGTCCGGGCCGGCCAGCGCGGAGCGTACCCGCTTGTCGGTGAGCACCGGGCCGGGGTTCATCAGGACGACACGCCGCGGAGCGGAGCGGTCCGGCGGCAAGGCCGGCGTCATGAGGACACCGCCGTACGGAACCGGGCGGCCGCGTCGGGCGGCGCCAGGCCGGGCCGACCGAGCGCGGGATCCGACCCCGCCCGGATGCGGACACGGACGAAGTGCGGCCCGTCCGTCGGCAGAGCGCGGGCTACGGCAGCGCGCAGGGACTCTCCGGATGCCACGTCCGCGGTGGTGCGGTAACCGCACGCCGCCGCCACTGCGCAGAAGTCCACCCCGGCGGAGATGGTGGACTGGGCGCCGGTCGACTCGTAGGCCTCGTTGTCCAGCACTAGGTGCAGCAGGTTCGAGGGGGCCCGGGTGCCAATGGTGGCTATGGCCTCCAGGCGCATCAGGGCCGCTCCGTCGCCGTCCAGGACCACCACCGAGCGGCCGGGGGCGTTGATGGCGACTCCGAGGCCGATGCTGGAGGCGCAGCCCATCGAGCCGACGACGTAGAGGTTGCCCGGCCGGTCCCAGTCGCGCTCCAACTCTCGGGCCGTCTTTCCGGTCGTCGCGACGACGAGGGCATCGCCGCCTGCTGCCCGCACCCCCTCGGCGATGGCCTCTTCCCGGAACATCCGAGCGGAGGGGGCGGGCTGGGGCGGCCGTGAGTACGGCGCGAGTGCGCCCTTGGGTACGACCAAGGCATAGGGCAGACCGGTTGCGTCCATGTGGGCGGCAGCCTGCGCCAGTGCGGAGCCGAGGTCGACGAGGTGCCGGGGGAAGCTCTCGTGGCGGATCTCCATGGCGGTGAGCAGGTCGAGGGTGATGTTTCCCATGAGGCGGTGCTGGGGTTCGTCCGGGCGCCCCGGTTCCCCGCGCCAGGTGATCAGGAGCAACACCGGCAGGCGCAGGGTGTGGCACAGCGAGGTCAGCGGATTGACGGCGTTGCCCAGCCCGGAGTTCTGCAGAATGACGACCGGCCGACGGCCGGTGAGCTGTGCTCCGGCGCTTACGGCCACAGCCTCGCCCTCGTTGGCCGCCGCCAGGTAGGACTCGGGGTACTTATCCTGCAGGACGCTGATCAGCGGGCCGAGGTAGGAACAGGGCACCCCTGCGAAGGGGCCGAAGCCGGCCGTGACGAGGGTGTCGGTGACGGCGACTGCGTCCAGCGCGCCACCGGGGCGGACGGTCACCTGCCCTTGCCTGCGAGGAGCAGGTCTGCCCTGCAGGCGTCGGCCTCGGTGCGGAACTCCGCCCATCCGGAAGCCGTCTCCACCGCGTGCACGGCCCAGCCTTCCGCGATCAGTTCGTTGAGGAGGTCCTCGAGCCCGATGGACCGGCCGCCGGAACCGCGTCGCGCCACAGCTTTGTGCAGCGCCGCGAAAGCCTCGGGCGAGAAGACGGCGAGGCCTGCGAACACCCCGTCCGCCTGGTCAGAGCCGAACGCGGTGACCAGGGTTCTGCGGGTGCCGCGCAGCCGCCGCCCCTGCACGGCTGTCTCGGACAGCGCCACCGTACGGCTCAGATCCAGAGCGTGGGCGTCCGTGCCAGACACGTCGACCAGCACGGTGATGTCGTGCTCGTCGGCCGTCAGCCGCACGACCGGCTCGGCGTCGAACAGCACATCGGGGCGGGCCAGCACGGTGTAGCCGTCGAAGTCAGTCGACGCGTGCGTCACGACGTCCCCGGCGTCCAGGCTCGGGCCTTCAGGACCCCGCACAACGGTGACATCGGCCAAACGCACGTTCGCCGTCCGCTGGTCGACCACCGCGGTGATGTTGTCGATTCCGGCTCGTCGCAGCGCGCCGGCCTGGTGGTCCACGGCCGCGCCGACAGTGCTGACCGGCAGGTCCTCGTCGGCTTGCAGCACGGCCCGCAGGCGCTTGCCGGCGCGGCTGAGGAAACGCTGCTCCGCCTGCTTGAGGGCTTCCATACCTTGCAGGTCGAAGACAGTCGCGAGGGGTGCGATCCGCTCCTCCACCGCGGTGGTCCGGCCGTCACGCAGGATGGCGGCGAAGGTTTCGCTCACCGCGGCGATCATGGCGCGCAGACCGTGGTTGGCGTAAATCACCATCTTGGCCCCTGCGGCTGCCAGCTCTTGCGCGGTCACGGTGTGATAGGTGGTCGGCACCACGACGACGGGGTGCGGAAGGCGCCAGCTGCGCAGGAACTCCAGCACCGGATCGGGAGAGTCGCCCTTCGCGTGGATGAGGACGGCGTCCGCGCCGGCTTCCGCGTAGGCCTCGGCCCGGCGCATGGCCTCGTCGAATCCCCATCCGGCGACCAGCGCCTCAACTCGCGCGATCACCATGAGATCGGAGCCGCGCTGGGCGCTCTTCGCCGCAGCGATCTTGCCGGCGAACTCGGTGAGGGGAGCCAGCTCCTGGCGGCTCGGGATGAAGCTGTTCATTTTGGGGAACCGCTTGTCTTCGATGGCGATCGCTGCGACGCCGGCCGCCTCGTAGCGACGGGTCATGTGCATCACGTTGCTGGCGTTGCCGTAACCGGCGTCGCAGTCGGCGATGACGGGCATGACCACGGCCTCGGCCATCGAGCGTGCGACATCGAGGAACTCGCTCATCGTCAGGAGGTCCGCGTCCGGGAGACCATGCGAGGCGGAGACCTCCAGGCCGCTGGACCAGACGCCGTCGAAGCCTGCCCGCTCGGCGAGGCGGGCTCCGAGGGGGTTGTGGGCGCCGACGATCCGGACGAGTCCGGGCCGTTCGAACAACTCCCTGAGTCCTGACGCTCCCAGGGGGCCCGACACATGGCTTCCCGCTGCGGAAGCAGTTGTGTGAGAAGGGGACGCGACAGCCGAGGCGTCGGCAGATCGAGTGAGGACGTTGTTGGCAGGCATCGCTAAGAGAACCCCCGCGATCTCAGGCGTTCGGCATTTCTCCGTGCTCACAGGCAGGCGGGCGCGGTTCCGAACCAATTTCAAAAGCCGATCAGGGCAGCCGATCGGACGAATCTGTTCATACGTCCGGCCTTCGACACGGGATCTTGACCCGCGCCCGGCACTTCGCTCAGAACCCCCTTGAGATGACCTCTAGGGCTCCTGGAGAGTAACCGCCAGTCTGTATCTGCCGACGGAGGACCGCCGGACGACCGAAAAGATCAAGACGTTTCGGGAGTCGCGGGCAGTCGCCTCGGGCATCCGTAAACGCGGTCGACATCCGCCGATTCCACGGATAACGCGCCCACAATTGTCCGCGAATGTCAAAACTTCGACCGAAACCAAAATGATGCCGCCAACCAGCGACCATGTAAAGCCGTTGCGCGACCCTCGGGTTCTGGTGATGCGTGCGCAGCTCTGCGGTGTTGGTCTGCCCCACATTGGCTGAATGTGGGGCACACCGCTGTCGTTTGGGCATCTGAGCGAGAGATTCGATTTCCGTAGTACCGTCACACTTTACCGCAGTGTCATAGCGCGTCTTGGGTCACTGCGGCTCGTCCAATTGTCGCCGGAGGGATCGAAAGCGTAGGACGGGAACCGCTCCTGGAAGTCGAACAACTTCGCGAGTTGCCAACCCCAGTCGCGCACACGGCTGCTCGTCGACTGATGGACGGATTGGAGAGTGGGGACGGGAATCCGGCCGGGAGCGAGCTGGTCACAGAAACGCAGGAAGTACGACAACGTCGGGCCCAGTGCGAGATCGCGGGCGACCTGCTCTACGACGCCCCAGTCCACGGTGCCGGCAGCCACCTCCGGGATCGTATAGACAAACGGCCGCAACGAGCACCCGCCATGAAGCGCCACCTCGTTGTAGTACCTGCTGAGGTTGAGCCAGACGTGATCTGCCGGGGAGAGCGTCTCCCCCACCCCGAGTGAGCTCGGCACCGCGCGGTCAAACAGCATCGACGGATCGGCGTCCGACGCCACATTGTGGTGGACGTCGACCGCGATGACGGCGACCGCCCGCCCAGACACATGGTGGAGAGGGTGAGCGTTGTACATCTCCGCCACCTCCACGACGACGGGGTCGGTCAGCTCGACGGTCTTCACGAAGGGGGCGAGCTCGTAATGCCGCAGCTCGATGTCTGCTACGTCTCGCAGGTCACGGTCTTTCATGACGCCTTGATCCGTATCGAAGAAGGCGTGCCGAAAGCCGAGGCCGTACATGACCGACTTGACCGTTTCGATCTGGTCGCGTCGCACGAGAACGTCAGTGTCCCCGGTGAAGCCGATCGAGTGGCCGGGGAAATACCGCGGGAGCAGCTCCCCCCCTTTGAAGGTGAGCGTACGGACATCGCTGCTCGCCAAGGCTTCGATCACTTCGAGCAAAGCGGTGAGCTGGCAATCCCACACGGCGTCGTATACCGCCTGCCGCGCATCGACTACCCCCGACCCCAGCGCGAGAACAGAGTCCATGTTCCTTGATCTCAGGAATGACCGAACGCTGTCATCGGCCGGAAGGTCGGCCAGATCGAGCCCCAGCGGCTGTGCGCGATCGGCGCACCACCGCAGCAGCCGGATCGCGACCTCCGCGTTCGACATCCGCCTATCGCTTGGCAGACCTGTCCCCCTTCAGCGAGATCTGAGCGGAGACGTCACCATTCGAGCCGCCGAGGTCCGACAGGATGTCGGAGACCATCGCTTGGGAGCCTCTTACCGACAGCACGACCGAATCAGCAGAATCCGTGATGGTGTTCTGTACCTTTTTCACGAACTCCGATGCCGCGGATGAGTCTTTGAGCGTCAGGACGACGGAGACCGGCGCGTCGTATTTGATTTCCGCCTTGTTGGTCACTGCAGAACCTCTTTCTCATACTCAAGCGTTGTCGACGAGCGGTGGTCGCTTCATCTGCGGCCCGACAGGCGCGTGCGCGGGCAATTCGATCGCCGCCCGCGGATTGTCGACGCTCGTTGCGACCAACCGCATTAGACAGTCCACATCGGCGATCCGTAACACGCAACACGACACACTAGGCCAATGGCATGAAAATGACGGGCCGGCGCTGTCCTCTACTGAGGTCTTCGGCATATGGGCTCGCAGAGAATCGTCAGTAAACCTCGTCCAACCTGCCGCTACACGGGCGGTGTTGGGTTGCGCTGCACGCAGGAAGACGTGAAGCTCCCGGTAGATGGGTGGCGACCAAGACCACCCGTCCGCCCGGAGCTTTACGTGCTCATCCACCCATCGGGGCTTGATCTGTCCAGTTCGGCCCTTCGGTTCCTGTCCGGTCTGCCGGCCGCCCGGCGTGACGAACGGGGGCACGCGGCGGCGTCGGCTCACAGCGGACGGACCGGCAGGCCCTGCTCGTGCCGGCCCACCTGCGGTGCGGTCACACCTATGCCCGGCTCGCGGCCGGTTTCGGCGTCGGAACGACCATGGTCCACCGAATGCAGCGCCCAGATCCTCACCGCCTGGCGCCCCGACCTGCCGATCAACCACAACCCCGCCCACTACACCCCCATCGCCCACCCACCGGCCGCCTCCACGTGACCCGGCTTCCCGCGACGACCCTCAGTAAGGTGATGGGATCAGCCAGTGCACCTCGCAGAATGCGCTGCGCTGACGGCGCTCATGATCACCTCCGGTGAGTGGAGCGACCGCGTACGGCGACGCCGGGAAGCCAAACGCTCTGACGTCAGTGCGCCGGTCACAGCGACGCGTCCGGACGGGCCGGCCACGGGTGGTTTCAGCACGCGCTTGCCCGCACAGCCGCAGCCGGTCTCACGGCCCTCGCCGGAGACACAAGGGCGACTGTCCCGTACCTGACGAAACGACAAGGGCAACGACGGTTCGCGGGTCTTGCGCACGCGGCCACGGACAGCGTCCAGGATGCACGCCACCAGTACGCAGCCGGCGATGCGCATCACCACCGTGCCGACCTCGGCGGGTGAGAGCTCACCGCTAGCGGACCCGGTTGCGGGCGAGGCCCACGCCACCCGCATTGTCGCCCCCGAGCACCGGCTGGCGCAGATTGCGGGCACTCAGCCGGTGTTGCGCCTCCTCGCACAACAGGTCCACGGAGATGATCTCAGGGCCGTTGTCCAAGCCGTTGCGCAGGATGTCGATGAGCTCGCCGGTGAACGCCGTGTACCTGCCGTCCGACGGGCTCGGGGTGTCCTGGGCGGACGCGGCCATCACCAGGACGTTGCCGGGGTAGGGGATGTTGAGGACACCGGGCAGTGAGCCGGTCCTCGCCGCGCCTCCGTAGTAGCAGTCGAGGACGACGACCTTGTGGCGGGCCGGACTGCGGATCACCAACTCCCGGATCTCGTCGGTGGACACGGCCATGACCGGTGAATACGGACGAGTGTCCCGGACGGCGAGACTCAGGTCGCCGTTGACGGAATCGAACATGCTGTGACCGGCGAAGTACACCAGCAGCATGTCCTCGGCGGCAGCGGCGGCACGCCCGACCGCCTCCAGGATCTGGTCCCGGCTCTCCGGGTTCGCCAGCACCATGGTGCGTTCCGGGGCGAAGGCACCGTCCGCCGGATCCGACAGCAGATCCGACAGATCCACCAGGCCGCGGAGCACCTGCGGAAGGTCCGGCAGGTCCTCGTAGGCACCTGCACCGATCAGCACCGCGTTGGACCGGCCACGGTCCGGAAGTTCCAGACGGTCCAGCAGGTCCGGCCAGAGCCACGCCCACGTCCGAAGACCCTCGTCCTCGATCCTCACGCGCCGGAGACGGCCGTGGAGTTCGGGCACCTGCGCGTACAGCGGCTCGGACACGACGAGCGCGGCGTCGGTCCCGGACCGTCTCAGGACGGCCGAGTCGGCCATGCGGGTGGCACGGAGCACTGCCTCCCCCACCGCGCCGTGTTCTCCCATGGCGGCGGCTCCCAGGTCCATCGCCGCCCTCACCCGCAGCCGCTTCCCCTCCTCATAGGCTTGTTGCATCCCTTGGGTGAGACCGTCGATGAAGCCTCTGACCACCCTCGCTTCGTCCATCCCGTGGGGCAGCAGCACCAGTGACCCGCCGCCCCGGTCCTGGCGGACCCACGCCCGGCGGCGGACCCCTGTCATCCGCGCGGCGTGCTCGAGGACGTAGCCCAGAGCTGCCCGCATCCTGGCCTGGGTGTTCACGCCCATCCGCCCGTATCCGACGATGTCGACGGCGATGCAGATCCTGTGGTTCCCCGGCACGAAGGGCAGGCCTGCCGGAGCACGGTTCTGGAAGCGCAGCCCGGTGACCGTCAGGTCCGGCCAGGCGGCGACGCACTCGTCGAGCGGCACCGCCCCGCCGGGCTTCTCCTCGTCGTCCACCATCAGGAGGAATCCGGCGGGATCGGCGGGCAGGGCCATGTATTGCGCCACCTGGGCCGGGTCCGGCCAGCCGAAGGGGGATCCGGTCCGCCTGACCTCCACGGGGCAGTACCGGTCCTCAACTCGGCAGACCAAGTCGGAGCGGCGGGCAGGCCGTGGACCGCGGTGGCTCTCGCGGTGGAGGTGGAGGCCGCGCTCGCCGAGGTACCGCGTCAGGTCCTCGACGATCTCCGCCTCGCTCAACGGCACCGCTGCGGGCCGGTCGTGCACGTACTCCAGCAGATGCAGGAGCAGCACGTCCGTATCGTGGGGGACGTCTCGCATGCGGCTGAACGTGTCGCTGACCTCACGCGCACACAGCGGCAGCATCGCGTCGAGGTACTGTTCGCGCAGCCGCGGCCGTATGTCGGCGGGCGGCTCGCCCCGCGACTCGGCGACCGAGTCCACGAGGCTCATCACGAAGTCCCATCGGGGCGGCGTCGCATCGGGTTCCGGGACGCCCAGTTCCTGGCACAACAGCCGCACCGATGCCTCCAGCCCCTCCCTGCTCACCCATGCGAAAGCCGTCTCCTGCGCCGGCGGGGCGAGCTCCGCGCCGTCCAACGACGGGTCCCGTACCCCCAGCCGCACCCGCATCGCGGGACCCAGGTGGGCGAACGGCATGGTCGCCCCCGTGCCGTCCCCGTCCAGCGGCCAGGCCGGGAAGTCCGTTGAGCGGCCGATCAGGGACTCGATGCGCTCCCCCACCCGGCGGCTGCAGTCGAGGAGTTCCGCCGTGGGGACGGCGTCGAGGAGCAGGTCCTTGGCCTCCGCAGTGAAGTCGAAGAGGCGGTGGCGGCCGGCGAGCAGGGTGTCCCCGGACTGCGGAAGGGGCTGTACGAGCCCGCCGAGAAAGACCTCGGCCAGTGGTGCGGTGCCCTGGCCTTGGTCGAGGCAGGAGTGGACGAGCTGCATCACGGGCACGGTGACGGGAGCCATGGCCGCCAGATGCCCCGCCAGGCGCAGGGCCTCGGGAGAGGCGGCGCGGGCGAAGTCCCGTACGGACACGGGGACCGGTTCGCCGACCGGTGGCCGGCTCGGGTTCGGAGCCCACACGGGCACGGGGACCGGACGGCCGACGAGCGTGTTGACGGCGGCCCAGACCGCGAAGCCCGCCGCGGTCGGCTCCAGCACGGGAACGGGGACCGGCGGGGGTGGCGCGACGCTGGGCGGGAGTACCCGGTCGGCCACCGTCCAGGCGGCGTTCGCCGCTCCCGGGCGGGGAGAGGTGACCTGCCAGGTGTCCGCCCGCACTCCGGAGCCTTTCCACAGCCGGCGGGGCAGGGTGTGGATCACGGCTGTGGGGCCGCAGCGGGCCCATCCTTCGAGTACGGGCCGCAGCCGTCCGTCGCGCCACGCGGGGGCCGCGCCGTCCGTGACGACCAGCACCATGGTCCGTCCGGAGGTGTCCGAGACGGTGTCGGCAGGCCGGGTCGGTGGGGCGGTGGTCCAGGGGCGCCCGAGACGGACCCCGGCCCCCTCGACGTCGTAGCGGAGCTGGTGGGTCTCCACCTGACGGAAGGCACCGCTGCGTTCGAGGAGGCCTCTGAGTTCGGCGCACTGCCCCTGCCACAGAGGCATGGACACACCGCCGTCGATGATCAGTGCCAGCCGCAGCCACCGCTCCGGCTCGGCGCGCAGCACCAACTGTGGGATCCGTGTGTCGGCCTGGAGATCGGCGGTGGCCGCCTCGTCGAGTTCACTGCGGCGACGACTCGGGACGCGTCGCTTCAGCGGGCGCAGGGCTCTGCCGAGGGCAAGCGTCGGGCCGAGGGCCCGGGCGCCGGGGGTCCACAGGGCCCCGGTCGGCGGCTCGGCGGCGAGGGGGCCGGAGGCGACCGCCAGGTGCGGAGCGGGGCGGGTGGCCTCTCCTCTTCGCTCGCTGTGCCCTGTCCGGGCTACGGAGCCCGGAAGGGCAGAGGCGTCCGGGTCCGGGTCCGGGTCCGCCCGGGGAGGCTCGGCGTCCGTGGTCCGGGGGTCCAGGGACGGCGGGGCGTGTGCGGCCAGGGGCGCGGCCCGGCCGGACGGGACGCGTGTCGCGAGCCAGAGGGCGTCGAGGAGCTCCTCCTGCTCCATGGGCAGGCCGGCCTCGTGCGCGAGTACCCGCCGCAGCTCCTCGAACATGCCTCAGCCGTCCGCGTTCAGCCGGTGCAAGACCGTCTTCAGCAGCCCGTCGGCGTCCAGGCGGGCTCCGCCCCGGCGCAGGAACACCGCGTTGAGAAGCTGGTCGGTGGCCAGTTCCCCGACGGCCCGCTGGGCCAGGAACGCCATGACCAGGTCCTCCGCGTCGGCGAGGGCGTCCGGTCCGAGGTGGCCCGCGAGGATCTTCTTCAGGCGGGTCTCGTCCGGGTCGCCGAGGTGCAGGGGGAGGCAGCGGCGGCGGAATGCCGGGGGAAAGTCGCGTTCGCCGTTGCTGGTGATGACGACGAGGGGAAATTCGGTGCAACGGACCATTCCCCGCCTCACCTTGGCCGTCCGGTGCGGATCGGCGGTCAGGACGTCCACCTCCGCCTGCTCCTCGGGCAGTCTCGACAGCTCCGGGATCTCGAAGGTGCCCTCCTCGAAGACGGTGAGCAGGTCGTGCGGCAGGTCTATGTCGCCCTTGTCCAGTTCGTCGACGAGCAGCACCCGGGGGCGGTCCTGGGCCGCGAACGCCGTGCCCAGCGGACCCAGCCGGAGGAACGAGCCGACACCGGGACGGGGTTGGGCAGGGCCGCGTTCGAGGTTGCTCTCCTGGAGCCGCCCGATGGCGTCGTAGCGGTAGAGGGCGTCCTGGAGCGTGGAACGGCTGTTGACGGGCCAGTGCAGCACGGGGCCCAGATCGAGTTCGTGCGCGATGGCCGCCGCGAGCGAGGACTTGCCGGTGCCGGGGTGGCCCGTGACGAGCAGCGGGCGGCGCAGGTGGATGGCGGCGTTGACGACTTCGGTCTCCTCGCGGCCGATGACGTAGCGGGACCCGGCCTCGGGGGCGTCGCTCCCGGCGCTCGCGAAGCGCCGCCAGGGTGGTGCCGCAGGGATCGTGGGGGTGCGCCGCTGTCCGTCTCCTCGGAAGAGCTGCCAGCTCTCGTCCTCGGAGGTGGAGCCGGTTTCCGTTGTGGGCTCGTGGGTCATCGGGGGCTCGTCTCCGGGGACTCGGAAGGGATGGGAGGGGCGGTGGGGTCGGAGAGTTCGGTCAGCGACAGCACCGGCGGCAGGGGGCGGTCGGCGTCTTCCAGCAGTACTGCCGGGCGCAGGGGGTGGGCCGACGGGTTCATGCACGCCTGCGCCCGGTAGTCGCGGACCCGCCGGGGCAGCCCGTCCACGGCCTGCTCGGGGCGCAGGGGGGCGAAATAGGTGTCGGGGACCTGGGCGGAGGCCTGCCGGTCCCACAGCACGACCGGATAGCCCAGCCGCAGCGCCGCCTGCACCAGACGGTCCCGGCCGTCCGGGCCGGCCCGCACCACGGCACGGGCCGCGCCGACGTCTGCCATCAGGGCACCGTAGCCCGCGTAGCCCTTGGTGTGGCCGTCGTCGAGGAAGACCACCGTGTCGCCGTGCCGCCCCGTCCAGCGGTTTCTCAGGCCTGCCTGCCGCTGTTCCTCCCGCCCGGGGTCGGCCAGCGGCGCACAGCGCAGCGCGGTCGACCACTCCACGCCGAGCAGCAGAGGCAGTTCGTCGTCCTCGTCGGCGCCGTTCCAGGCGTCGACGGGCAGGTGTACGGCCTCCGGCTGGAGCAGGATCTCGACGATCGGGGTCTCCCGCGTGATCCCGCGCAGTGAGGAAACGGTCCGTTGTATCCGGCGCACCACCTCCCGTGGAGACAGGGGCGCGGCGCTCTGTTCCGCGGCCTGTGTGAGGGCACCCGTGCCGGGGTCGAGCCAGATCACACAGGTGTAGTGGTCGGCTCCGTCGTCCGCGGAGCCGAGATCCGGTGGCGCCGCGTCCAGCTGTGCGACCACGCGGGGACGGCCGGCCACCGGGGAGAGTGAGTCCCGCCAGGCGAGTGCCTCGGCGCGGCGCTCGGCGAGACCACCGTCGTCGACCGCGAGCCGACGGGCCGTCCGCTCCGCCCACTCGTGGAGCTCCGGGCGGACGGCGGGGAGGAGAGCGGCGAGCCGCTCGGTGAAGCGGAGGACCGCGGGCACCAGCTGGTGGCCGGGGTGGTGCAGGCTTTGTCCGCCGGTGTGCTGCTCGAAGTGTTCCACGCAGGCCATGAGCCGGGCGACGGTGGGTCCCTGTGCCTCGTCCGCACTGGGCGGCAGCCACGATCTGACGAGCGGCTGTGCGGCCTCAAGGGCCGCGATCAGCTGGGCCGTCGACGGCAGTCGCGGCGCGCGGCCGAGCAGCTCTCGCAGGGAGGCGTACTCCAGAGGGGACAGCAGGCCGGGCGCGCCGTGGGCACGGCCCAGTACGAGTAACTGGTCGGCCTTCGCCCGGTTCCGTGTGTGTACGACCTCCACGAGGGCGGCCATGGCCCGGTCGACCGTGAGCAGGGCATGCGCGATCCGCTCGTCGGAGGGGCATGTCCCGAGGCCGGCTGCCGGGCACTGATCGGCGAGGTGCTCCAGGCACCGGGCCCGCAGTCCCGCGTCACCGAGTGTGTCGTGCAGGGCGAGGGCCAGCCGCGACCGCACGGTCGACGCGGGCAGCGGGGGCGCGGTGGTGGCCGGCCACTCGAATCTCTCCCTCGAACCGTCCAGTGTGCGGACCTCGATGGTGACGGGGGTCTGCGAGTCGGGCGTCCTGGCTCGCACATGAGTGAGGAGTGCGGTCAGGTCCGGGCGCAGGTCGACGGCGTCCGTCTCCAGCCGGTCGAGCACGGCGCCGGAGAAGACTCCACTGCGCAGGGCAGCGTCGTTCTCGGCGACCTGGCCTGCGGTGGCCGCACAGAGGGCGAACTGTTCGACGGGGCGTCGGCGCACCGTGGGGAAGTCGGCGACCGCGGGGCCCGTCGGCTGGTTGTGGTGCTCCAGGAAGGTCGCGCACGTGTCGAACAGGAGCACCTGTTGGCCGAAGCCCGCCAGGTCGTCGCGCTGGAGGTACTCCATCAGGTTGGCCGTGTCGACGCACCGTTTGTCCTTGGGAGAGGCGTCGGGGCACAGCAGCAGACGCCGGTCGCCCTGGCCCAGCACGCCGTGGCTGCCCCAGAAGACGTAGAGCAGGTCACCGGACCGTCCTTCGAGGCCGGTGGTGAAGGCGTCCATCAGTGCGTCGCGGGCCCAGGTCGGCCGCCAGGTGACTTCCCCCGCGGCGGCGAGCGCGTCGAGCCGGGCGCGGCTCTCCTCGTCGGGTGCCAGCAGCAGTTGGATGTTCGCCTCGGGCACCCCGCCCTTGCGCAGCCACCGGTGGAAGCGCAGGGCGTCGTCCACCGCGCCGGGCAGGTCCCAGCCGGGGTGCCGGGGGTACCGTTCGACGCCGACGACCACGGCGTGGACGCGGGCGGGGTGGTCGACGGGTCTCAGCCCAGCCATGTTCCGACCGCGTCCCAGACCTTGCTGTTGGACCAGTAGGCGCTGTGCGCGAAGGGGAAGGGCTGCCGGTTGTCGACCTCGTGGTCGGTGGCGACGCCGGGGAAGGCCTGGGCGGCGCGGAAGGACAGCAGGTCTCGGGGGTCGTAGATGTTGAGCCAGCGGCGCGGGAAGTGTGCGGGAAGCCGCTGGGGGTGTTCGAGGGAGACCAGGGCGCCCGTCTCGTAGAAGAACGGCGCCTGGGAGCCGACGGTGATCAGCTGGTCGACCCGCTCGATCGTCTCCTCCACCATGAGGTCGACGCAGGCCACCCCGCCCAGGCTGTGGGCGATCACGGTGACGGCGTCGCCGGGTGTGTGCTCGATGGTGCGCTTGATCAGTCGGCGCAGGCTTTGGCCGCGGGCCTGGTAGCGCAGGATGTCGCCGACGGCGGGCACGACGAGGTGGTCGCTGTGCCGGCCCCGCTTTCGGCGGGCGTGCCACGTCAGGGCGAGCAGGGCGGGCGTGGCGGCGGCCTTGGCCACGGTTGCGCCCAAGGTACGGCCCTGGGAGTGCAGTTCGGCGCCCAGGACGGAGAGGAGGGCGTCCCGCTGGAGGCCGGCCAGGGAGTCGGCTCCGTCATCCGCCGCCTCCGCCAGCGCCGTGGCGACGACGGCCCTGGCGAACGCGTGCCGGTGCTCGTAGCCGCCTTCGTCGGCGGTTGCCGCCGCGTCCCGCAGCTCCGGCGAGGCGGCAACCGCACCGACGGCGCGGTCGAGTGCTTCGCCCAGCCCGTGCTCGGCGAAGGCGCCGCGGACCTGCGGGGACGGAACGTAGCCGGAAAGCTCCTCGAGCAGCTTCTGCGCGGGGCTCTGGCCGCGCCCCTCCGAGACTGCGGCGGGGCGCAGGCCCAGCAGGCGCAGCTCGTAGCCGGGGTCGCGGTAGAGCACACCCCAGACGGCCACGTCCTCGTCCTCCTCGCGTCGGCCGCCGCGGGACCCGGTGTAGCCGGGGATCGACGCGCCGTCCAGCGCGAGGCCCGCCCCGGCCTCCCGCCCCCAGAAACAACCCCTTGTCTCGGCCCCGGGAAGCAGCCCGGTCAGAGCCGAACGCACCGCCATGAACGTCTGGTCGTACGATTTCTCGCGCACACCGGTGCCATGGACGAAGACCACTGAGCGTTGCACGATCCCCCACCTCGCGGACGCACGGGCCGGACCTCTTCGCGCGACCCGGACCCGATGCTAGTCGGGGCGGCCGGACACGGGACGCGATCCGGGCCAATCGGTCCCGATGATCCGCCCGTGCGACCGGCCTCGCCGGCCCCCGGTGCGTCCTCAGGGTGGCCACACCAGCCTGTCCGCCCTCAGCGACCAGGCGAGCGCGGCATCGAACGCCGACACCGGCCAGGCCGCGAGGGCGCGTTGCTCATGCTGGGCGCCCCTCGGGCTGACCGGCGAGACCGCCGGTCAGCCCGAGGATCCGGGCGCCCGGAGTCCTGGCACACCCCCGACGAGGCCACGGCATGCGACACCACCCGCTGCGGCACGGCCGAAGCCCTCGATCAAGCTAAGTTGCTCAGGTGCCTCAGCCTTTCAGGGATCCTGCGGCCAGGCCGCTGCGCCAGTGGCGCTGGAGGAGCAGGAAGGCGATGACCAGGGGCAGTATCGAGACCGCGGAACCCGTGATGACGGTGGTGCGTAGGACGGGGTCGTGGATGACCTGGGAGTTCCACAGGTTCAGCCCCAGCGTCACGGGATACAGCTTCTGGTCGGAGAGCATGATCAGCGGCAGGAAGAAGTTGTTCCAGATGCCGGCGAACTGGAAGAGGAAGATCGTGATGAGGCCGGGCATGATGAGCCGGATACTCACGGTGAGGAAGATGCGGAACTCGCCGGCGCCATCCAGGCGGGCTGCTTCGAGAAGCTCGTCGGGTACGGATGCTTCGCTGTAGATGCGGGCGAGGTAGACGCCGAAGGGGCTGACGAGACTCGGTAGCAGGACCGCGAGGTAGGTGTCGGTCAGGTCGAGCTGGCTCATCATGAGGAAGACGGGCAGCGTCAGTGCGGTGACGGGCACGAGGACGCTGGCGAGGATGACGGAGAAGGCGGCCTGGCGTCCGGGGAAGTCGTACTTGGCCAGGGCGTAGCCGGTCATCGCCGCGAGAAGTGTTCCGAGTGCAGCGCCGCCTCCGGCGTAGAGCAGGCTGTTGAGGAGCCACCGGACGTAGATGTGGTCGTCGCGGGTCCACAGTTCCTGGAGGTTCTGGGCGAGGTGGACATCGGAGAACCACAGGCTCGGTGTGGTCGTCAGGTCGCCGGCGCTTTTGCTGGCCGCCACTGCGAGCCACCACAGGGGCAGCAGGAAGTACGCCGTCGCCGCAAGCATGAACGCGGTCGAGGGGAGGCCTGTGCGCAGGGAGCCGCCGGTGTGACGGGACTTCATGTCAGCGGTGTTCACGACTGGGACCTCCGCTGGGTCACTTTGAGGAGGCCGAAGGAGAGGATGCCGGCGGCGAGCGCCAGGATGACCGAGAGGGTGGCCGCGTAGGCGTAGTTGTTTCCCGAGGCCTGGCTGAACGCCATCATGGTGGGGGTGAAGGTGCTGGTCACCGAGGGTGAGATGCCGGCGAGGACTTGGGGTTCGGTGAACAGCTGCAGGGTTCCGATGATGGAGAACAGGGCGGTCAGCACGATTGCCGGACGCAGGATGGGCACCTTGATGTGCCGGGCGACCTGCAGAGCGCTTGCCCCGTCCATCCGTGCCGCCTCGTACACCGAGGAGTCGATGGCCTGGAGAGCCGAGTAGAGGATGATGACGTTGTAGCCGGTGTAGGTCCAGGTCACGATGTTCGCGACTGACCACAGCACCATGTCGGGCCCGAGGAAATCGGCCGGCAGGTGTGCCGATTCGAGCAGGCTGACGACGGGGCTGAGCCCGGGTGTGTACAGGAAGCCCCACATGATGACACCGATGACCGCGGGGACGGCATAGGGGACGAACAGAGAGATCCCGACGAACCGCTTGAGCCGCAGTGTGGCCGAGTCGAGGAGCAGCGCGAAGACGAGGGCGAGCCCCAGCATGAGGGGCACCTGCACGATGCCGAACAGCAGGACCCGGCCGATGCTGTCGAGGAACGCGGAGTCCTGCAGCGCGCGGCTGTAGTTGGCCAGGCCGGCGAACGACTCGGTGGCCCGGCCGAAGGCGCCCTGGCGGGTGGTGACGAACAGGCTGCGGTAGACGGCGTAACAGATGGGCAGAACGTAGAAGCAGACGAACAACAGCCCGAACGGGGTTATGAATATTGCCGCGGTGCGCCGCGTGCGGGCGCGGCTGGCGGTGATGGTGGTGCTGCTTCGCCGATGCCGCTGGGCGGATCGGATGGTCATGGTCTCTCCCGGGACGGCGGCGCGGCCCACACGCGGGCAGGGGCGTTGGCCCGCGCCGGTCTGTGGCTAGTGCCTCGGCAGGCAGCGTTTGCCCGTCAAGGAGCGGCGTCCGGTGCGTGCTCTCGGTGTGCCGGGTGCAGGCCCTCGTACTGGATGTACTCGGGTTTGTG
>NZ_JBEXPR010000055.1:0-27318 GCF_040612135.1 Streptomyces sp. NPDC006458 | reverse complement strand
TGCTCGAAGTTGGCGAAAACCCGTCGGGAGTCGGCCGGCTCGTACTGGGTGTACAGGTACACCTCGCCGTCCTCGGGGTCGACGAAGCGGTGCATGCAGTAGCCGCCGGGGCGCCCCCCGGAGCCCCGGTGGACACGACCACCGCCCCCTCGGGGGCCTCGCTGCACACGGCCAGCACGGTCGTGCCGCCCGCGGCCAGCGAGCCGAGCAGGGCCCAGACCTCGGCCCGCTCGGAGTCGGAGAGCTTCAGGTCGGTGTCGTCGACACCGAGCAGCAGCGGCCGGCCGATCAGCGCCAGCGCGACGGACAGCCGCAGCGCCTCCAGCCGCTCCAGATCGCGTACGGCCGTCCGCGAGCCCTTGGGCAGGGCCGCGGGGTCGAGACCGGCGGCGGCCAGCGCGGTGTCGATCCGCAGCGCCGCCTCGGCCCGGCGCTCCCGGCGGGGCCGCAGCAGCGTGCGGACGGAGCCGGTGAAACGCCGTTGGAGCAGCGCCCGCTCACGCAGGTGCTCGGCGACGGTCAGCGCCGGGTCGAGGTCGGTGACCCCGGGCACGTGCGCGAGGGCGCTGAGGCCGCGCACTGCCGCCATCCGCCGGGGCAGGGCCAGGTCGCCCACGGCCGCGCTCCCCTGCGTGGCCTTCATCCGGCCGGTCAGGGCCAGCAGCAGACACGTGCGCCCCGATCCGGACGGTCCCTCGATCGCGATCAGCGAGCCCGGCCGCGCCTCGACGCAGATGCCGCGGAACGCCCAGCCCCGAGGGCCCTCCAGCCCGAAGTCCCGGGCGGTGACGCCGAGACCGCCGCTCTCGGCTACGGCTACCCCCATGCCCTCCCCCTGCTCCCCGTTTTGAACTGACTGGTCAGTTCAAAAGCTAACCCGAACGCCGCGCCGAAGCAAAAGCCGTGGCGCGCCGACCCCGGCCGCACCAGGGTTCGAACCTGTGATCGAGGGAAAAGACCAGGTCGGAACGGATTGTCAGTGGCATAGCTCACGATGGGCACATACGGCGCTCCGTGTCAGGAACCGCCGTCCACAGACGACAGGAGGTTCGTCATGGCCAGCTACCACGCAGCCGCCGCGCGCCGGCGGGGCGCCACCGGCCCTGCCCCCTCACTGAACGGCCCGGCGAGTGACGTGCACCCCGTCCTGCGCCGGTCCTCGGCCCCGCCCGCCGCCCTCGACCTGCTCGCCCAGGCCCGTGCCGGACTCGACGAGGCCGCCGTCCTGGAAACCCCCAACGAGCGCTACGCGACGGCCCACCTCGCCGCGCTGCGCACCGCCGCCGCCGTCCTCGCCGCGCGGGGCCGTCCCGAACCCACGCAAAGGCGCCGCGCCCGCATCCGGAGCGCCTGGGAAGTGCTCCCCGAGATCGCGCCCGAGCTCAGCGAGTGGAGCGCGCTGTTCGCCTCCGGGGCCCGCCGCCGCGCGCGGGCCGAGGCCGGTATCCAGGGCGCGGCCAGTCGCCGGGACGCCGACGACCTGATACGCGACGTGGCCGTGTTCGTCCGCCTCGTCGAGCGCATGCTCGTCCTCCAGCCGGTCCTGCCCCAGCCCCGGCCGGACACGGACACCGCCGCCCCGCACACCGCCAGTCCGCCCACCACCGCTCCCGCCCCGAGAAGTCCACATCACGAGATGCCCGACGCGGGGTGAGCGGGCGCCCCGGGCGCGATGGCCGGTCAGGACGGCGAAGGCAATAGGGTGGAGACGCCTGATGCCCTCCCCACCCCGCACCCGCAAGGCCGGAGAGGGCGCCCGTTCGCTCCGCCGTGCAAGAGGCGGTGCCGCGCCGAGGAGTCAATGCCGTGTCGGACCCGATGCGACCCCGTGCGTCCCTCCGTACCGCCGTCGTCTGGGAGGTCCTGCGGGACGCCCTGGAGCGCCGGGTCAAGGCCACGGGCCGGGAGTCGCTGGACGTTCTCGACACCGGAGGCGGCAGCGGCAACTTCGCGGTGCCCGCGGCCCGGCTCGGCCATCGGGTCACGGTCGTCGACCCGAGCCCCAACGCGCTGTTCGCCCTGGAGCGCCGCGCCGCGGAGGCCGGGGTAGCCGACCGTGTGAAGGGTGTACAGGGCGACGTCCACGGCCTGTTCGACGTGGTCGAGCGCGGCGCGTACGACGCCGTGCTCTGCCACGGCGTGCTGGAGTACGTCGACGACCCCGCCGAGGGTGTGCGCAACGCGGTGGCCGCGCTGCGCTCCGAGGGCGTGGTCAGCGTGCTCGCCGCCGGGCTCGGCGGTGCCGTCCTCGCCCGTGCCCTCGCCGGGCACTTCAAGGAGGCCAAGCAGGCCCTGGAGGACCCGGACGGCCGCTGGGGCCAGGGCGACCCCATGCCGCGCCGGTTCACCGCCGAGCAACTCACCGCGCTGGTCGAGGGAACGGGGCTGGAGGTCGGCGCCGTGCACGGCGTGCGGGTCTTCGCCGACCTCGTGCCGGGCGTCCTGGTGGACACCGAGCCCGGTGCGCTGGACGCGCTGCTGAAGCTGGAGGAGGCCGCGGCCGAACTGCCCGCGTTCCACGCGGTGGCCACCCAGCTCCATGTGCTGGGTGAGCTGCATGGGGAGGCCGGTGCCTGAGTGCCGGCTGTGACGCGCCGCTGATCAGCACGGTCGTCTCCGCATGGAGTCCGCCACAGGCCCCCCGATCGGACGGTTCGCGCCGTATGATCGAGGGAGACCGCCCCGGCATGACGGGTCGGCCGCCGGGGAATGAACCCTCAGCGAGCCGGGTCGCACATGGCGGGATCTGGTTGGCCGAATGGCGCAGAGGGGCGGGTTTCACGGGGGCGATTCCCTGCCTATCCTGAAGGGACCCCCCGGGTCGCCCCGGCGACTGCACGATGAGGAGGATTCCGTGCCGCTCTCTGAGCACGAGCAGCGAATGCTTGAGCAGATGGAGCGAGCGCTGTACGCCGAAGACCCCAAGTTCGCGACAGCGCTTGAGGGAAGCGGGCTGCGCACGTACACCCGGCGACGGGTCTACCAGGCGGTCGCGGGCTTCCTCGTAGGTATCGCGCTCCTCATGGCTGGAATGGTCGCCAAGCAGGTGTGGCTCAGCGTGGTGGGCTTCCTCGTCATGCTGGGGTGTGCGGTACTCGCGGTGACCGGCTGGCGCAAGGCACCCAGGCCCGGCGAACAGCACGCAGCCGGTCAGCACGGCCGCCATCAGGGGCGTCAGCGGCGTTCCATGATGGACCGCATCGAGCAGCGCTGGCAGCGGCGCCGCGACGAGCAGCAGGGCCACTGATCCACATCCTCGCTCCCACGACGTAGACGCGCGTGAGGGGGCTGCCGCCCCGGGCGGCAGCCCCCTCACGCATGCCCACGCCCCACCCACCGGCGTCCCCGGGACCCCACCGACGACCCCGTGACTGACGCCCGGCCTCACCGACAACCCGGTCCCACCGACGACCCGGCCCCGGCACGGAACCTCCGCACCGGGGCCGCAGCCATGACTGTGCCCGGTCAGCTCCCTCGCTGCCCCGACGGCCTGCGCAGCAGCGCGCTCAGCCGCGCCGCCAGCCGCTCCTTGGCCGCGGCCCAGCGGTCCGCCAGGTCCCACACCGCCCGGACGGCTGAACGCGGCGCGACCACCGCGCGCAGCCGGGTCGCCCTGCTGACCCGTGCCCGCAGCGCGCCCCGCACCAGGCGCACGTCGTCGGCGAGCCCGGACACGGCCTGCGGCCGGGGCGCGAACAGCACCTGCTCCACCGCGCCCGCCACCCGGTGCACGGCCTGGGCCGCCGGTTCGTCCAGCTGCCCCAGCCGCACGATCCGCTCGGCAGCCCCGCGCGGGGTGAGCGCCTCGTCCGGCGGGATGCCGTAGTCCCAGGCGGTGTCCGTGAGCTCGTGCCACACGGCCAGGACATGCCCCGCGGCGCCCTCCGCCGCGAGCTGCCCGGGCAGCTCACCGGCCGGCAGCACGGTCACATCGACCCCGTCGGAGCCCTCGGCCCCGGCCGACGGACCGTGCCGGGCCGACCTCAGCCGCACCGCACGCCGCCTGAGCCGGTACAGCATCGGCGCCAGCGGTACGGCGATCAGGGCCAGACCCAGCAGCGCCCACGCGGTGAGGCGGTACCAGGACGGCCCGTCCTCGCCGGTCGAGCCGGTGTCCAGCGGCAGGGCGCCCGCACAGGCCTCCAGCCGCTTGTCCTCGGCCGAGCAGCTGCTGCTCTCCGACGGCTCCGCGGACGGCGCCTCCTCGGACGGCCGCGCGTTCTCCGGCAGCTCGGGATCGCTGCTGCCGGAGGACTCCGGGAGCGTGTAGGACGGGGTGACGCCCCGGGTCGGCGTCGGCTCGAAACGGGTCCAGCCCGCGCCCTCGAAGTACAGCTCCGGCCAGGCGTGCGCGTCGCGCAGGCCCACCGCGACCGTGCCGTCGGCCTGCGGCGAGCCCGGCCCGAAGCCGACCGCGACCCGGGCCGGGATGCCCAGCGAACGGGCCATGGTGGCCATCGCGAAGGAGAAGTGGACGCAGAAGCCGCGCCTGTCCCGCAGGAACCGGGCGACGGCCTGCCGGTCCTCGCCGACCTCCACCTCGGTGTCGTACTGGAAACCGCCGGTCAGCGAGAAGAACTCCTGGAGCGCGACGGCCTGCTCGTACGGGTTGGCCGCGTCCGCGGTCACCTCGCGGGCGATGCGGGCCACCACCGAGGGCACCGAGTCCGGCACCTCCGTGTACTGGCGCTGGACCGCGGCGGGCGCCTGTGGGGCCCGGGCGAGCTGGCGGGCCGTCGGCCGCACCTCCAGGCTGGTCACGTCGTAGGTCCTGCCCCGGGTGTTCTCGCCCCGGTCGCCGGTCACCGTCATGCCGACCGGTTCGTATCGCCACCGGCCGCCTATCTGCACCCCGCTCGGCGGGTACGGCATCGGCAGCCAGTCCTGGGAGTACCAGTCGGCGGCGGCTATACGCGTACGCACCTCCGTGCGCCGCACGTCGGGGCCGAGGCCGGTCGGCGTCGGGAACTCCTCGGGGACGTCGACGGTGTTCCGCCGGGCCGGACGCCAGGTTGTGCCGTCGAACTCGTCCAGGGACGTGATCCGCAGATACGGGTTGGACACGACCTCGGAGTCGGAACGCAACACCAGGACCGTGCGGTCCTCGTCCACGTTCAGGCTGTCCCGCAGCGACACCAGCAGGTTCACCGAGGAGATGGGGCCACCACCGCCGCCGCCCGAGCCCGCGCCCGAACCCGTGCCGTCCAGCAGGCCGCCGTTCATCGCGGGCAGGGCCAGCGGCACCACCAGGGCCATGCCGAGCGCCACCGCGCCGATCCGCCGCCCGGTGCGCACCGGGGCCACCGCCCCGCCGGGGGGCGAGAGGGCGCCCGGAGTGCGCGGCCCGCCGGCGAAGACCCGGCCCCACTGGGAGAGCCGCTCGCGGCCCTCGGCCAGCAGCAGCATCAGATAGCCGCTCGCGGCGAGCAGGAACCACACCCAGCCGCCGGCGCCGTCCGCCAGTCCGGCCGCGATCGAGTACAGCGCGAGCAGTGGGAGACCGGCCGGGGCCGCGCTGCGGAAGGTCACCGCCAGCGCGTCCACCATCAGCCCGATCAGCAGCACCCCGCCGACCGTCATCAGCTGGATGCCGTCGGACATCGGCGCCGGGATGGCGTACCGCTCGACGTCCCGCGCGCCCTGGTCCAGCAGGTCGGCGAAGCGCTGGAAGGCCTCCGGGCCCGGGATCAGCCCCACGAAGGCCTGCGCGCGGGCGAAGGACATGGTGAGCAGCAGCAGCGAGACCAGCGCCTGCAAGGCCACGGTCAGCGAGCGCGCCAGCGGCACCCGGCGGGCCGCCGCCCCGACACCGGCCTGGACGGCCAGCAGCAACGCGGCGTGCAGCAACCACGCGGGCGTCTCGACCAGCGGCAGCAGGGCGCAGGCCGTCAGCAGGGTGGCCGCGAGCGCGCACAGCGCCATCCGGGCCCGTCCGCTCATCGGCCCCCCTCCCCGGCCGCCGTACCGCCCGTCGAGGCCAGGCCCGAGCGCTCCCGGTCCGCCTGGCGCCACAGGTCGCCCAGCGTGGCCCCACGCGGCACCCCCAGTGCCGTCCAGCCGGCCTCGCGCAGCATGCGCAGCCGCTCCTCGCTCCGGTTGCCCGCCTCCGCCACGTCGGACGGCTCACGGGTCCAGGTGTCGCTGTCCAGCACGAAGGCGAGGGCCCCGCCGCTGCGCCGGCTCATCTTGGCGGCGATCGTGGCCTGCTCCTCGTCGAGGTCGCCGAAGAAGGCCACCAGAAGCCCCTCGTTACCGCCGCGCAGCACGTCGTAGGCGTGGGACAGGCCGGTGCCGTCGGAGTGGTCGATCACCGCGAGGGTGTCCATCATCAGCCCGGCCGCGTCCGCCGACTCCTGGCTGGCGCCCGCGAACCCGTCGGCGCCCTCGCCGGGCACCGAGCTGCCGGTGTCCGTCAACAGCCGTACCGAGAAGCCTCGTTCGAGCATGTGGACCAGGACCGAGGCGGTGCCCGCCACGGCCCACTCGAAGGCGGAGTCCGGGCCCGCGCCCCGGTAGGCGAGGCCGCGCGTGTCCACGAGCACCGTGCAGCGGGAGCGCTGCGGCTGCTCCTCGCGGCGCACCATCAGCTCGCCGTAGCGGGCGGTGGAACGCCAGTGGACCCGGCGCAGGTCGTCGCCGTAGCGGTAGCCGCGCGGGATGACGTCGTCCTCGCCGGCCAGCGCCAGCGAGCGCTGCCGCCCGTCGCCGTACCCGCTCGACTCGCCGGCCAGCCGCACCGGCGGCAGCGGCTCCACCCGCGGGATGACCGTGAGCGTGTCGTACGTCGAGAAGGACCGGGTCAGCTCGCACATCCCGAACGGGTCGGTCAGGCGCAGCTGGAGCGGGCCCAGCGGGTAGCGGCCGCGCAGGTCGGAGCGGACCCGGTAGGACACCTCGCGGTGGCCGCCCGCCTCCACCCGGTCCAGCACGAAACGAGGGCGTGGGCCGAGCACGTAGGGCACCCGGTCCTGGAGCATCAGCAGGCCGGTGGGCAGCCGCGAGACGTTGTCCATGCGCAGGTGCACGCGCGCCTCGGAGCTCGCGGGCACGCGCGCGGGGGACAGGCGGCGGCTGCCGGCCACCCGGTAGCGGGTGCGGTAGAGCACGGTCGCGCACACCAGCGGCAGCACGGCGAGCAGCAGGCCGACGCGCAGCAGGTCGGCCTGGCCGAGGACGTAGGCGCACGCGGCGGCGGCGATCCCGGCGGCCAGGAAGGAGCGCCCGCGGGTGGTCAGGCCCGCCAGCGCGGTGCGCACCGGGCCCTTGCCGCCCGACTCCGCCTCCGCGTGGCTCGTCGCCCTCGTCGCGGGTTCGCTCATCACAGCCTCCGGGGCGGCTGCTGGCCGTAGCCCTGCGCGTCGCGGCCCAGGCCGTAGGAGTTCTGCTGCGGCGCGGCGGGCACGGCGGTGCGCTGGATGATCTCCTGGACGACCTGCTCGGAGGTGCGGCGGTTGAGCTGGGCCTGCGCTGTGGGCAGCAGCCGGTGGGCCAGCACGGCGACGGCGAGGGCCTGGACGTCGTCCGGCAGCGCGTACTCGCGGCCGCTCAGGGCGGCGGAGGCCTTGGCCGCGCGCAGCAGGTGCAGGGTGGCGCGCGGGGAGGCGCCGAGTCTGAGGTCGGGGTGGGTGCGGGTGGCGGCGACCAGGTCGACGGCGTAGCGCCGGACGGTGTCGGCGACGTGCACCCCGCGCACGGCCTCGACCAGCTTCACGATCTCGTGCGCGTGGGCGACCGGCTGGAGGTCGTCCAGCGGGCTGGCCCCGCCGTGCACGTCGAGCATCTGCAGCTCGGCCTCGGCGCTGGGGTAGCCGATGGACACACGGGCCATGAACCGGTCGCGCTGGGCCTCGGGCAGCGGGTAGGTGCCCTCCATCTCGACCGGGTTCTGGGTGGCCACCACCATGAACGGGCTGGGCAGCTCGTAGGTCTGCCCGTCGATGGTGACCTGGCGCTCCTCCATGGACTCCAGCAGCGCGGACTGGGTCTTGGGCGAGGCGCGGTTGATCTCGTCGCCGATCACGATCTGGGCGAAGATCGCGCCCGGCTTGAACTCGAAGTCCCGGCGCTGCTGGTCCCAGATGGACACACCGGTGATGTCCGAGGGCAGCAGGTCGGGCGTGAACTGGATGCGCCGCACCGAGCAGTCGATGGACTTGGCCAGGGCCTTGGCGAGCATGGTCTTGCCGACGCCGGGGACGTCCTCGATCAGCAGATGCCCCTCGGCCAGCAGCACGGTCAGCGACAGCCGGACGACCTCGGGCTTGCCCTCGATCACCGCTTCCACCGAGTCGCGCACCCGATCGACGGTGGCGGTCAGATCAGTGAGGCTCGCTCGATCGTCATAGGTCGTCACCCGGCCCTCCTCGGCCCGTTCACTTGTTGCCGGGCCGACGCTCTGTGACGCGAAACCGGCCCACCCCGAAATACGGGCAGCACGCGAGAAAGGTTCCGCGTGGCGCCACAACCGCATTCTTGTTGCCGTTACCGGTTCGTGTCACTCGACTGTGGACAACTGGCTGCGATATGTCGGGTCTTAGGACCTTTTGTGCTCGGGAGAACCTGGAATTCGCGAAGAACGAGCCTCACTGCTCAAGCGGCCGCCCCCGGGTCACACCGTGGGGTCGATCTCCCGCAGCAGGCCCGTCTTCACGTCGAAGACGAAACCGCGCACGTCGTCGGTGTGCACCAGGAACGGCGAGGTGCGCACGCGCTGCATGGACTGCCGGACGTCCTGGTCGACGTCCCGGAAGGCCTCCACCGCCCAGGCCGGACGCTGCCCGACCTCCATCTCCAGGTCGTGGCGGAACTCCTCGGTGAGGGTCTCCAGACCGCAGCCCGTGTGGTGGATGAGGACCACGCTGCGGGTGCCGAGCGCACGCTGGCTGATGGTGAGGGAGCGGATCACGTCGTCGGTGACGACACCGCCCGCGTTGCGGATGGTGTGGCAGTCGCCGAGCTCCAGGCCCAGGGCGGCGTGCAGGTCCAGGCGGGCGTCCATACAGGCCACGACGGCGACCTGCAGGACGGGACGGGCGTCCATCCCGGGGTCGGCGAAGGCGGCGGCGTACTGCTCGTTCGCCGAGACCAGACGGTCGGTGACCGTGTCGACGCGGGCTATCGAGCCCTCGGAGCCGGTGGGAATCGATGCAGAAGTCGTCATGGTTATGACGGTACTGGTCACCACCGGGCCAGGCCCGTTGTGAGAGGGGACAAAGAACGCCATTGAGTTCTTGTTGTGAGGCACTGCACAACAAGTGCGCGTGACCCGCGTCACCGGCCCCCGCCGCCACGCACGGGCCGGTTGATTGACCGCAAGACAGGGTGGACTAAAGTGACGCGAAGCGGGAGGCGAGGCTCTCCCCGCTTCCCAGTACTTTCCCCATGAGGGCGGGGACCCGGCGGTGCGTACGGCCCCCGCCGGACCTGAGAGGGCCCCCTTGAGCAACAGTCGACATGTCCCGGTGATGCTCCAGCGGTGCCTGGATCTGTTGGCCCCCGCCCTGCGGCAGCCCGGCGCGGTCGTCGTCGACTGCACCCTCGGACTCGGCGGCCACAGCGAAGCCCTCCTGACCCAGTTCCCCGAGGCCCGGCTGGTCGCCCTCGACCGCGACAAGGAGGCCCTGCGCCTGTCCGGCGAGCGCCTCGCCCCGTACGGGGAGCGCGCCACCCTCGTGCACGCGGTCTACGACGAACTGCCCGAGGTGCTGGACCGGCTGCGCATCCCGCGCGTCCAGGGCGTCCTGTTCGACCTCGGCGTCTCCTCCATGCAGCTCGACGAGGCCGACCGCGGCTTCGCATACGCCCAGGACGCCCCCCTGGACATGCGCATGGACCAGACGACCGGGATCAGCGCGGCCGAGGTCCTGAACACCTACCCGCCCGGCGAACTGGTGCGCATCCTGCGCGCCTACGGCGAGGAGAAGCAGGCCAAGCGGATCGTGGCGGCCGTGGTGCGCGAGCGCGAGAAGGAGCCGTTCAGCAACAGCGCCCGGCTGGTGGAGCTGATCCGCGACTCCCTCCCGCAGGCCGCCAAACGCACCGGCGGCAACCCGGCCAAGCGGACCTTCCAGGCCCTGCGCATCGAGGTCAACGGCGAGCTGTCCGTGCTGGAGCGGGCGATCCCGGCCGCGGTGCAGTCCCTCGCGGTGGGCGGACGGATCGCCGTGCTGTCGTACCAGTCGCTGGAGGACCGGCTGGTCAAGCAGGTCCTCGCGGCCGGTGCCGCCTCCACCGCCCCGCCCGGACTGCCCGTCGTGCCCGAGCGATACCAGCCCCGGCTCAAGCTGCTCACGCGTGGTGCCGAACTTCCCACCGAGGAAGAGATCGCCGAGAACAAGCGAGCGGCACCGGCGCGCCTGCGCGGTGCCGAGCGCATCAGGGAGGCCATCGAATGAGGGGCGTGAGCCGGGCGACGGGGCGGAGCGACGGGCCGGAGCACGCGGGGGAGGGCGAGTGAGCGGCAAACCCGAACTCAGGGGCCGGGCCGCCCGGCTGGCGCGGCTCTTCCCGGCCGGACCGGGCCGGGCCGCGCGCACTCCCTTCGTCCTCCTCGTCGTCCTGCTTCTCGGCGGCGGCCTGATCGGCCTGCTGGTGCTGAACTCCGCGCTCAGCGAAGGGTCCTTCCGGCTCTCTGACCTGCAGAGGGCCACCAAGGACCTCACCGACCAGGAGCAGGCCCTCCAGCGCGACATCGACGCCTACTCCGCCCCGGACGCCCTCCAGCGCCGGGCCCGCGAACTGGGCATGGTCCCCGGCGGCGACCCGGCCTTCCTGGAGCCGGGCGGCAAGGTGCTGGGCGTCCCCTCCGCCGCCTCGGCCCTGGAGCCGGCCGCCGCCCGCGACCCGCTCGTCCTGCCCCCCGAGGCCATCCCCCCGGTGCCCTCCGCGCCGGTGCCCGCCTCCGCCCGGCCCACCGCACCACCCGCCACCCCGGCGGCCCCCACCGCCCCGCCCCAGTCAACGCCCACCCCGACCCCCGGCAGGTGACGGAAGTGACCGACAGGGAACCCCCGCGCCGGCGTGTGCCCGGGCCCGCGCGGCCCGCCCGGCCCTCGGGCCGCAGGCCCCAGGGCCCCGGTGCGCGGCCCTCCCGGACCGCCCGGCGCCCGGCGCCACCCCGGCCCGCGGGGCCACGGCCCCTGCGGCTCGGCAGCCCCCGTCCCCGGCTGCGCATGATCGGGCTCGCCCTGACTCTGGTGATGGTGGCCTTCGTCGTACGGCTGCTCCAGGTGCAGGCCGTCGACGCGAGCACCTACGCGGCGAAGGCCGAGGAGAACCGCTACGTCGGCCAGGTGCTGGCCGCCGAGCGCGGGGAGATCACCGACCGCAGCGGGGTCGCACTGGCGACCAGCGTGGCCGCGTACGACATCACGGCCGACCCCACGCTGTTCAACCGGGAGCAGCTCAAGATCGGCGACGGCCCCGAGCAGGCGGCCGCGCTGCTCGCGCCGATCCTCGGCCAGGACCAGGCCGCGATCGTCGAGCGGCTGCGGCCCGAGAACAAGAAGCTCCGCTACGCCCTGCTCGCGCACCGGCAGACCCCGCTGGTCTGGCAGCAGATCAAGGACCTGAAGTCGGCGCTGTCCAAGAAGGCGCAGACCGACCCGGGAACCGTGAACGTGCTGGCGGGCGTCCTCGCTGTCCCCAGCAGCAAGCGGGTGTACCCGAACAAGGACCTCGCCGCCGGGATACTGGGCTGGGTCAACGCCGAGGGCAAGGGCGGTGGCGGCATCGAGCAGCAACTGGATGAACAGCTCGCCGGCAAGGACGGCAAGATCCGCTACGCCCAGTCCGGCGGCCGCCACGTGCCCACGGCCGGGTCCACCGAGACGCCCGCCGTGCCCGGCTCCGACATCGAGCTGACCATCGACCGCGACATCCAGTGGGCCGCGCAGAACGCCATCTCCGAGCAGGTGCGCGAGTCCCGCGCCGACCGCGGCTACGTCATCGTCCAGGACACCCGCACCGGCGAGATCCTCGCGATGGCCAACTCGCCCGGCTTCGACCCCAACGACCTCACCAGGGCGAACCCGGCCGCCCTCGCCAACTCCGCCCTCCTCGACGCCTACGAGCCCGGCTCCACCGCCAAGGTCATCTCCATGGCCGCCGTACTGGAGGAGCAGGCCGCCACGCCCGAGACGCATGTCGTGGTGCCCAACCGGCTGCACCGCGGCGACCGCCTCTTCAAGGACGACATCGATCACCTGACCTGGTACCTCACGCTCAACGGCGTGCTCGCCAAGTCCAGCAACATCGGCACCATCCTCGCCACCGGCCAGCTCGGCAGGACGCAGCCGGAGGCGAACCGCGTCCTTTACTCCTACCTGCGCAAGTTCGGCCTCGGCAGCTACACCGGCCTGGACTTCCCCGGCGAGACCAAGGGCATCCTCGCCCCGCCCGACCAGTGGTCCACCTCGCAGCAGTACACGATTCCTTTCGGCCAGGGCGTCTCCCTCAACGCCCTGCAGGCCGCCTCCGTCTACTCGACCGTCGCCAACGGCGGCGTCCGCGTCGAACCGACCCTCGTGCGCGGCACCAAGGGCCCCGACGGCCGCTTCACCCCGGCCCCGGAGCCCAGGAAGGACCGGGTGATCAGCGAGAAGACGGCCAGGACGCTCGCCCGGATGCTGGAGTCCGTCGTGGACGACGAGGAGGGCACGGGCAACAAGGCGCGCATCCCCGGCTACCGGGTCGCGGGCAAGACCGGTACGGCCAACCGCGTGGATCCGGCCACCGGCAAGTACCGCGGCTACACGTCCTCCTTCGCCGGTTTCGCCCCCGCCGACAAGCCCCGCGTCACCGTCTACTGCGCGATCCAGAACGCCACCAAGGGCAACTACTTCGGCGGCCAGATCTGCGGCCCGATCTACAAGCAGGTCATGGAGTTCGCCCTGAAGACCCTCCAGGTCCCGCCCACCGGGGCCGCCCCCGCCCACCTGCCCGTCAGCTACCGACCCTGACCGAACCCGATCAGCACATGACAGCCAGGAACCAGCTCGTGACTACGACCACCCCGGATCCCGGGAACCAGAGCACCCCCCGCCCCTCGCTTCGCCCCGCAGCGGGTGAGCCCGGTACGCTCACCGCCGTGCCACACGCTGATCAGTCCCAAACCACCCGGAAAGGCGCACCCGTGACCCACCCGGGACCGCCCCGGCCGGCCCAGGTCGCCGCCACACCCCTCGCGGACCTGGCCGAGCGGCTGGGTGCGACCGCCCCCGAGGGCGCCGCCGCCGTCACGGGCATCACCCATGACTCGCGCGCCGTCCGCCCTGGCGACCTGTACGCCGCCCTGCCCGGCGCCCGCCTGCACGGTGCCGACTTCGTCGCGCAGGCGGCGGGGCTGGGCGCCGCGGCCGTGCTGACCGACCCGGCGGGCGCCGAGCGCGCCGCCGCCACCGGTCTGCCCGTGCTCGTGGTGGACGATCCGCGCGCCCGGATGGGCGCCCTGGCCGCCGAGATCTACGGCCGCCCCGGCGAGGACCTCCTCCAGATCGGCATCACCGGCACCTCGGGCAAGACCACCACGGCCTACCTGGTCGAGGGCGGTCTGAGGACCTCCCGCGGCAGCGGGCTGATCGGCACGGTCGAGACGCGCATCGGCGACGAGCGCATCAAGTCCGAGCGCACCACCCCCGAGGCCACCGACCTCCAGGCCCTGTTCGCGGTCATGCGCGAGCGCGGTGTCGAGGCGGTCGCCATGGAGGTCTCCAGCCACGCCCTGGTCCTCGGCCGGGTGGACGGCTGCGTCTTCGACGTGGCCGTGTTCACCAACCTCAGCCCGGAACACATGGAGTTCCACTCCGACATGGAGGACTACTACCGGGCCAAGGCGGAGCTGTTCACGCCGAAACGCAGCAGACGCGGCGTCGTCAACCTCGACGACGAGTACGGCCGCAGGCTCGCCGCGGAGGCGACCGTGCCGGTCGTCACCTACTCCGCCGAGGGTCACCCGGACGCCGACTGGCGCGCGGACGGCGTGGAGATCGGCCCCATGGACTCCACGTTCACCGTGTCCGGCCCGAACGGCGAGGAGCTCACGGCCAGGTCGCCGCTGCCCGGCCCGTTCAACGTCGCCAACAGCCTCGCCGCGATCGTCGCCCTGGCCGTGGCCGGTCTCGACCCGCAGGGGGCCGCCGACGGCGTGGCCGCGGTGCCGGGCGTGCCGGGCCGGCTGGAGCGCGTCGACGCCGGACAGGCCTACCTCGCGGTCGTCGACTACGCCCACAAGACCGACGCCGTCGAGTCGGTGCTCAAGGCGCTGCGCAAGGCCACCAAGGGCCGGCTGCACATCGTCCTTGGCTGCGGCGGCGACCGCGACACCACCAAGCGGGCCCCGATGGGCGCCGCCGCGGCCCGGTTCGCCGACACGGCCGTGCTGACCTCCGACAACCCCCGTTCCGAGGACCCCCTCGCGATCCTCGCGACCATGCTCCAGGGCGCGGCCGCCGTGCCGGCGCACGAGCGCGGCGAGGTGCTCCTGTTCGAGGACCGGGCGGCCGCGATCGCCGCGGCCGTGCAGCGCGCGCACCCCGGGGACACCGTGCTCGTCGCGGGCAAGGGCCACGAGCAGGGCCAGGACATCGCCGGCGTGGTCCGTCCCTTCGACGACCGCCAGGTGCTTCGCGAAGCTATCCAGCAGACCCAGGGATGAACTTGTGATCGCCCTCTCCCTCGCCGAGATCGCAGCAGTCGTCGGCGGGCAGACGTACGACATACCGGATACGGCCGTGCTGGTCACCGGGCCGGTCGTCCGGGACTCCCGTGAGGTGGTGCCCGGCAGCCTGTTCGTCGCCTTCGTGGGCGAACGGGTCGACGGCCACGACTTCGCACCGGCCGTCGTCGAGGCGGGCGCCGCCGCCGTGCTGGCCTCCCGGCCGGTCGGGGTGCCCGCGATCGTCGTCGAAGACGTCCAGGCGGCGCTCGGCGCCCTCGCCCGGCACGTCGTGACACGGCTCGGCGCCACCCTCGTCGCCCTCACCGGCTCGGCCGGCAAGACCAGCACCAAGGACCTGATCGCCCAGGTGCTCCAGCACAAGGCGCCCACCGTGTGGACGCCGGGCTCCCTCAACAACGAGATCGGCCTGCCGCTGACCGCGCTGAGCGCCACCGAGGAAACGCGGTTCCTCGTCCTGGAGATGGGCGCCCGCGGCATCGGCCACATCCGCTACCTCACCGGCCTCACGCCCCCGGGCATCGGCCTCGTGCTCAACGTGGGCACCGCCCACATCGGCGAGTTCGGCGGCCGCGAGCAGATCGCCCAGGCCAAGGGCGAACTCGTCGAGGCGCTTCCCCCGGCGGAGGAGGGCGGTACGGCCGTCCTGAACGCCGACGACCCCCTCGTGCGCGCCATGGCCTCCCGGACGAAGGCCAAGGTGGTCCTCTTCGGTGAGAGCGACGAAGCGGACGTACGCGCCGAGAACGTACGACTCACGGACAGCGGACAGCCGTCCTTCAGGCTTCACACACCCTCCGGTGCAAGCGATGTGACCATGCGCCTGTACGGTGAGCATCACGTGTCGAACGCGCTCGCCGCGGCCGCCGTCGCCCATGAGCTGGGCATGTCCGCGGAAGAGATCGCCACCGCGCTCTCCTCGGCGGGCACCCTCTCCCGGTGGCGCATGGAGGTCACCGAGCGCCCGGACGGCGTGACGATCGTCAACGACGCCTACAACGCGAACCCCGAGTCCATGCGAGCCGCCCTGCGCGCGCTCGCGGCGATGGGCAAGGGGCGGCGGACCTGGGCGGTGCTCGGCAAGATGGCCGAGCTCGGGGACGAGGCGCTCGCCGAGCACGACGCGGTCGGGCGGCTCGCCGTCCGGCTCAACGTCAGCAAGCTCGTCGCGGTCGGGGGCAGGGAAGCCGCCTGGCTGCAACTGGGCGCATATAACGAGGGTTCGTGGGGTGAGGAGTCGGTGCACGTGTCCGACGCACAGGCGGCGGTCGACCTGTTGCGCAGCGAGCTGCGCCCGGGGGACGTCGTACTCGTGAAGGCGTCCCGTTCGGTCGGTCTGGAGAGCGTTGCCCAGGCGCTTGTCCAGACCGGTGCCGAGGGTGAGGTTTCCGCCCGATGATGAAGCAGATCCTGTTCGCGGGTGTCATTGGTCTGTTCCTCACCCTGGTCGGCACCCCGCTGCTGATCAAGCTGCTCGCCCGCAAGGGCTACGGCCAGTACATCCGTGACGACGGCCCGCGCGAGCACGCCAGCAAGCGCGGTACGCCGACCATGGGCGGTATCGCCTTCATCCTGGCCACGGTCGCCGCGTACTTCCTGTCCAAGGTCATCACCGGCTACTCGCCGACCTTCTCGGGCCTGTTGGTGCTCGGTCTGATGGTCGGCATGGGCCTGGTCGGCTTCCTGGACGACTACATCAAGATCGTCAAGCGGCGTTCGCTCGGTCTGCGCGCCAAGGCGAAGATGGCGGGCCAGCTGATCGTCGGCATCGGCTTCGCGGTGCTCTCGCTCCAGTTCGCGGACAACCGCGGCAACACCCCGGCCTCCACCAAGCTGTCGTTCATCACCGACTTCGGCTGGACCATCGGCCCGGTGCTGTTCGTGCTCTGGGCGCTGTTCATGATCCTCGCGATGTCGAACGGCGTGAACCTCACCGACGGCCTCGACGGCCTCGCCACCGGCGCCTCCGTCCTCGTCTTCGGCGCCTACACGTTCATCGGCGTCTGGCAGTTCCAGGAGTCCTGCGCCAACGCGCAGACCCTGACGAATCCGGGCGCCTGCTACGAGGTGCGCGACCCGCTCGACCTCGCGGTGGTCGCCTCGGCGCTGATGGGCGCCTGCCTCGGCTTCCTGTGGTGGAACACCTCGCCGGCCAAGATCTTCATGGGCGACACCGGTTCGCTGGCGCTCGGCGGTGTGCTCGCGGGTCTGGCGATCTGCTCCCGCACCGAGCTGCTGATCGCCATCCTCGGCGGCCTGTTCGTGCTGATCACCATGTCGGTCGTCATCCAGGTCGGCTCCTTCCGCCTGACCGGAAAGCGCGTCTTCCGCATGGCGCCGCTCCAGCACCACTTCGAACTCAAGGGCTGGTCCGAGGTGCTCGTCGTGGTCCGTTTCTGGATCATCCAGGGCATCTGTGTGATCGTTGGACTGGGCCTCTTCTACGCGGGATGGGCAGCGGACAAGTGACCGACTGGCAGGGGAAGAACGTCACCGTCGCCGGGCTCGGCGTCTCCGGCGTCCCGGCGGCCAAGGTGCTGCACGGGCTCGGCGCGAGGGTCACCGTCGTCAACGACGGCGACGACGAGCGGGCCCGCGCCCAGGCCGCCGAACTTCGGGCCCTGGGCGTGACCGTGCGGCTCGGCGACGGGGCGACCCTGCCCGAGGGCACCGAGCTGATCGTCACCGCGCCCGGCTGGAAGCCGGACAAGCCGCTGTTCGCCGCGGCCGCCGAGGCGGACGTGCCCGTGTGGGGCGACGTCGAACTGGCCTGGCGGCTGCGCGGCCGGGACGGCAGGAACGCGGCACCCTGGCTCTGCGTCACCGGCACCAACGGCAAGACCACCACCACGCAGATGCTCGCCGCCATCCTGAAGGCGGCGGGCCTGCGCACGGCCGCCGTGGGCAACATCGGCGTCTCGCTGCTCGACGCGGTCCTCGGCGAGGAGGAGTACCGCGATCTCGATGTACTCGCCGTGGAGCTGTCCAGCTACCAGCTGCACTGGGCGCCCTCCCTGCGCGCCCACTCCGCCGCGGTGCTCAACCTCGCCCCGGACCACCTCGACTGGCACGGCTCGATGGAGGCGTACGCGCGCGACAAGGGCCGGATCTACGAGGGCAACCGGGTCGCCTGCGTCTACAACGCGGACGCCACCGACAAACCGTCGACCGAGGACCTGGTCCGCGAGGCCGACGTCGAGGAGGGCTGCCGGGCCGTCGGCTTCACCCTCGGCACCCCCGGCCCCTCCCAACTCGGAGTCGTCGACGGCATCCTGGTCGACCGCGCCTTCGTGGAGAATCGGCACAAGAACGCCCAGGAGCTGGCCGAGGTCTCCGACGTGAACCCGCCGGCCCCGCACAACGTCGCCAACGCCCTCGCCGCGGCGGCCCTCGCACGCGCCTTCGGGGTGCCCGCCAGGGCCGTGCGCGACGGACTGCGCGCCTTCACCCCCGACGCCCACCGCATCGCGCACGTGGCCGACGTGTCCGGCGTCGCCTACGTGGACGACTCCAAGGCGACCAACACGCACGCGGCGCAGGCCTCGTTGGCGGCGTACGAGTCGATCGTGTGGATCGCGGGCGGCCTCGCCAAGGGCGCCACCTTCGACGAAGTGGTCGCACAGTCGGCGAAGCGGCTGCGCGGCGTCGTCCTGATCGGTGCCGATCGGGAGCTGATCCGCGAGGCCCTCGTGCGACACGCCCCGGAAGTACCCGTCGTCGACCTCGACCGGACCGACACTGGGGCGATGCTCCAGGCCGTCCAGGAGGCCCAGCGGCTCGCCCGGCCCGGCGACACCGTACTGCTGGCCCCCGCCTGCGCCTCCATGGACATGTTCGCCAACTACAACAAGCGCGGTGACGCGTTCGCGGAGGCGGTTCGCGAACTCGGCGCCTGACCGACGTAGCGGAGGCGCTGATGCCCAGTAGCCGTACCGGCGGCCGGCCGCCCGTCCAGCGGGCGGCCGCCCGGCCCGCCGCCCCGCGCCCCCCGCGCGACAACCCGTTCCTACGGCTCTACACGCGTGCCCGCAGAGCCTGGGACCGGCCGCTGACCGCGTACTACCTGATCCTCGGCGGCAGCCTGCTGATCATCGTGCTGGGCCTGGTGATGGTCTACTCGGCCTCCCAGATCAAGGCGCTGCAGATGGCGCTGCCGGGCTCCTACTTCTTCCGCAAGCAGCTGCTGGCGGCGGTGCTCGGCGGCGGGCTGCTGCTGCTGGCCTCCCGGATGCCGGTCAAGCTGCACCGGGCGCTGGCCTACCCGATCCTCGCGGGCGCGGTCTTCCTGATGGCGCTGGTACAGGTGCCGGGGATAGGGATGTCGGTCAACGGCAACCAGAACTGGATCCCCGTCGGCGGCCCCTTCCAGCTCCAGCCCAGTGAGTTCGGCAAGCTCGCGCTGGTGCTGTGGGGCGCCGACCTGCTGGCCCGCAAGCAGGACAGGAAGCTGCTCACGCAGTGGAAGCACATGCTGGTGCCGCTCGTGCCGGTGGCCTTCCTGGTGCTCGGGCTGATCATGCTCGGCGGCGACATGGGCACGGCGATCATCCTGACCGCCATCCTGTTCGGCCTGCTGTGGCTGGCCGGGGCGCCCACCCGGCTGTTCGTCGGGGTGCTGTCGGGTGCGGCGGTGATCGGCGTCGTCCTCATCAGGTCCAGCGCCAACCGCATGGCGCGGCTGGCCTGCCTCGGGGCCACCGAGCCGCAGTCCGGCCCGGTCGACTGCTGGCAGGCCGTGCACGGCATCTACGCCCTGGCCTCCGGCGGAATCTTCGGGTCCGGACTGGGTGCGAGTGTGGAAAAATGGGGCCAACTCCCCGAAGCCCACACCGACTTCATCTTCGCCGTCACCGGCGAGGAACTGGGCCTCGCGGGGACGCTGTCGGTGCTCGCCCTGTTCGCCGCTCTAGGCTATGCGGGTATCCGCGTGGCCGGACGCACGGAGGACCCCTTCGTCAGGTATGCCGCGGGAGGCGTGACCACCTGGATCACGGCCCAGGCCGTGATCAACATGGGTGCGGTGCTCGGCCTGCTGCCGATCGCCGGCGTCCCCCTCCCGCTGTTCTCCTACGGGGGATCCGCCCTGCTGCCGACCATGTTCGCCATCGGGTTGCTGATCGCCTTCGCACGCGACGACCCCGCTGCGCGGGCGGCGCTTGCGATGCGGCAACCTCGCTTTGGTAGAAAGCGGGGGGTGGGGGTCTCCGGGTCCGTCAGGAGTCCCCGGAGGTGGAACACGATGCGACGGCGCGTGACCGCGCGCTCGTCCGGAGAGCGGTGAATTTCGGTGCATGTCGTACTCGCCGGTGGGGGGACCGCCGGCCACATCGAGCCCGCGCTCGCCCTCGCGGACGCCCTGCGCAGGCAGGACCCGGCCGTGGGGATCACGGCCCTAGGCACGGAGCGGGGTCTGGAGACCCGGCTCGTCCCCGAGCGCGGCTACGAGCTCGCGCTGATCCCGGCCGTGCCACTGCCCCGCAAGCCCACGCCCGAGCTGATCACCGTCCCCGGACGGCTGCGCGGCACGATCAAGGCCGCAGAGCAGATCCTGGAGCGCACCAAGGCGGACGCCGTGGTCGGCTTCGGCGGCTATGTGGCGCTGCCCGGCTATCTGGCCGCCAAGCGCCTCGGCGTGCCGATCGTCATCCATGAGGCGAACGCCCGGCCGGGCCTGGCCAACAAGATCGGCTCGCGGTACGCCTCCCAGGTCGCCGTCTCCACCCCGGACAGCAAGCTGCGCGGCGCCCGCTACATCGGCATCCCGCTGCGCCGCGCCATCTCCATCCTGGACCGGGCCGCCGTGCGCCCGGAGGCCCGCGCCGCCTTCGGGCTCGACCCGAACCTGCCGACGCTGCTGGTCTCCGGCGGCTCGCAGGGCGCGCGCCGGCTGAACGAGGTCGTCCAGCAGGTCGCCCCGTGGCTCCAGCAGGCCGGTATCCAGATCCTGCACGCGGTCGGTCCGAAGAACGAACTGCCGCAGGTGCACCAGATGCCGGGAATGCCGCCCTACATCCCGGTAAGTTACCTGGACCGGATGGATCTCGCGTACGCCGCGGCCGACATGATGCTCTGCCGCGCGGGCGCGATGACCGTCGCCGAGCTCTCCGCCGTCGGACTCCCGGCCGCCTACGTCCCGCTGCCCATCGGCAACGGCGAGCAGCGGCTGAACGCCCAGCCGGTGGTCAAGGCCGGCGGCGGTCTGCTCGTCGACGACGCGGAGCTCACTCCCGAGTGGGTGCAGCAGAACGTCCTGCCCGTGCTCGCCGACCCGCACCGGCTGTACCAGATGTCCCGCGCCGCCGGGGAGTTCGGCCGGCGCGACGCCGACGAACTGCTCGTCGGCATGGTGTACGAGGCGATCGCCGCCCGGCGTGCACACCACTAGGCGCAGATGACGGAAGGCAGGGAGTGTGGCCGGATCGACCACCGCCGAGCGCGGTGACCGCCAGCAGGAGTCGTCCGGCCCGCCCCCCGCGCGGCGCTTGGCCCGCCGCCGGATCCGGCTGGCGATCGCCGGCACCGCCCTCGTCGTGCTGCTCTCGGCGGGCTCGGTCTGGCTGTTCTACGGCTCGCGGTGGCTTCGCGTCGAACGGGTCACCGTCTCCGGTACCCAGGTGCTCGCGCCGCGGCAGGTGGCCGAGGCGGCCGAGGTCCCGGTCGGGGATCCGCTCGTCTCGGTCGACACCGCCGCGATCGAGGCACGGCTGCGCCGGGAATTGCCCCGGGTCGACTCGGTCGAGGCGGTCCGCTCCTGGCCGAACGGAATCAGCCTGAAAGTGGTTGAACGTACTCCCGTTCTGTTGGTCGAAAACGGCGGAAAGTTCATCGAAGTGGACGATGAAGGTGTCCGTTTCGCCACGGTTTCCAAGGCACCTAAAGACGTTCCCGTCCTGGAATTGACCGTTTCCCGGTCCACTTCGGCGGCCGCAAGTCTGCGCCGTTTCGACGAGCGGCGACTGACCCGTGAGGCGGTCCGGGTGGCCCGTGCCCTGCCGGACGCGGTGGCCCGCGACGCCCGGGTCGTCGAAGTGCGTTCCTACGACGCCATCTCGGTGGAGTTGAGGGGTGGGCGGACGGTGGCCTGGGGGAGCTCCGAGAAGGGGCACGCGAAGGCGCGTACGCTCTCCGCACTGATGAAAGCGACTCCAGGCGCTCGGCACTTCGACGTCAGCGTCCCCACCGCCCCTGCGTCATCAGGAAGTTGACGCACATCAGCGCAGGCCAGCACCCTGGTTGGGCACCGCTACGGCTGATCACATAGGGTGAAAAGAAAAACGGGAGGTTCGGCGTGTTCGTTGAACGCGCGCCGCTTGTCGACTTAGTGTCTCGTTCAGAAGACTCCAAGGAACAGACACACTGGTAACCCTAAACTTCAGGGTTAGGGTTCGGGTCGGCGAAACGGACCGTCCCATTCGGCATCTGTCGTCGGAGTGCGGGCAACCGTACGGCGGCGACAACGTAATTCGAGGCGAGAGGCCTTCGACGTGGCAGCACCGCAGAACTACCTCGCAGTCATCAAGGTCATCGGTGTCGGCGGCGGTGGTGTCAATGCCATCAACCGGATGATCGAGGTCGGTCTCAAGGGCGTCGAGTTCATCGCCATCAACACCGACGCGCAAGCTCTGTTGATGAGCGACGCCGACGTCAAGCTGGACGTAGGCCGTGAACTCACCCGCGGACTCGGTGCCGGCGCCAACCCGGCCGTCGGCCGCAAGGCCGCCGAGGACCACCGCGAGGAGATCGAGGAGGTCCTCAAGGGGGCCGACATGGTCTTCGTGACGGCCGGCGAGGGCGGTGGCACCGGCACCGGCGGCGCGCCCGTCGTGGCCAACATCGCTCGCTCGCTCGGCGCCCTGACCATCGGCGTGGTCACGCGCCCGTTCACCTTCGAGGGACGGCGCCGCGCGAACCAGGCCGAGGACGGCATCGCCGAGCTCCGCGAGGAGGTCGACACCCTCATCGTGATCCCGAACGACCGGCTGCTGTCCATCTCGGACCGCCAGGTCTCCGTCCTCGACGCCTTCAAGTCGGCGGACCAGGTCCTGCTCTCCGGCGTTCAGGGCATCACCGACCTCATCACCACGCCCGGTCTGATCAACCTCGACTTCGCCGACGTGAAGTCGGTCATGTCCGAGGCCGGTTCGGCCCTCATGGGCATCGGTTCGGCCCGGGGCGACGACCGCGCGGTGGCCGCGGCCGAGATGGCGATCTCCTCGCCGCTGCTGGAGGCCTCGATCGACGGCGCCCGCGGTGTGCTGCTGTCCATCTCCGGCGGCTCCGACCTCGGTCTGTTCGAGATCAACGAGGCCGCCCAGCTGGTCAGCGAGGCCGCCCACCCCGAGGCCAACATCATCTTCGGCGCGGTCATCGACGACGCCCTCGGTGACGAGGTGCGCGTGACGGTCATCGCGGCCGGCTTCGACGGGGGCCAGCCCCCCGCCCGCCGGGACAACGTGCTCGGCTCGTCCTCGGCCAAGCGCGAGGAGCCCGCGCCGGTACGGCAGCCCGAGACCCGCCCGTCCTTCGGCTCGCTCGGCAGCGTCAAGCCGAAGGAGGAGCCGGAGCTCGCGCCCGAGCCGGTCGCCGACCTCCCGGTCGCCCCGCCGGTCCCGTCGTCGCGGAGCTACTCCGACAGCGCTGCCGAGGAGCTGGACGTGCCGGACTTCCTCAAGTGATAGGACAGCGCGAGAGCGTGAGCGGCGCGCACTTCGCCTTCACCGACCGGTGGGGCGGGGTGAGCGCCGCTCCGTATGAGGAGCTCAATCTGGGCGGCGCCGTCGGCGACGACCCGGAGGCGGTGCGCACCAACCGGGACCTGGCCGCCAAGTCGCTGGGCGTCGAGCCCGCCCGGGTGGTCTGGATGAAGCAGGTGCACGGCGCGGACGTGGCCGTCGTCGACGGGCCCTGGCCGGCCGGCGCCGAGATCCCCGAGGCCGACGCGCTGGTCACGACCCGGCGCGGACTCGCCCTCGCGGTCCTGACCGCCGACTGTGTGCCGGTTCTGCTCGCCGACCCGGTCGCGGGTGTGGTCGCGGCGGCCCACGCGGGCCGGCCCGGCATGATCGCCGGGGTGGTCCCGGCCGCCGTACGCGCGATGACCGGACTCGGCGCCGACCCCGCGCGGATCGTCGCCCGCACCGGACCCTCGGTCTGCGGCCGGTGCTACGAGGTGCCCGAGGCGATGCGCGCCGAGGTGGCCGCGGTGGAACCGGCGGCGCACGCCGAGACGAGCTGGGGCACACCCGCGGTGGACGTGGCCGCCGGAGCGCACGCCCAGCTCGACCGGCTCGGGGTGTGCGACCGGGCGCAGTCCCCGGTGTGCACGCTGGAGTCGGGGGACCACTTCTCGTACCGCCGCGACCGCTCCACGGGGCGGCTCGCGGGATATGTCTGGCTGGACTGATGGGGCATGACGGACCGTAAGGACGAACTCGCCGCGAACCTGGCGAAAGTGGAGGAGCGTATCGCGGCGGCCTGTGCGGCCGCCGGGCGCGGGCGCGACGAGGTGACGCTGATCGTCGTCACCAAGACCTATCCGGCGAGCGACGTGCGGATCCTGTCGGAGCTCGGGGTGCGGCATGTCGCCGAGAACCGCGACCAGGACGCGGCACCCAAGGCCGCCGAATGTTCGGATCTGCCCCTTACCTGGCACTTCGTGGGCCAGTTGCAGACCAACAAGGTGCGGTCCGTGGCCGGTTACGCGGATGTGGTGCAGTCCGTCGACCGGGACCGGTTGGTGACCGCGCTGTCCAGGGAGGCCGTGCGGGCGGAGCGCGAGCTCGGCTGTCTGATCCAGGTCGCGCTGGACGCGGGGGAGAGTGCACGGGGAGAGCGGGGCGGTGTCGCCCCCGGCGGAATCGAAGAGTTGGCCGACCTCGTCGCCGGTGCGCCGGGGCTGCGGCTCGACGGACTGATGACCGTCGCCCCGCTGACCGGGGAGTACGCAAGGCGTCAACAGATGGCGTTCGAGCGGTTGATGGATTTGTCGACTGTCCTGCGCCGAGCTCATCCGGCTGCGAACATGGTCTCGGCAGGAATGAGTGCGGACCTTGAGGAGGCCGTGGCGGCCGGAGCGACACATGTGCGCGTCGGCACTGCGGTACTCGGAGTCCGCGCCGGGCTCGGGTAACGTCGCCAGGAAGTCGGACCACAGCAGAAAATATGGTCATTTCCGCCGAAAGGCGGCACAACGACCTCGTGGATCGCGGGCACTTGGCGGTAGTCGGTCGATCCACCACAGAGCGGAGGACTCAGAGCATGGCCGGCGCGATGCGCAAGATGGCGGTCTACCTCGGCCTCGTGGAGGACGATGGGTACGACGGCCGGGGCTTCGACCCCGATGACGACTTCGAGCCCGAGCTCGACCCGGAGCCCGAGCGGGACCACCGGCGGCACGAGCCGTCACATCAGGCACATGTAGCACATCAGTCCCAAAGGGATGAAGAGGTGCGAATCGTGCAGCCGCCCGCGCCGCGTGAGCCGGTCGCCCGATCGGCTTCGCTCCCCGCGGAATCCGGCCGCCCGGCACGCATCGCGCCCGTGGCGTCCATCACACAAGAACGTCAGAGCCTGGAGAAGAACGCACCGGTGATCATGCCCAAGGTCGTGTCGGAACGAGAGCCTTACCGGATCACCACGCTTCACCCGCGGACCTACAACGAGGCCCGTACCATCGGGGAACACTTCCGTGAGGGCACCCCGGTGATCATGAATCTGACTGAGATGGACGACACAGATGCGAAGCGACTTGTCGACTTTGCTGCCGGTTTGGTGTTTGGTCTTCACGGCAGCATCGAGCGGGTGACGCAGAAGGTGTTTCTGTTGTCGCCTGCTAACGTCGATGTCACGGCTGAGGACAAGGCCCGTATCGCAGAGGGCGGGTTCTTCAACCAGAGCTGAGACGCACCACCGGAACGAACCGCACGGAACAGGGAACAGGGGAGAGGGAAGCACCAGTCATGAGCGTGGTCTTGCAGGTTCTCTACATCGCGCTGATGGTGTTCCTCATCGTGCTGATCTTCCGGCTGGTCATGGACTACGTCTTCCAGTTCGCCCGCTCGTGGCAACCAGGCAAGGCGATGGTGGTCGTTCTGGAGGCCACCTACACTGTCACCGATCCACCGCTCAAGCTTCTGCGGCGGGTCATCCCGCCGTTGCGTCTCGGGGGCGTGGCGCTCGACCTGTCCTTCTTCGTACTGATGATCATCGTCTATATCCTGATCACGCTCGTACGGAGCGCGATGTGACCGATGTGACAGATACGGTCCTGCCGACTGCCGACGACTACGTTGAGGTGAAGAGATGCCGTTGACCCCCGAGGACGTGCGGAACAAGCAGTTCACGACCGTCCGCCTCCGAGAAGGCTATGACGAGGACGAGGTCGATGCCTTCCTCGACGAGGTCGAAGCCGAACTGACCCGCCTGCTCCGCGAGAACGAGGACCTGCGCGCCAAGCTGGCCGCGGCCACGCGTGCTGCTGCCCAGAACCAGCAGAACATGCGCAAGCCTCCGGAGCAGCAGGACGGGCCGCCGCAGGGCATGCGAGGCCCCGGCGCCCCGGTGCCCGCCGGCATATCGGGCCCGCCGCAGCAGCAGATGGGTGGCCCCATGGGTGGCCCGCCCCAGCTGCCGAGCGGTGCCCCGCAGCTGCCCCCCGGCCCCGGTGGCCAGGGTCCGCAGGGTCCCGGCCCCATGGGTCAGGGTCCCGGCCCCATGGGTCAGGGCCCCGGTCCGATGGGTCAGGGCCCGGGCCCGATGGGTCAGGGTCCGATGGGTCAGGGTCCCGGTCCGATGGGCCAGCCCCCCATGCCGCAGCAGATGGGCGGCCCCATGGGCGGTCCGATGGGCGGCCCCATGGGTGGCCCCGGTGGTCCCATGGGCGGTGCGCCCGGTGGCGACAGCGCCGCGCGTGTTCTCTCGCTGGCCCAGCAGACCGCCGACCAGGCGATCGCCGAGGCCCGTTCCGAGGCCAACAAGATCGTCGGTGAGGCCCGCAGCCGCGCCGAGGGTCTGGAGCGTGACGCCCGTGCCAAGGCCGACGCCCTGGAGCGGGACGCGCAGGAGAAGCACCGCGTCGCGATGGGCTCCCTGGAGTCCGCCCGCGCCACGCTGGAGCGCAAGGTCGAGGACCTGCGCGGCTTCGAGCGCGAGTACCGCACGCGCCTGAAGTCGTACCTGGAGTCGCAGCTGCGCCAGCTGGAGACCCAGGCCGACGACTCCCTCGCCCCGCCGCGCACCCCGGCGGCCGCGTCCCTCCCGCCGTCCCCGGCGCCTTCCATGGCACCGGCCGGCGCGGGCGCCCCGTCCTACGGTGGCAACGCGCCGATGGGCGGCGCCCCGGCCCCGGCCGCTCCGTCCTACGGCGGTCAGCAGCAGATGTCCCCCGCGATGACCCAGCCGATGGCTCCGGTCCGCCCGCAGGGTCCGTCCCCGATGGGTCAGGCGCCGTCGCCGATGCGTGGCTTCCTGATCGACGAGGACGACAACTGACAGTCGTGAGTACGCCGTAGGCGTCGGCAGCGTTCAACGAGGGGCGGGCCCCGGATCTGAGCCTCGACCGTCTTGACGCTGATGAACAGCCGGCCGGCGATCTCCCGGTTGGTGGCGCCCTCCATGACCAGCGCGGCGACCTGACGCTCCATCGA
>NZ_JBEXPR010000054.1:0-28939 GCF_040612135.1 Streptomyces sp. NPDC006458 | reverse complement strand
CATTCCGAACCCGGAAGCTAAGCCTTACAGCGCCGATGGTACTGCAGGGGGGACCCTGTGGGAGAGTAGGACGCCGCCGAACAATCATTGAAGAAGACCCCGCACCGATTACGGTGCGGGGTTTTCTGCGTTTAGGCTCCTGGTATGCGCTATGACCTCGTGATCTTCGACAACGACGGTGTGCTCGTCGACAGTGAGCCCATTTCCAACCGGCTGCTGGCCGAATACCTCACCGAGGTGGGCCATCCGACGACGTACGAGGACTCCATCCGGGACTACATGGGGTCCGCGATGCACCGGATCCACGACCTGATCGAGGAGCGGACGGGGCAGCGGCTGCCGGCGGACTTCGACGACGTCTTCCACGCGCGGGTGTTCGAGGCGTTCGAGCGGGAGCTGAAGCCGGTGGCCGGGGCCGCGGAGGTGCTGGGGCGGCTGTCCGAGAACGGGGTGCCGTACTGCGTGGCGTCCTCGGGGAGTCATGAGCGGATCCGGGTGGGGCACCGGACGACGGGGCTGGACCGCTGGTTCGACGACGGGCGGATCTTCAGCTCGCAGGATGTGGGACGCGGAAAGCCGGCGCCGGACCTCTTCCTTCACACGGCGGCCCGTATGGGGGTGGCGCCCGAGCGCTGTGTGGTCGTGGAGGACAGCCCGCTGGGCGTCCAGGCGGCCGGGGCGGCGGGGATGGACGTGTACGGGTTCACGGCGATGACGCCGGCCGAGAAGCTCGCGGCCGCGACCGGTCTGTTCTCCTCGATGGAGGAGCTGGACGCGCTGCTCGGCTGAAGCTGAGGAAAGTTCAGCTTCACCGTATCCAGGCGGACCACGGGGCCCTACGCTGCCCGCCATGACTGATGTGCTCCGCCGCGGCAGGGCCTCGCTGGCGTTCGGATTCTTCGCTCAAGGTGTCGCCTTCGCTCTGCTCGTGACGCGCATTCCGGCCATCCAGGACCGGTACGGGGTCTCCGACGCCCTGCTGCCCGCCTTCCTCGCCGCCGTGCCGGTGCTGGCCGGTGCGGGCAGTGTGGGGACCGAGCGGCTGGTGCGGCGCATACCGCCCAGCGTGGTGCTGCGCTGGTCCCAGCCGGTCGTGCTCCTGGCGCTCCTCGGGGTCGGGGCGGGCGACCGTATGGCCGAACTGGCCGTCTCGCTCGCGGCGTTCGGGCTGTCCGTCGGGGCGCTGGACGCCTCGATGAACATGCTCGGGGTGAGTCTCCAGCGGGCGTACGGGCGCAGCATCATGCTCGGGTTCCACGCGGCGTACAGCCTGGGCGGGATTCTCGGGGCGTCGCTGGCGTGGGCGGGGGCGCACTGGGAGCTGGCGCTGTGGGCGTCGTATCTGCCGGTGGTGTGTGTGCTGGTGCCGCTGTGCCTGGTGGGGAGCCGGTGGTACGTCGACGGGGACGGGGGGCCAGTCGGGAGGGGCGACGGCTCCGGTGGCGACCAGGGCGTGGTGTTCAAGGTGCTGCTGCCGCTGTGTCTGGTGATGACGTTCGCCTACATCGGGGACTCGACAGTGTCCAACTGGAGCGCGAAGTATCTCCAGGACGTCCTCGGCAGCTCGGAGCAGGCCGCGACGGTCCCGTACAACGTCTACATGGTGACCACGCTCGTGGGGCGGGCGCTCGGGGACTTCGGGGTGCGGCGGTTCGGCGCGGTGGCGGTCGTGCGGGGCGGGGCGCTGGTGGCGGCGGGCGGGTTCGCGGTGGTCGCCGCGGCGCCCGGGGCATGGCTGGGGATGCTCGGATTCACGCTGGTGGGGCTGGGGTTGTGCGTGCTGGTGCCACAGACGTTCGCGGCGGCGGGGCGGTTGTTCCCGGGGGCCTCGGACGCGGCTGTCGCGCGGCTGAACATTTTCAACTATGTGGGATTCCTGATCGGTTCGCCGTTGGTGGGCGCGCTCGGGGACGCGTGGAGCTATCGCGGGGCGATGCTGGTGCCGATGGTGTTGGTGCTGGTGACGCTCGGGTATGCCCGGTCGTTCGCCGCTCAACCGGACCGATACGGTGGCGGGCATGAGCGGCCGCGCACAGCTGATGTGGGACGAGGCAGTAACGGGGTATGACTTCGGGCCGGGGCATCCGATGGATCCGGTCCGGCTGGCGCTGACCCGGCGATTGATCGACGCGTTCGCGCTCGACCGCGAGGTGGAGGTCGTGGCGGCGAAGCCGGCGGGGGAATCGACGTTGCGGCTCGTCCACCGGCAGGACTACATCCAGGCCGTGAAGGGGGCGTCCCTCGATCCCGGGGCGGCGGACGGGTCGTACGGGATCGGGACGCTGGACGATCCGGCGTTCGCCGGAATGCACGACGTGTCCGCGCTCATCGCGGGCATGTCAGTGGAGGCGGCGGAGGCCGTGTGGCGCGGGGAGGTGTCGCACGCGGTGAACTTCGCCGGCGGGCTGCATCACGCGATGCCCGGGGCGGCGGCGGGGTTCTGCGTCTACAACGACGCCTCGCTCGCGATCGCGCGGCTGCTGGAGCTGGGGGCGGAGCGGGTGGCGTACGTCGATGTCGACGTGCATCACGGGGACGGGGTGCAGGCGGCGTTCTGGGAGGACCCGCGGGTGCTGACGATCTCCCTCCATGAGCATCCGCGGACGCTGTTCCCCCAGACGGGGTGGCCGGAGGAGACGGGGGCGGCGTCCGCGCAGGGGAGTGCCGTGAATGTGGCGCTGCCCGCGGGGACGGGGGACGCGGGGTGGTTGCGGGCCTTCCATGCCGTCGTGCCCGAGCTGATCGCCGACTTTCGGCCGCAGGTGCTGGTGACCCAGCACGGGGCCGACACGCACTTCGAGGATCCTCTCGCTCATCTCGCCGTGTCCCTGGACGCGCAGCGGGCGGTTCAGGTCGCCTGCCATTCGCTGGCGCACGAGTACGCCGAGGGGCGGTGGGTCGCGCTCGGTGGGGGCGGGTATGCGGTGGTGGACGTGGTTCCCCGGTCCTGGACGCATCTTGTCGGGATCGCCGCGGGGCGGGAGATCGCGCCGGAGACGGTGATTCCCGAGAGCTGGCGGCAGGAGGTGTACGCGCGTACGCGGCAGTTGGCGCCTCTGCGGATGACCGACGGGCGGTGGCCTGTCTCCTGGGCCGACTGGGAGGCCGGCTACGACCCGGCCGACCGTCTGGACCAGGCGGTCCTCGCTGCCCGGCGGGCGGTGTTTCCGCTGCGGGGGTTGTTGGCGTAGGGGTCGGGTCCGCGGGGCGTGCGCCTTGTGGGGCGGGGTCGGCGGCGCGGCTGCGGCAGGGGCGGTGCGCAACTCGGCGTAGGCGGGGTGCCGCTGCGCCCACCCGTGCCGCCCCTGGCGGCACGCATGCCCGCAGCGGGGGCGCGGTGTGCGGCTGGGGTCGGGGCGGTGCGCAACTCGGCGCGGCGAGGTGCCGCTGCGCCCACCCGTGCCGCCCCGAGCGGCACGCATGCCCGCAGTGGCGGCGCGGTGCGCGGCTGGGGCCGGGGGCGGTGCGCGACTCGGCGTCGGTGGGGTGCCGCTGCGCCCACCCGTGCCGCCCCTGGCGGCACGCATGCCCGCAGTGGCGGCGCGGTGTGCGAGTCGGCGTCGGCGGGGTGCCGGTGCGCCCACCCGTGCCGCGCCGGGCGGCACGCATGCCCGCAGCGGGGGCGAAGGGCGTCGGGAAGGCGCGTACGGCGGGGAGGGGACGGGGTGGGGGGTGTCCGCCCGCAGCGGACGGCGCGAGACGCCCTCAGCCGACGTAAGAGACCAGAACGGCGGACCGAGGACGGACACCCCCCGCCCCGGCCCCGCACCTCCCACCCACACAACGCGCCACAACAACCCCCACCGAACACGAGCAGGCCGCCGCAGGCACCCCCGCGTTACGCCAACCGTGCGCAGTTCGTTCGTTTCGGGCGCGGGCCGTGCCGCCCTCCGTCACCATCGCCGTCATGGTGAGCCGCCGTGCCCTGCGTGAGCATCTTCTCGCCGCCCGGATCGCCGGGCCGGTGGGGACTTCGCGGGAGGAGAGCCTGCGGAGCTACCGGCTGTTCGCGGCACGCGACCCCCGGGCGTTGATCGGACTCGACCCCGAATGCGCTTGGGGGATCCGGGAGTTGATCGCGCTCATGGCGGAGAAGTGTGGGGTTTCGGCCGATCCGGGCTGCACTTCGGGGCATGATGTGATCGACCCGCACCGCACGCTCACCGCGCTGGACGCGTTCGCGGAGCGGGTCGGCGCCGCCGCCCGGCGAAGGGCGCCCGTGCTGCTGGGCACCGGGCACCCGCACCGCCTGCTGGGCTTCTACACCGCCCTCGCAGACGCTTTGTCGACAGCCGGCTGTACTGTCCTCACCCCGGCGACGGGTCGCTGTGTCGACATAACGACCCGGTTCGGCCTACGCACGCACTACCTCGACTACGTACGAGGAGTCGCGCTGGTACGGAGCCCCGGCACCGGGAGCCCCGGTTGTGCGACCGGCGCACACACCCACTCACCACTGCCGGTTCGTCTCGCGCTCGCCGTCGCCGCGGAGGCCGGCGGCCCTCTCCCGGAGCTTGTCATCGGAGATCACGGCTGGGTCTGCGGAGCAGGTCAGCTGGGGTTCGAGGCGATCGGGCTGGCCGACACCGACGACCCCGCGCCCTTCGTGGGCGAGGCGGAGGGCGTCGTGGCCGTCGTCGTTCCGCTTGATGACGGTGTGCGGTCCGCTTACTACCGCCCGCTTACCCGCTACGTACTCAATCGAGCGTGTCTGTCACAGTAGGCCGCCGATGGGTGCACCTCTTCCCCACTCGCATCACCCGCCCCTACATTGGGGAGTGAGCACGCAACGACGAAGAGTCACCGGAAGGGGAAGCCGGTGGCCGTCGAGTGCGGAAGGTTCAGGTGTGTCATGGCTGCAGCTGGCGAGAGGCCTCTGAACGAGGTTCAGTTTCTCACCGTGGCGGAGGTCGCCTCGGTGATGCGAGTGTCGAAGATGACCGTGTACCGGCTGGTGCACAGCGGTCATCTGCCCGCGATCCGGGTCGGGCGGTCGTTCCGTGTCCCGGAGCAAGCGGTACACGAATACCTGCGTGACAGTTACGTGGGGGTGGAAACCGTCTGACGACGCCTCCGCGAGGAGATCCGTTCCGGGCACGACAGGGCAATACCGGTCGCTTGTGGATCTCCTCGCTCACCTCGATTACGACCTCAGCGCTCGGGCGGGTAGGCTAGCCCCTCGTAGGTCGTGTGGGCCCATGGCGCCCAAACACCGAGTGATGAGAAGTGAGCGAGGGTAGTCGTGGGCTCTGTTATCAAGAAGCGGCGCAAGCGGATGGCCAAGAAGAAGCACCGCAAGCTGCTCAAGCGCACGCGCGTTCAGCGTCGCAACAAGAAGTAAGCGCCGCGGGCCGCCACTTCTAGTGGAAGGCCCCGCGATGGCGTGGCTGTGGCCCCCCACATCTGGTGGGGGGCCACACGCATTTCCCGGGCGCTCCCGGGCGCGCTCGGACCCCCCCGCGGCCACCCCCGGGCCGTCGAGCCCGCCCCACCGCGGCCGCCCCGGGCGTCGAGCCCGCCCGCACCCCGGGCCCGATCCACAGGCGTACGCACACAGCCCCACCCACGCCCGCATGGTGGTACGACCGCACTTTCTCGTCACGTCACGCATCGGGGGGTCATCACAGTGCAACATCGACCCGCTAGGTTGGCGGCACGGGGGGAACACGGCAGGGTACGAGCCAGAGAACGGCGAGGCGGAAGGAAGGCGCTGAACTTGGGCAAGGTCGTGCTCGTCACCGGAGTGGCCCGACGGCTGGGCGGCCGGTTCGTACGACGGATCCAGCGTGATCCGGAAGTGGACCGGGTCGTAGCCGTGGACGCGGTGCCACCCGAGCACCACCTGGGCGCCGCGGACTTCATCCGGGCCGACATCCGCCAGCCCACCATCGCGCGGGTGCTCGCCGAGACGGGCGCCGACACGGTCGTCCACATGGACGTCACCGCGACCGCACTGGGCAGCGGCAGCCGGACCACGGTCAAGGAGACCAACGTCATCGGCACGATGCAGCTGCTGGGCGCCTGCCAGAAGTCCCCCGCGGTGAAGCGGCTGGTCGTGAAGTCCAGTACGAACGTGTACGGCTCGGCCCCGCGGGATCCGGCCGTGTTCACCGAGACGACCCCGCCCAAGTCGCTGCCCAGCGGCGGCTTCGCGAAGGACACCGTCGAGGTGGAGGGCTATGTGCGCGGCTTCGCCCGCCGCAGGCCGGACGTGGCGGTGTGCGTGCTGCGGTTCGCCAACATCCTGGGCCCGAGCGCCGACTCGCCGCTCGCCTCGTACTTCTCGCTGCCGGTCCTGCCGACCGTCTTCGGCTACGACCCGCGGCTGCAGTTCGTGCACGAGGACGATGTGATCGAGGTCCTGCGGATCGCCGCCCACGAGCCCAGGCGCGGCACCCTCAACAGCGGGACGTTCAACGTCGCCGGCGACGGCGTCCTGCTCCTCTCGCAGTGCTCGCGTCGGCTCGGCCGCCCCACCGTGCCGCTGCTGCTGCCCGCCGTCACCTGGGCCGGTACGGCCGTGCGTACGCTGGGAGTGACGGACTTCTCGCCGGAGCAGATCCGGCTGCTCACCCACGGCCGGGCCGTGTCGACGGACCAGATGCGCGAGACGCTGGGATTCCAGCCGAAGTACACCACCGCCGAGACCTTCGCGGACTTCGTACGCGGCCGCGGCCCCGGGCTGCTGCCGCCCGCGGCCGTCGCGGGGGCCGTGGACAGGATCGCCGCGCTGCCCTTCGCGGGCGGCGGCCACCTCCCGACGCAGAGCGCCAACTGAGGAGCGCAGCAACGATGGCGGACGCCAAGGTCATTCCGTTCGACGACGACCGGTCCCGCGGGGGTGCCGTGCAGCGGCCCGCGCGGCGCCGCGGCGGGGGGAGCAGGCTGAAGGGCACGCAGGCCGCACCGGTCCACGAGGTGCAGGCCCTGCCCACCAGGGCGGCGCGGGACGATGTGCCGGTGACACGTGAGGAGACGGTGGCGCCGCAGCCCGAGGAGGGCCCCGGCGGCCTGGAGCGGCGGGTGGCGAGCGGGCTCGCCTTCCTGCGCCGCCGCCTCACCGGGGACTACGAGGTCGACGACTTCGGCTACGACGAGGAGCTCACCGACCAGGTCCTGATGTCCCTGCTGCGCCCGGTGTACGAGAAGTACTTCCGGGTGGAGGTGAAGGGCCTGGAGAACATCCCGGCCGAGGGCGGCGCGCTGATCGTCGCCAACCACTCCGGCACGGTCCCGCTGGACGGCCTGATGATGCAGGTCGCGGTGCACGACCACCACCCGGCGGGCCGCCATCTGCGGCTGCTCGCCGCGGACCTGGTCTTCGTGCTGCCGGTGGTCAACGAGCTCGCGCGCAAGCTGGGGCACACCCTGGCCTGCGCGGAGGACGCCGAACGGCTGCTGGGGCAGGGCGAGCTGGTCGGGGTGATGCCGGAGGGCTTCAAGGGCATCGGCAAGCCGTTCAGCGAGCGCTACAAGCTCCAGCGCTTCGGCCGGGGCGGGTTCGTCTCGACGGCCCTGCGCAAGGGCGCCCCGATCATTCCGTGCTCGATCGTCGGGGCCGAGGAGATCTACCCGATGATCGGCAACGCGAAGACCCTGGCCCGGGTCCTCGGGTTCCCGTACTTCCCGCTGACCCCGACGTTCCCGTGGCTGGGCCCGCTCGGCGCGATCCCGCTGCCGACGAAGTGGACGATCCAGTTCGGCGAGCCCATCCGCACCGACGGCTATCCGCCGGAGGCCGCCGAGGACCCGATGCTGATGTTCAACCTGACCGACCAGGTCCGCGAACAGATCCAGCACACGCTGTACAAGCTGCTGGTGCAGCGCAGGTCGGTCTTCTTCTGACCGCGACCGTACGACGCCACGGGCGCCCCTCCCGCGCAGAGGAGGGGCGCCCGTGGCGCTGGAGCGGTGTTACTCCGCGTCCTCGCTGTCGATGCCCAGGCCGGGCAGCAGGCCCGGGAGGAGGGGCGGGAGCGTGACGTCCGGTTCCGCGGTGGGCGTTCCGCTCTGGGACGGCAAGGCGGAGCCGGTGCTCTGCGGCGGGTCGAGGAGACCGCCGGTGCCGCCGCCGAGGAGGCCGTCCTCGGAGTCGGAGCCGGCCGACCTGCTCGGGCTGCCGGTGCCGCGGTTGTGGTCCGGGGCGCTGCTGCCCGCGCTGGGCGCGGTGGAACGGCCGTTGCCCGATGTGCCGGTGGACATCGACGGGCCGCCGCCCTGCCGGCTGCCCTCGCCCGCGCCGCCGCCCTGGGCGGGAGGCTGCGGGAGGAGGGACTCCAGCGGGGCGACCTCCTGGTCTATGGCGTCGAACACCGACGACACTTCCTCGCTCACGTCCCCGAGCTGCACGGGCAGCCGCTCGCGCAGGGCGCCCCAGGCCTCGCGGTGGGAGCGCGAGAAGGCGGAGAGCGCCTGGATGGGGCCCAGCGAGTCGGGGTCGCGCTCGAACGCCTCGCGCAGCAGGCGGTGGCCCTCGGCGGCGTCGTGCCGCATACCGGAGAGCGCGCGGCGGACCTCGCCGAGCGACTCGTGGTCGAGGGGGCCGCTGCGGCCGCGCTCCATCAGCCGACGGGCTTCGCCGAGGCGGGTGGAGGCGTGGTTGAGATAGACCTCGCCGCGCTCGGTGTCGCCGTCGGCCAGGTAGTTGAGCTTGAAGTCCTCGATGCCGCGCTTGAGGCCGTAGAGCGAGTCACCGGGCAGGGCCTCGGAGCTGGCAGCGGCGACGCCGCCGAAAGCTCCCGCGGCAACGCCCACGCTCAGTCCGCCCGCGGTGAGGCCCTTGGCCAGCCGGCTGCGTGGCCGGAACTTGCCCAGTGGCGTCGCCCGGTGCGCTCCTCTGGCCCGACGTTGCTCGGGCATCGAAGGGTCCGCCGCCTCGCCTCCCGCGGAGCCCGCCTGGAGCATGGCCTCCATCGCGGCCACCAGTTGGGCCCGCTGGACGACCTTGACCTCCGGGTCCAGCACCGGCTTGGGCAGCTCGCCCAGACCGGCGGCGAGCGCCAGCAGGCGTCCCGGTTCGGTCCGTTCCGCGGGTGCCGGGGCCGGGGCCTCGGACTGATCGGCCGCCGAGCCCTGTTCGGACTGCTCCTCCAGGGCCTGGGCGAAGGCGTTCGCCCGCCGGTGCGCCGATACGTTCGCGATCACTGGCGGCACCTCCTCTCGTCATGACGGTCGACTCCCTGGGGATCCTTGGAGTTGCACGCCCGCGACCGCTGCCACCCGATCGGGTGATCGGGCTCGGTTCGGGCGTGACCGCAGGGAGCCTGCATCCCGCACAACGAGCGGCACGGCACTTGGGTTACGGACGGCGGATGATCGGATCGAGAAGTCAACGGACTTTTACCGACCGTGAGTTGAGAGTCACCCAGGGTGGTGGCGGACAGGGGTCAGCGCGCGTCGTCCGGGAGCAGCCGGGCGAGTGTGCGGACGGCGCGGTACTGGAGGGTCTTGATGGCGCCCTCGTTCTTGCCCATGACGCGGGCGGTCTCCGCGACGGACAGCCCTTGCAGGAATCGGAGGGTCACACATTCCTGCTGCTGGGGGTTGAGGCGGCGTACGGCGTCCAGCAGCGCGGCGTTCGACAGGGACTCCAGGACGGAGTCCTCGGGGGAGCGCTCGACCTCGTTGGCGTCGAGCATCTCGCCGGTGGTGACCTCCAGCCGGAAACGGCTGGACTTGAAGTGGTCGGCGACGAGGTTGCGGGCGATGGTGACGAGCCAGGCGCCGAAGTCCCGGCCCTGCCAGGTGAACGTGCCGATGCGGCGCAGGGCGCGCAGGAACGTCTCGCTCGTCAGGTCCTCGGCGGTCGCCTTGCCGCCGACGCGGTAGTAGATGTAGCGGTAGACGGTGTCGCTGTACTGGTCGTAGAGCCTGCCGAACGCCTCGGCCTCGCCGGCCTGGGCGCGTTCGACGAGGTCCATCATCCGGGCGCTGTCGCTGTCTGCGGCCGGGCGGCGTGCGGTGGTGGCGGCGCCGGCGGAGCGTCCTCGTCTGCCGACCGCGGCGCCGCTTTCGGCCAGTGCGTAGCACGGACCGGCGGGCGCGGTGGCGAAGGCGGGGACGGCGTACGCGGTGGGGACGAAGCCGCGCAACAGGTCTAGGACCGTTGCGCGCAGCGTAGCCAGGCCCGAGGCGTCAACCCCGACGTGTGGGTACACGGGACTCCCAGAGGCAGAGCTTCCATCACGTGCAGTGCGGGACCGTTCACCCGTCGTGACGACGGAGGGGTACCGGTTTGCGTCTGAGGAGAATAACGCTTCGTGCAGGCTCTGCTACACCGAGTTGCTCAAATCATCGATTACGTCGCTTCTGTAACCGATTGGCGCCCGGTCGAGTGGCGCAGAGTGACAGATTGTTGATCGATTCGGCTCGTATTCCGGGTGGAACCGGGGCGTGTTGTGGCAGTCCGCGGACAAGTGGACTGGGTGGGGGGTTGTGGGGGTGCGTCGGTCGGATCGGTTGCGAAGGGCTGCGTGGCGGGTGGGGTGGGGTGGGCCTCGCTCGGGTGCGCGTGTCTGGGTGCCGCCGGGGGGTGGCTGAGGGCGGGGCGGTGCGCGACTCGGCGCTGCGAGGTGCCGCTGCGCCCACCCGTGCCGCCCTTAGCGGCACGCATGCCCGCAGCGGCGGCGGTGGGGTGGGTGGGGGTGTGGCGGCACGCATGCCCGCAGCGGCGGTGGCGGCGGGGTGGGTGGGGGTGGCGGCGTGCGTGGCCGCGGTGGCGGCGTGTGTGGCTGCGGTGGTGGGTCAGCGGCGGCGTCTGCTCAGGGCGATGGCGGCCACTGTGCCGCCGGCCACCGCGCCGACGCCCGCGGCGGCGGGGATGCCGACCTTGGCCGCCTTGCGGCCCGTGCGGTAGTCGCGCAGGCGCCAGTCCTGGTTCCGGGCGTGTCTGCGGAGCTTGGCGTCCGGGTTGATGGCGTAGGGGTGGCCGACCAGGGAGAGCATGGGGATGTCGTTGTGGCTGTCGCTGTAGGCGGCGCAGCGGGTGAGGTCCAGGCCCTCGGCCGCCGCCAGGGCGCGTACCGCCTCGGCCTTGGCCGGGCCGTGCAGGGGTTCGCCGACCAGCTTGCCGGTGTAGACGCCGTCCACCGACTCGGCCACCGTGCCCAGCGCGCCCGTCAGTCCCAGGCGGCGGGCGATGACCTGGGCGATCTCCACCGGGGCCGCGGTGACGAGCCACACCTTCTGGCCCGCGTCCAGGTGGGCCTGGGCGAGGGCGCGGGTGCCGGGCCAGATGCGCACGGCCATGTACTCGTCGTAGATCTCCTCGCCGATGGACTGCAGTTCGGCGACGCGATGGCCCTTGACGATGGAGAGGGCGGAGTCGCGGGCGTCCTGCATGTGCTCCGGGTCCTCGACCCCGGCGAGCCGGAACCAGGCCTGCTGCCAGGCGAACCTGGCGAGGTCGCGGGTCTCGAAGAACTTCCGCTTGTACAGGCCGCGCCCGAAGTGGAACAGCGCGGCGCCCTGCATCACGGTGTTGTCGAGGTCGAAGAAGGCCGCGGCCCTGTCGTCGCCGAGAACCGGGAACTCCGGCTCCTGGGGCGACGCCTTCGCCTCCACCGGCGCCTCGGGCACCGACTTGCGCGCGGCTTCGGCCGAGGCCTCGCCTGCCAGCACGCTCCGCGCCGTGGCGGAGCGCTTACGGGAAGTGAGCCATCCGAGAGCGGCCATGGCGTGAGCATAGCCATTCTGTTCGGAGCTGCCGGACTGCCGAGGTTTGGAGGCCGTGAACTCTCCGCGACCGCGTCGTTAAACAATGGCCGGTATGAGTCCCATTTTTCGCCGCAAGGCAGCCCCCAAGGTGCCGCAGGACCGGCTCGTCACTCTCATCCGCAAGCCCGGGTGTCATCTGTGCGACGACGCCCAGCTCGTGATCGAGAAGGTGTGCGCGGAACTCGGCGTGCCCTGGGAGCGGAAGGACATCACCGAGGACGAGGAGCTGCACCGCCAGTACTGGGAGCAGATTCCGGTTGTCCTGGTCGACGGTGAACAGCACACCTTCTGGCGCGTGAACGAGGACCGCCTGCGCAGGGCCCTGACCGAGTGACGCCTCGCACGATCGAGCCCCGCTTGAGGAACAAGTCACTGACCGACCAGTCCAAGTCGTCCGGAAAGTCACTTAGGATCGACGGTGAGCAGGTCGCGGGGGCATGGATCGTTGAGGAGAGTGTGCGGTTTTGCCCCCAGGACGCAAGGAACGAGCGTTGTCGTGCGCCGGTTCCCCGCAGGTGCGCCGGGGGCGCGTGACCCCGGTCACGTTGGCCGGGCAAATCGGACACCATCTTTGTGCACGCGTTCACAAAGACATAGCCTGCTGTCGATGGGGCGGTCCGGGGACGTACGACCGCCTACAGCCCCGCTCTACCCGCAGGAGCACCGTGGCAACTGGCCGAACTCACCGACCGGCGACCCGTAGCCGAGGGATTCCCGAGGCCACCGTCGCCAGGCTTCCGCTGTACCTCCGAGCCCTCACCGCGCTCTCCGAGCGTTCGGTGCCGACGGTCTCCTCGGAGGAACTCGCGGCGGCCGCGGGGGTCAACTCCGCGAAACTGCGCAAGGACTTCTCCTACCTCGGCTCCTACGGGACCCGGGGTGTGGGCTACGACGTCGAGTACCTCGTCTACCAGATCTCCCGCGAGCTGGGCCTCACCCAGGACTGGCCCGTGGTGATCGTCGGTATCGGTAACCTCGGCGCCGCCCTCGCGAACTACGGCGGTTTCGCCTCCCGCGGCTTCCGGGTCGCCGCGCTCATCGACGCCGACCCGGGCATGGCCGGCAAGCCGGTCGCCGGTATCCCCGTGCAGCACACCGATGAACTGGAGAGGATCATCAAGGACAACGGTGTGTCCATCGGTGTGATCGCCACGCCCGCGGGCGCCGCCCAGCAGGTCTGCGACCGGCTGGTGGCCGCCGGGGTCACCTCCATCCTCAACTTCGCGCCGACCGTCCTGACCGTTCCGGACGGTGTCGACGTGCGCAAGGTCGACCTCTCCATCGAGCTGCAGATCCTCGCCTTCCACGAGCAGCGCAAGGCGGGCGAGGAGAGCGCCGCCGCCGAGGCCGCCGCCCCGGCCGCCGCCCGCAAGGAGTCCGCCGAGCAGGGGCCCGACGGGGACGTACCCGCCGTGATGCCGGCATGAGCGTCCTCGTCGTCGGGCTGAGCCACCGCAGCGCCCCGGTCAGCGTGCTGGAGCGGGCCGCGCTGAGCGCGGACGCCCAGATCAAGCTGCTCCAGGACACCGTCGCCGCCGAACCGGCGAGCGAAGCCGCGGTGCTGGCCACCTGCAACCGCATCGAGCTGTACGCCGACGTGGACAAGTTCCACGCCGGGGTCGCCGAGCTGTCCACCCTGCTCGCCCGGCACAGCGGCGTCGGCCTCGACGAACTCACCCCGTATCTCTATGTGCACTACGAGGACCGGGCCGTGCACCACCTGTTCTCGGTAGCGTGCGGGCTGGACTCGATGGTCGTCGGCGAGGGCCAGATCCTCGGCCAGATCAAGGACTCCCTGGCCCGCTCGCAGGACATGCACAGCGCGGGCCGGCTGATGAACGACCTGTTCCAGCAGTCCCTGAGGGTCGGCAAGCGCGCCCACTCCGAGACCGGCATCGACCGCGCCGGGCAGTCCCTGGTCACCTTCGGCCTGGAGCAGCTCGCCGCGGGCGCCGACGTCACCGGCTGGGCGCGCGGCCGCCGGGCGCTGGTCATCGGCGCCGGGTCGATGTCCTCACTGGCCGCGGCCACGCTCGCGCGGGCCGGGGTCGCCGAGGTGGTCGTCGCCAACCGCACCTTCGAGCGGGCCGAGCGGCTCGCGCAGATCCTCGACGAGACCGGCGACGCCGAAGGCTCTGCCGTGTCGGCCCGCGCGGTACCGATGGATTCGGTGCCGGCCGAGCTGACACGTGCCGACATCGTCGTCTCCTGTACCGGCGCGACGAGCCTGGTCCTGGACGCCGAGGCCGTCGCCGCCGCGGTCGAGGGCCGTACCGGTGTGCCCGTCGAGCGGATCGCCGGGGACGCACCGCGCAGGACGGACGTGCGCCAGCCGGCGCCCGCCGAGGAGTCCTGCCCCCTCGACCTGACCGCCGTACAGCCCGGCTTCTCCGTGATGGGCGAGGCCGCGGTCGCCGGGATGGACGCGGCGACGCTGGAGCAGCACGCCGCCTGGGCCCTGGGCGGTTCCACCGTCCGCCGCGAGGGCGCACGCCGCACGCCGGAGACCGACGCCGAGCTGATCACCGCGCTCGCCGCGACCGCCGCCACCGTCGGCCGCATCCCCGAGCGGCGCCGGCCGGAGCCGGTGGCCCAGCCGCCGCGCCCCGAGCCGAGCCTGTTCCTACTGGACCTCGCGATGCCGCGCGACATCGACGCCGCCGCGCACCGGCTCGCCGGGGTGCGCCTGGTCGACATCGAGTCGCTGGCCGAGGCCTCCGCCGACGTGCCCATGGCCGCCGACGTGGACCAGGTCCGCCGGATCGTCTCCGACGAGGTCGCCGCGTTCGGCGCCGCGCAGCGCGCCGCGCACATCACGCCGACCGTGGTCGCGCTGCGCACCATGGCCGCCGATGTGGTCGCCAGCGAGATCGCGCGCCTGGAGGGCCGGCTGCCCGGCCTCGACGACAAGCACCGGGCGGAGATCACCCAGACCGTGCGGCGCGTCGTCGACAAGCTGCTGCACGCGCCGACCGTACGGGTCAAGCAGCTCGCGGCCGAACCCGGCGGCGCCGGGTACGCGGACGCCCTGCGCACCCTGTTCGACCTCGACCAGGAGACGGTCGACGCCGTCTCCCGCGCCGAGGACAGCACCACCGACAAGAACCGAGGGCCGGCATGAGTGAGAAGGCACTGAGGCTGGGAACACGGCGCAGCAAACTCGCCATGGCCCAGTCCGGACAGGTGGCCGCGGCCGTGAGCCGGGTGACCGGGCGGCCCGTCGAGCTCGTCGAGATCACCACGTACGGCGACGTCTCGCGCGAGCAGCTCGCGCAGATCGGCGGCACGGGTGTGTTCGTCACGGCCCTGCGTGAAGCGCTTCTGAAGGGGGAGGTCGACTTCGCGGTGCACTCGCTGAAGGACCTGCCCACCGGCCAGCCCGAGGAGCTCGCGCTCGCCGCGATCCCGCCGCGCGAGGACCCGCGGGACGTGATCGTCGCCCGGGACGCGCTGAAGTTCACCGACCTGCCCCGCGGGGCGAGGATCGGGACCGGGGCCCCGCGCCGCATGGCCCAGCTCAACGCGTACGCCCGCGCCCACGGCCTCGACATCGAGACCGTCCCGATCCGCGGCAACGTCGACACCCGCATCCGGTACGTCCACGACGGGGAGCTCGACGCGGTCGTGCTGGCCGCCGCCGGACTGAACCGGATCGGCCGTGCCGAGGAGGTCACCGACTTCCTGTCGGTCGACACCGTTCTGCCCGCCCCCGGCCAGGGGGCCCTGGCGATCGAGTGCACCGCGGACCGCGCGGACCTCATCGCCGCGCTGGGCGAGCTCGACGACCCGTTCACGCGGGTCGCCGTGACCGCCGAGCGGTCCTTGCTCGCGGCCCTTGAGGCCGGCTGCAGCGCCCCTGTGGGCGCGCTGGCCGACCTCACGGCCGACGGGCATGTTGTCCAGGAGATGCGCCTGCGCGGCGTCGTCGGCACCACCGACGGCACCTCGCTGGTGCAGCTGTCCACCACCGGTCCCGTGCCCCAGACGCACGAAGCGGCGATGGCGCTCGGTCGCGAACTCGCGGCCGAGATGTTCGCCCAGGGCGCGGCCGGTCTGATGGGGGAGCGAGCACATTGAGCCCCACCACCCTTCCCGCCGGTCCGGAACACGGGCACGTCACCTTCCTCGGTGCCGGACCCGGGGATCCGGGACTGCTGACCCTGCGCGCCGTGGAGGCGCTGGCGAGCGCGGACGTTCTCGTCGCCGAGCACGAGGTGCTCGACGTCGTACGGACGCACGCCCGGCCGGGCGTAGCCGTCCTCGACCCGGACACGCATCCCTCGTCGGGTGCCGATCCGGGCGTGGGCACGCCTCAGCAGGCGGCTGTTGACGGTGTGTCAACAACCGCTGGTGCTCCCGCTGTGCGGGATGCGGCACATCTTGTCATGGAGGCCGCGCGGGGCGGCAGGCGGGTCGTGCGTGCGGTGTCCGGGGACCCCGGACTCGACGGGTACGCCGCCGAGGAGATGCTCGTCTGCGCCGCCGCCGGTGTGCCCTTCGAGGTGGTGCCCGGCATCGCGAGCGCCGTCGGAGTGCCCGCGTACGCCGGTGTCCCGCTGCGCGACGCGCAGGGCGCGGACGTGCGGTTCGTCGACGCCCGTACCGCCTCCGACCGGTGCTGGACCGAGGTCGGCTCCTCCGACGGCACGGTCGTCGTCTCCACGACCCTCGACTCCGTGGCCGCCGCCGCGGTTGAGCTGGTCTCGGCGGGCCGCAAGCCGGACACCCCGCTGACCGTGACGATCGCCGGTACGACGACCCGTCAGCGCACCTGGACCGCCACCCTCGGCACCATCGCGCAGACGCTGAAGCAGGCGAAGGTGCTGCCGTCCCCGGACGGCGGCCGGCCGGTCATAGCCGTGGTCGGGGAGCGCGGCGCCGCCGCCCAGCGCGACCAGCTCTCGTGGTTCGAGTCCAAGCCGCTGTTCGGCTGGAAGGTCCTCGTCCCGCGCACCAAGGAGCAGGCCGCTTCGCTCTCCGACCAGTTGCGGTCCTACGGTGCCGTGCCGCACGAGGTGCCGACCATCGCGGTCGAGCCGCCGCGCACGCCCCAGCAGATGGAGCGCGCCGTCAAGGGCCTGGTGACGGGCCGCTACGAGTGGATCGCGTTCACCTCCGTCAACGCGGTGAAGGCGGTCCGGGAGAAGTTCGAGGAGTACGGCCTTGATGCTCGGGCTTTTGCGGGTATCAAGGTGGCTGCGGTGGGTGAGCAGACGGCGAAGGCCCTCATCGCCTTCGGCGTGAAGCCCGACCTGGTGCCCAGCGGCGAGCAGTCCGCCGCGGGACTGCTGGAGGACTGGCCGCCCTACGACCCGGTCTTCGACCCGATCGACCGTGTCTTCCTGCCGCGCGCCGACATCGCCACCGAGACGCTCGTCGCCGGGCTCATCGAGCTGGGCTGGGAGGTCGACGACGTCACCGCCTACCGGACCGTGCGTGCCTCGCCGCCGCCGGCCGAGACGCGTGAGGCGATCAAGGGCGGCGGCTTCGACGCGGTGCTGTTCACCTCGTCCTCCACCGTGCGCAACCTCGTCGGCATCGCCGGCAAGCCGCACAACGTCACGGTCATCGCCTGCATCGGCCCGGCCACGGCCAAGACGGCCGAGGAGCACGGGCTGCGCGTGGACGTCATGGCCCCGGAGCCGTCCGCGCTGAAGCTGGCCGAGGCGCTGGCCGACTTCGGCATGAAGCGGAGGGCTGCCGCCATGGAGGCCGGGGATCCCGTGACGCGGCCCAGCGAGCGCCGCCCCGGGGCGCGGCGCCGCCGTACGACCTGACGCCGCCCGGCGGAGCGCACCTCGCCGGTGCGCTCCGTCGTGTCGGTGCGCGGGTCAGCCCTCGCAGGCGTACGGCAGGAAGGCCGCCCAGGTCGCCTGGGTGAGGGCGAGGCGGGGGCCTTGGGGGGTCTTGGAGTCGCGGACGAGGATGGCCTCGTGAACGGCTGCAACCTCCACGCAGGAGGGGGTGTCAGCACCGCTGTAGCTGCTCTTTATCCACTCCGGCGTGGGGGCGGCTTTGGCGTGTGGGTTGATGGTCATGCTCGTTCCGTCAGCAGCCGACGGCGTACGGCAGAAAGGCCGTCCAAGTGGCTTGGGCGAGGGCGAGGCTGGGGCCGTTCGGGTTCTTGGAGTCGCGCACGTGGATGGTGACCAGTGTGGCGGCGACCTCGACGCAGGACGGGCCGTCGTCCGAGCTGTAGCTGCTCTTTATCCACTCCAGCTTGCCGTCGGCTCCGTCAGAGGGCTTGAGGGTCATGACTCTCCCAGCGCTTTCTCGATGAAGGCCAGCGACTCTCGTGGTGTGAGAGCCTGCGCCCGGATGATCCCATAGCGCATGTCGAGGACCGTGGTCTCTCTCGGGTCGATGATCACGCGATTGGTGAGCTGGACTTCGTTCAGACCCACGGCCGCTCCGTCCTTGAGCTTGAGGAGTCGGAAGGGGCCGCCGAGACCCGAGTTCTCCTCCCGGCTCAGAGGCAAGACCTGTAGGTCGACATTCCGCAGCCGGGCTACTTCCGACAGCCGTTCGAGCTGGTTGCGCATCACCATCCTGCCTCCAATCAAGCGGCGCAGCGTCGCTTCGCACAACACAAAGCTGAAAAGCGGGCGAGTTGCTGGGGAGCTGAAGATCTCCTGACGATCCAGGCGAGCGGCTACCCGCTGCTCCAACTCCTCTTCGGTGAACTGCGGTCGCCGGGAGCCGAACACTGCCCGCGCATATGCCTCGGTCTGCAACAACCCGTCGATGACGGAGTTGTTGTAGGAGCAGATCTCGACGGCCTCCCCTTCCAGGCGCTTCACGTCCCGCACCTTCTTCGGGTACCGGACCTCCGCCAAGTCCTCCCGCAGCGCGGCGATCCGGCCGCCCGCCGACAGAACCTCGTCCGCGCGGTCCAGGTACTCGGGCCGCGGGATCCGCCGCCCCCGCTCTACCGAGGAGACCAGTTCCTCGCCGTACCCGATCGCCGCCCCGAACTCCGCCTGGGTGAGCCCCGCCGCCTCCCGCCACAGCTTCAACTGCCGTGTCACCGTGCGCATCACGGCCCCGGCCTCGTCGTCGCCTCCCAGCCCCGCGTCCCATTCGCTCACGTCTGCCGCCTTCCCGCCGCGCCCTTCCCGGTCCAACCCCGGCGCGCGTTGCACGTCACCCCGTACTGCCCGGACGGAACCGGACGCCGCACGGACAGACACCGTCCGCACGGGCCGCACGCATTCACAGGCTACGCACGGCCGGACACGCTGAGTCACATGAATCAGCAAACTGTTCGCGCCCCGCTCCACAAGTTCTCCGTCACGCTCTCCGCCTCCCGGCTCGGCGCCCGGCGCGCGCGGCTGCTCGCGGCCCAGCAACTGCGGTGCTGGGACATGCCGTTGGACCCCGCCCGGCTCGTCGTCGCCGAACTCGCCACCAACGCCGCCCTGCACGGCCGTGTCCCCGGCCGGAGCTTCCGCCTCACGCTCACCGTCGTCGCTCCACGGACGCTGCGTGTCGAAGTCGCCGACAGCCGGGGTGACCGGTTGCCCGCCCGAGCGCGGGCGGCGGCCGAGGGGCAGGCGGAGTCCGGTTACGGGCTGCTGATCGTCGAGCAGTGCGCGGACCGCTGGGGTGTACGGTCCGGGCCGGTGCCGTGCAAGACCGTCTGGGCGGAACTCGATCTCGGGCCTTGCCGATGACCCCCGTACCGGAGCCCGGCCGTCCGTCCTGCGGTGGCCCGCGGGCCGGGGCGGCGGGCGATAAAAGACCAAAGAACCCAGGGAAAAACCTACCCAACCAACCAAACCTCGCGCACGTCACACGGGCGGGTGAAATCGGCTGGTCCGGCTGGCGCTTGGGCATGTCGGACGTGCATTCTCGCCTCAGGCAGCACTCACAACTCCACAGCCCCACACATGCTTCGGCCCCCGCCGGGACGGCAATCCCAGTGCGAGGGCCTGACCAACGAGGAAGTAACCCCTTCCCTATGGCTGAGAACAACCCTAACGCCGTCGAGCTTCCGAATCAGGGCGTTCCGCAGACCATCACCCCCTCCGGTGTCACCCACGTACGCACGTACCAGTCGGGCCAATACACCGTCGTGGGCAATCACCTCGCCCAGCACCGCGAGCTGTCCCTGACGGCCATCGGACTGGCCACCCACATCCTGTCGCTGCCGGAGGGCGCCCCGGTCGACATCCGCAGCCTCGCCGAACGCTTCCCCGAGGGCCGGGACCGGATCGCCTTCGCCCTGCGGGAGCTGGAGGCGCACGGCTATCTGGAGCGAGTGCGGGAGCGTACGGACACGGGGAGGCTGTGCACCCGCACGTACGCGCACCACACTCCTGGAGCCGCCTCGACGCGCCCGGCTGTCGTTCCCGTCCAGACGACCCGGCCTCGCAGCCGAAATGCCATGGCCCGCCCTTCGGAAGACGGCGGGCAGTCGTCCCCGGAGAGCGACCGAGGCACGGAGCGGCCGACGCCTCGCGACTCGCAAGTCACCTCCGCGCCCGCCTCCGCACCTACCGAGCGGCCCGAGCGGCCCGAGCGGCCCGTCCGACGGGCCGCGGAAGCCGCTCTCGAACCTCGCCACGACAAAGCCGTCGCCCTGCTCTGCGGACTGCGCCGCGCCGACGACCGGCTCACCCTCTCCCATCGGGACGTGAACCGCCTCGCGCCCGCCGTCACCGCCTGGTTCGACGTCGGCGCCACGGCCGCCGTCGTCCATCACGCCCTGACCGCCGATCTCCCGACCGACATGCGTCACCCGGCCGGTGTGCTCGCCTACCGCCTCCGCGAACTGCGGCCCGCACCCCTTCCAGCGATCCCCGCACCAACCGCCGTACGCGACGAACCAGGACCGAGCCGCCGCCGCGACCCCTTCCAGACCTGCGACGGCTGCGAACGCGCCTTCCGTGCCCCGCACCCCGGCGGCCGCTGTCGCGACTGCCGCTCCAGACCCGAGCCTGCGACGCCTGGAGGCGCACGTCACGCGGCCTGAGCCATCCGCTGTGACAGCCGTGGGCCCCGCGGAGCCCGACAGGGCGTCGGCAAGGGCAGCGGGCGGCCGGGCGTAGCGTAGACGGCATGACGAAGTACGGATCGTTTCCCGGTACCCGGCCCCGGCGGCTACGGACGAGCCCCGTCATGCGGCGCATGGTCGCCGAGACCCGGCTGCACCCCGCCGACTTCATCCTCCCCGCGTTCGTGCGCGAGGGCGTCAGCGAGCCCGTGCCGATCGCGGCGATGCCGGGGGTGGTGCAGCACACGCGGGACAGCCTGAAGAAGGCCGCCGCCGAGGCCGTGCAGGCCGGGATCTCGGGGATCATGCTCTTCGGTGTGCCGGAGGACTCCAAGAAGGACGCCCTCGGGACCCCGGGCACCGACCCGGACGGCATCCTGCAACTCGCCCTCCGGGACGTGCGCGCCGAGGTCGGCGACGACCTGCTCGTGATGTCCGACCTCTGCCTCGACGAGACGACCGACCACGGCCACTGCGGAGTGCTCGACGCCGAAGGACGCGTCGACAACGACGCGACGCTGGAGCGGTACGCCGAGATGGCCCAGGTACAGGCCGACGCGGGCGCGCACGTGGTCGGGCCCAGCGGGATGATGGACGGTCAGATCGGGGTCGTCCGCGACGCCCTGGACGAGATCGGGCGCGAGGACGTGGCGATCCTCGCCTACACCGTCAAGTACGCCTCCGCCTTCTACGGCCCCTTCCGCGAGGCCGTCGCCTCCTCGCTGCGGGGCGACCGCAAGACGTACCAGCAGGACTCCGCCAACGTGCGCGAGTCCCTGCGGGAACTGGCGCTGGATCTGGAGGAGGGCGCCGACATGGTGATGGTCAAGCCCGCCGGTCCCTACCTCGACATCCTCGCGCGCGTCGCCGACGGCGTGGACGTGCCGGTCGCCGCCTACCAGATCTCCGGCGAGTACTCGATGGTCGAGGCCGCCGCAGAGAAGGGCTGGATCGACCGCGACCGGGCCATCCTGGAGACACTGACCGGCATCAAGCGGGCCGGCGCGCGCAGCATCCTGACCTACTGGGCCACCGAGGCGGCCCGGATGGTCGCGCAGGACCGGTAGCGCCGACTCCACATCCCGAAAAGGAAGTTGTAGGCGACACGGACTCCGTAGGCTGCGGGCATGACCACCGCGCAGCCGAAGGAGCTCCTGTCATGACCGCAGCCGTTGCCCCCGCGTCCCTCCCGCCGCTCTCGGTGCGCGCCGGAGCGATCGGGGGGTCACCCGTACGCGAGATCCTGGCGGTCACCGCGCGCCCCGAGGTGATCAACTTCGCGGGCGGTCTGCCGGCCCCCGAGCTGTTCGACCGCGAGGGCATCGCCACGGCCTTCCGCGAGGTCCTGGAGCGCACCCCGGGGCAGGCGCTGCAGTACTCCACGACCGAGGGCGAACCCGTCCTGCGCACGGCCCTCGCCCACCGGATCACCGGGCGGGGCCTGCCGACGGCAGCGGACGACCTGCTCGTCACCACCGGCTCCCAGCAGGCGCTGTCCCTGCTGGCGACCGCCCTGCTGGACCCCGGCGACACGGTCCTCGTCGAGGACCCCTGCTACCTGGCCGCCCTCCAGGTCTTCGGACTCGCGGGCGCGCGGATCGTCGGAGTGCCGACGGACGCGGACGGCGTCGACCCGCAGGTACTCGCCGAGCTCGTGGCGCGGGAGCGGCCCAAGCTGCTCTACACCGTCCCCACCTTCCAGAACCCCACCGGCCGCACCATGCCCGCCGACCGCCGGGCCGCCGTGGCGGCGGTGGCCGCGCGGCACGGATTGTGGATCGTCGAGGACGACCCCTACGGCGAGCTGCGCTACGACGGCGCACCCCAGCCCTGGATCGCCGCCCACGCGGAGGCCGCCGACCGCACGGTCCTGCTCGGCTCCTTCTCCAAGATCATGGCGCCGGGCCTGCGGCTCGGCTGGCTGCGCGCCCCGGCCGCGCTCCGCCGGGCCTGCGCGGTTGCCAAGCAGGCCGCCGACCTGCACACCCCGACCCTCAACCAGCTCGCCGCGGCCCGCTACCTGGACGTCCTCGACGCCCATGTCGCCCGCGTCCGGACCGTCTACGGCGAACGCCGGGACGCCATGCTCGCGGCGCTGCCCGGCGCCCTGCCCGAGGGCTCGGCCTGGAACCGCCCCGAGGGCGGCATGTTCCTCTGGGCCCGCCTTCCGGCCTCCTACGACACCGCCGCGCTGCTCCCCGAGGTGGTCCGGCACGATGTGGCCTACGTCCCCGGCGCGCCCTTCTACGCCTCGGACCCCGACCGCTCGACCCTGCGCCTGTGCTTCGTGACGCAGACCCCGGACGAGATCAGGGAGGGGCTGGGGAGGCTGGCCCGGGGGCTGGGCGTCGCGTAGGGCGCGGCCCCTCGCCCGGGGGCGCGGGGCTCGGTCCCACCGGAAGGGCTCGTGCCACCAGCGGGGCTCAGTCCCACCAGAAGGACCAGACCCGCTCGTCCACCAGGCCCTTCGCGTACTCCTGGAGGCTGCCCGGACCGTTCTGCGTGATGTTGTCCGGGCAGAACGCGAAGTGCTCCGCCGCCACCGCCTCGGCCGCGCCGAGGTCGGCCGGCGGGGCGGCCACGGACACGACCAGCGTGTCGAAGCCGAGGGCGACCACCCGTATGCCGAAGCGGTCCTCCCAGGAGCGCAGGACCGCGCAGATCCGGGCCACGTCGTTGTCGTGGTTGAGCGGGCCGGTCCAGCCCAGGGCGGCCGGTATGTCGGCGGAGCGGCGGGCCGGGACCAGGGCCAGATGCGGGGCGCCCAGCCAACTGCGGGTGCCGTCGCTCAGGGAGTCGGCGACCTGGGCCGCGCACGCGCCCGGCTCGGCGGTGAGCCGGGCGGCGGAAGCGAGGCCGGGCCACTCGGGCCCGAACGGCTCGACCAGTTCGGCGAGATCGTCGTCCCAGTACTCGTCGTCGTCCTCCCAGTACTCCGCCAGGACGTCCTCGGCGTCGTGGTCCCCGGGGTACGAGGCGTAGTCGGGTGCCAACTGCCACTCGTCCGGGCCCCCTTGCCGGTCCGCCAGGTCGACCAGGACCGGCAGCAGCCCGACCTGGGCCGCCGCCCCGCCCAGCGAGGCCCAGTGGCCGGGCCCGGCGGGCGTGCCGGCCTGCCACATCAGCGGCTCGGGCCACGGCCCGTCCTCCGTCGCGTCGAACAGTCTGCCCGGGGGCAGTTGGAGCCCGAGGGAGCGCCCGCTGGGGTCCGCCGCCAGCGCGGGCAGCGGGTTGGGAAGAGTCGCCATGCCGGTGACTGTAGGGCCCGGCACTGACAATCGCCCTCAAGAAGAACGGCAGCACCACCCGGCCCACGGTGTCCTGCACCGCGAGCTGACGGCCGTACACGAAGAAGTGGCGCGGCGACCGGAGAACCGGCCGCCGCGCCACCCTCGTTCGGACGCGCCGCGGATCAGAGGCGCTCGGGCGTCCCGATGCCCAGCAGGGCCATGCCCTGGTGCAGGGTGCGGGCCGTGACGTCGCACAGGAACAGGCGGTTCTCCACCTGCTCGGGCGTCTGAGCCTTCAGCACGGGGCACTTGTCGTAGAACGACGTGTACAGCGAGGCCAACTGGTAGAGGTACGCCGTCATCTTGTGCGGCGCGTACTCCGCCGCCGCCTCCGCGACCGTCTCCGCGAACGCGTCCACGTGCAAGCCCAGCGCGCGCTCCGCCGCGTGCAGCTCCAGCTCCGGGTGCGCGACGGGGCGGACCTCGCCGGCCTTGCGGAGGATGGAGCGGATGCGGGCGTAGGCGTACTGGAGGTAGACGGAGGTGTCGCCGTTCAGCGAGACCATCTGGTCCAGGTCGAACTTGTAGTCGCGGTTCGCCGACGTCGACAGGTCCGCGTACTTCACCGCGCCGATGCCCACCTGGGCGCCCCGCTCGGTGATCTCCGCCTCGGAGAGGTCCTGGGCCTTCTCCCGCACGACGGCGGCGGCGCGGTCGATCGCCTCGTCGAGGAGGTCGACCAGCCGGACCGTCTCGCCCTCACGGGTCTTGAACGGCTTGCCGTCCTTGCCGAGGACCGTGCCGAACGCGAGCTGGTACGCCTTGACGTCTTCATTGAGCCAGCCCGCCCTGCGGGCCGTCTCGAAGACCATCTTGAAGTGCAGGGACTGCCGGGCGTCCACGACGTAGACCAGGCTGTTCGCCTTCAGGTTGAAGACACGGTCCCGGATCGCGGACAGGTCCGTCGCCGCGTAGCCGTAGCCGCCGTCGGACTTCTGGACGATCAGTGGGACCGGGTTGCCGTCCGGGCCCTTGATGTCGTCGAAGAAGACGCACAGGGCGCCCTCCGAACGGACCGCCCCGCCGGACTCCTCCAGCAGGCGGCAGGTCTCGGCCAGCATGTCGTTGTAGCCGGACTCACCGACGATGTCCTCGTCGCGGATCCGCATGTCCAGCTTCTCGAAGACGGAGAAGAAGTAGATCTTCGACTCGTCGACGAACTTCTGCCACATGGCGAGGGTGTGCGGGTCGCCCGCCTGGAGGTCGACCACCCGGCGCCGGGCCCGCGTCTTGAACTCCTCGTCGGAGTCGAACAGCTTCCGGGACGCCTTGTAGAGGCGGTCGAGGTTCGACATCGCCTCCTCGCCGGACACCTCGGCGGACTCGTGGTCCAGCTCGTGCGGGTGCTCGTCCAGGTACTGGATGAGCATGCCGAACTGGGTGCCCCAGTCGCCGATGTGGTGACGCCGGACCACGTTCTCGCCGGTGAACTCCAGCAGCTGCACCACCGAGTCGCCGATCACCGCGGAACGCAGGTGGCCGACGTGCATCTCCTTGGCCACGTTCGGCTGGGCGTAGTCGATCACCGACGTGCCCGGGTTCTCGTTCAGCGGTACGCCGAGGCGGCCCGTGTCGTCCGCGTAGCGGGCGGCCAGGTTGGTGGTGATCGCCCGGTCGGAGAGCGTGATGTTCAGGAAGCCGGGCCCGGAGACCTCGACGTCCTTGATCAGCTCCTCGCCCGTGACGACCTGCGACACCACCTGCGTCGCCAGCTCACGGGGGTTCGCCTTCGCCTTCTTGGCCAGCGCGAGGATGCCGTTGGCCTGGAAGTCGGCCCGGTCGCTTCGTCGCAGCAGCGGGTCGACTCCGTCGGTTTCCGGCAGGGCGGAGGTGAGGGCGTCGGTGAGCTGCTGGTTGACGAGATCGGTGAGCGACGTGACCGAGGGCATGGGTGTGGGTGCCGTTTCTCCTCGTGGGCTGGATGGTCTCGCCCAGTATCCCATGGGGGGTGTAGGGGTTTTCGCGGCTGCGGGGTGGGGCCCTGCGGGGCGGGGCCCTGCCGGGCGGTTGGGTGGGGGGTTGGTTGTGCGGGTGCGGGTGCGGGTGCGGGTGCGGGGCGGTGGGGGCTTGTTGCGCAGTTCCCCGCGCCCCTTGAAGGCGGGTGGGGTGGTTGTGTCTGCGTGGTTGTGCGGGTGCGGGGCGGTGTGGGGCTGGTTGCGCAGTTCCCCGCGCCCCTAAAAGAGGGTGGGCTGGTTGCGTGGTTCCTCGCGCCCCCAAAAGGCGGGTGGGATGGGTGCGTGTTCCTTGCGGTTCTAAATGCGGCGGGGGTGCTGAGTGGGCCGCCTAAACTGGGGGGGTGGCCGATCGACCGTACGGCTGCCCCGGAGAAAGAAGGACGTGCCGATCGTGGCTCAGAGCACCGAGACCACCGACTGGGTCTCCCGTTTCGCGGATGAGGTCATCGAGGAGTCGGAGCGTCGGGCCCCTGGCAAACCGGTCGTCGTCGCCTCCGGTCTCTCGCCGTCCGGTCCGATCCACCTCGGCAACCTGCGCGAGGTCATGACCCCGCACCTCGTCGCCGACGAGATCCGCCGCCGGGGCCGCCAGGTGCGCCACCTGATCTCCTGGGACGATTACGACCGCTACCGCAAGGTGCCGGCCGGGGTCGCCGGCGTCGACGAGACCTGGGCCGAGCACATCGGCAAGCCGCTGACCTCGGTGCCCGCGCCGAAGGGCTCGCCGTACGCGAGCTGGGCCGAGCACTTCAAGGCCGCGATGGTCGAGTCGCTGGCCGAGCTGGGCGTGGAGTTCGACGGCATCAGCCAGACCGAGCAGTACACCACCGGCGTCTACCGCGAGCAGATCCTGCACGCCATGCGCCACCGCGCCGACATCGACGCGGTCCTCGACCAGTACCGCACCAAGAAGGCCCCGGCCAAGAAGCAGCAGCAGAAGGCGGTCGACGAGGCCGAACTGGAGGCCGCCGAGGGCTCCGGCGCCGCCGCCGAGGACGACGGCAGCTCCGGCTCCGCCGGGTACTTCCCGTACAAGCCGTACTGCGGCAACTGCGGCAAGGACCTGACCACCGTCACCTCCTACGAGGACGACACCACCGAGCTGACGTACTCCTGCACGGCGTGCGGCTTCTCCGAGACCGTCCGGCTCAACGAGTTCAACCGCGGCAAGCTGGTCTGGAAGGTCGACTGGCCGATGCGGTGGGCCTACGAGGGCGTGATCTTCGAGCCCAGCGGTGTCGACCACTCCTCGCCGGGGTCGTCGTTCCAGGTGGGCGGGCAGATCGTCGGCATCTTCGGCGGCAAGCAGCCGATCGGCCCGATGTACGCCTTCGTCGGCATCTCCGGCATGGCGAAGATGTCGTCGTCCCGCGGTGGCGTGCCCACCCCGGCCGACGCGCTGAAGATCATGGAGCCGCAGATCCTGCGCTGGCTCTACGCCCGCCGCAGGCCCAACCAGTCCTTCAAGATCGCCTTCGACCAGGAGATCCAGCGGCTGTACGACGAGTGGGACAAGCTCGACGCCAAGGTCGCCGACGGCTCGGCCCTGCCCGCCGACGCCGCCGCCCACGCCCGTGCCGTGCGCACCGCCGGGGCCGAGCTGCCCCGCACCGCGCGGCCGATGCCGTACCGGACGCTCGCGTCCGTCGCCGACATCACCGCCGGCCACGAGGACCAGGCGCTGCGCATCCTCTCCGAGCTCGACCCCGAGCAGCCGCTCGCCGCGCTCGACGAGGTACGTCCCCGGTACGACAGGGCCGAGGCCTGGATCAACACCCAGGTGCCCGCCGACCAGCGCACCATCGTGCGCGCCGAGCCGGACACCGACCTGCTGAAGTCGCTCGACGAGCAGGGCCGCGCCTCGGTGCGGCTGCTGCTCGACGGACTGGCCGAGCACTGGTCGCTGGACGGGCTGACCCACCTCGTCTACGGCGTGCCCAAGGTCCAGGCCGGGTTCCCCGCGGACGCCACGCCCAAGGAGCTGCCGCCGGAGATCAAGACCGCCCAGCGGACGTTCTTCGCGCTGCTCTACCACCTGCTCGTCGGCCGGGACACCGGGCCGCGGCTGCCCACGCTGCTGCTCGCGGTGGGGCAGGAGCGGGTGCGGACCCTGCTCGGGGAGTAGACGCACCCCGGTGCGCCAGGCATGACGAAGGGGCCCTCGGTCGAGGGCCCCTTTCGCCTGTGTTCTGCCGGTGGCCGGTCCCGCGGCGCCGTCAGGCGATGTGGTCCTCCTCCAGCTCCGCGTTGTGGCGGTTGGTGTAGCGGTTGACCATGCGCTTGGCGTCCTCCGGCGCGAGGGTGAGGCCGAACTCGGCCTCCACGTTGTCCATCAGCTCGCGCGGGGTGGGGTAGCTGCCGTTTATCGACTGCTTGAAGACCTGGTAGAAGGACTCCTCGTCCGGCTCCGGGCTGCCGCCGCCCTCGCCGAGCTCCCGGGTGCGGTTGGGGCCGACCGGGATCGGGAAGCTGCCCGTCTCCTCGGAGGGGGACTCCAGCGCGGGCTCGTGGCGGGGCTGGGGCCGGGGTCCTTCGGGCAGGTGGTCCTCGGGCAGATGGTCGTCGGGCGGGAAGTCGTCGTACGGCGGTTCGTACAGGTCCGGCTCGAAGTGCGGGTCGTAGTCACCGTGGTACTCGACCGTCTGCGGGTCCCGGGACTGGAGCCACTGGCTGCGGCCGTCCTCGGGCTCCCGCGCGGGCACCTGCCGCTGGGCGGCGGGTGCGGGTGCGGGCGTGGCCGCGGGGGCCGCGGAGAGCTGAGGCTGCTGGGCGGCCGCCGGGATGACCATCGGCTCGATGCCCGCGGCGGCGAGGCCCGCGGGGGCGGTCTCGGCGAGGGGGACGCCGTAGCGGGCCAGGCGCAGGGGCATCAGGGATTCGACGGGGGCCTTGCGGCGCCAGGCGCGGCCGTAGCGGGAGCGCAGCCGGGTCTGGTAGACGAGGCGTTCCTGTTCGAGCTTGATGACCTGGTCGTAGGAGCGCAG
>NZ_JBEXPR010000053.1:0-29581 GCF_040612135.1 Streptomyces sp. NPDC006458 | reverse complement strand
AGGTCGGCATCTCGCCCGTGACGTCGACCATCGTCGACGTCACGGGCGAGATGCCGAGCATTCTGCGGCCTGGCGGGGTGACGCGCGAGGACCTCGAAGCGGTGCTGGGACATCCGGTGGCGGTTCCGTCGACGAGCGGTGTCCGGGTGCCGGGCCAGCACCCGTCACACTACGCGCCGCATGCGCGGGTCGTTCTCGTCGAGCCGGAGAAGGTCGTCGCCGGGGCCGAGCTCGCCCAGGAGGCGGGGCACAAGGTGGGTGTCCTTCTCCCCGCCGGCTTCGCCGGCGCTGAGGTGAAGGCGCACGCGGTGGTGGCCCTGCCCGGTTCACCGGACGCCTACGCGCACGGGCTGTACGGGTTCCTGCGTGAGCTCGACCAGCAGAGATGCGACCTCATCGTCGCGTCCCTGCCGGCGGAGGAGGGTCTGGGGCTGGCGATCGCCAACCGGCTCCGCCGAGCTGCGGGGCCCGTCCCTCCGCCTGAGTGGTCACGGCCGGGGCGGTCAGGATGCGGTGGGGATCACCGCATCGAGGCCACGGGTGGCGACGAGCCGGGCGCTGCCGTCGGCCAGTCGGTAGGACAGCCCCAGCACGGCGGTCCGACCGGTGGCCACCGCCTCGGCCAGGACGCGGGAGCGTTCCAGTAGCAGGTCGACGGTGTGCTCGATGTGTTCGGCCAGGATCTCCTCGGCCGTCTCGCGTCCGGCTGCGCGGGCGGCCAGCACGCTCGGGGTGACCCGTTCGACCACGTCGCGGACGAAACCGCCGGGCGTCTGTCCGTTCTCCAGGGCGGAGCAGGCCGCGGCGACCGCGCCGCACGAGTCGTGGCCGAGGACGACGACCAGCGGCGCGTTCAGAACGCTCACCCCGAACTCGATGGAGCCGAGTACTTCCGTACCGGCGACGTGCCCGGCGGTGCGCACCACGAACAGATCGCCCAGGCCGCGGTCGAAGATGATCTCGGCGGCCAGCCGGGAGTCGGAGCACCCGAACACCACGGCGAAGGGCTGCTGGGACGGTGCGGTCTCGGTCCGGCGTATAGCGTCCTGGTTCGGGTGCTCTGGAGTGCCGGCGACGAAGCGCTGGTTACCGGCCATGAGCAGGTCGAAGGCGGCGTGGGGCGTCGGGGTCTGGGTCTCGGTCATGGCCGCAGCCTACGAGGCGGCAACTGCCGTCGCAGCGAGTGGTCCGCCCGGACCGCGCCAGGAACTGGCGACGCCGGCGACCCCAGCGTCACCCCCAGGCGTTGGGCGAGGGCGCCCTCGATGCGGAACCGCAGCACACGGCGCAGCTGCCCGGCCACGTACGGGTCCGCAGCTCTCCGTTCGTCCTGCACACCTGCGCAACGAACCATGCGCTGCTCACGCTGTCGGCCGAACGGGCCATGCCCGCCTGCTCTGAGGCCGCAGGCGGTCTGGGCCCGTCTCCGGGCCCGAGTTTGCGGCTTTGCACGGTGGCCAGGGGCTTGCGAAGCGCCCCCGGCGGTGGGGTCAGGGGGGTGTAAGGGCGTCGAGTCGGGCGGCGAGGTCGGGGTGGGAGGCGGCGAGATGAGGCCGGGTGGCGGTCAGCGGGGCGATGAGATCGGCAGGGTCGTCGTGGGCGAGGGCCGTGTGGAGCTCGCCGAGGGGGCGGCGGGCAGAGGGGGGAAGGTCGGTGAGGGCGGTGATCTGGCCGGCGAGGCGGCGCAGGTCGGCGGCGTTGTGGCGGGCCCAGACGGCGGCGGTGCGGTCGGCGGCGCGGCGTTCGCGGGTGGCCGTCACGCGTTGCTCGCCGGTGGTGCCGGCGGGGCCGGGGCGGCCGCGCAGGTAGCGGCGTTCGGCGGCCTGGCGGCTGGCGACGCCGAGCGGTGCGGCGAGGTCTGCCCAGCTGGCGCCGGCGCCGCGGGCGGTTTCGATCAGGCCGGTCTCCCATCCGGCGAGCTGCTCGCGCACCTGCCGCAGCAGCATCAAGGAGGCGAGAGCCGCCTCCGGGCCGGGAGCAGGAGTGCCGGAGCTGTCGGCGGCTTCGTGCCGGGCGGTGTGCAGGGCGTCTTCTATGGCGTTCAGGGCGGCCGCGGCGGCCAGGAACGACGCCGGGCCGTGGGCGTCGGCCCGGGGCGGCTGGTCGGCTGCGGTCACGAGCACCTCCCTCTCATTGTCATCCTTTGGACGACATCATGTTTGTCATCCATTGGATGACATGTTACAACGGTGTCAGTGCAGCGCATTGGCAGCAACTGCCCGAACCTGCTGGAGGTGTTTTTACGATGTTGATGCGCACTGACCCCTTCCGTGAGCTGGACCGGCTGGCGCAGCAGCTGATGGGGCCGGGTACCTGGTCGAAGCCGTCGGCGATGCCGATGGACGCCTACCGCGAGGGCGACGAGTACGTGGCGGCCTTCGACCTGCCCGGTGTGAGCGCGGACGCGATCGACATCGACGTCGAGCGGAACATGCTCACCGTCAGGGCAGAGCGCCGGCCGGTGGCGAAGGCCGACGACGTGCAGATGGAACTGTCCGAGCGGCCGCTGGGCGTCTTCTCCCGCCAGATCGTGCTCGCCGACACCCTCGACACCGAGCACATCCAGGCCGACTACGACGCGGGCGTGCTCACCCTGCGTATCCCGATCGCCGAGCGCGCCAAGCCCCGCAAGATCTCCATCGGCGTTGGCTCCGGCCGCAAGGAGATCTCCGGCTGACACGGCCGGACAGGTGCGGAGGACGGACACCTTGATCTCCCCCTCCCCGCCCTCCGCACCCACTCCGGGCAGTCCGAAGACGCGAAGGGTTGATGGCCGCCATGACTCTGCGACGCGAAGCGTTCCTCGACCGCGTGAAGGAACGCGGCGAATACGGCACGGTGGAGGAAGCCGAGCGCGCGGCCCGTGTGGTCCTCGCCCTGCTCGGCGCGCACCTGGTCGGCGACGCGCGAGCCCAGCTCGCGGCACGCCTGCCCGAAAGCTTCGCCCACATCCTGCTCAACCCGCTGACCAGCGCCGAGCCGCTGCCGCCGGAGCGGTTCGTCCGCGCGACCGCGGCCTGGATCGAGGGCGCCACCGAGCAGACCGCGACGTGGGACGTCAGCGCCGTACTGTCCACCGTTGCCGACGCGGCGGGCGAGGACCTGCTGGGGCAGATACTGCTCCAGCTGCCCGCAGGCTACGACCTCCTCGTCGGCCGCCCCCGCCCCACCTGACCCACAACCCCGGCAACCTGAGACCCTGCGTTTCACGAAAGGCATGCACCGCAGTGATCACCGACGTACGCGCACCGCTCGAAAACCAGCAGCCGTACGGGACGGCGTACGAGCAGATGCTGGAGAAGGTCCGCTACGAAGGCGCCTACCCCACCCGCGAGAAGGCTGACGACACCGTCCGCCTGGTCCTTTCCGGGCTGGGACGCCAGCTGACCGGCGAGGAACGCGTCGACCTGGCTGCCCGGCTGCCCCTGGAGGCCGCCCGCGTCCTGACCATGCAGGTCCCCGATATCCAGCCGCTGACCGGCTGGGCGTTCGTCAAGGACCTCGCCGCGCGTTCGGGTGCCTCCCTGGCCACCACCCGCTGGGACACCGGCTCCGTCTTCGCGGCCGTCGCCGCCTGCGCCGGCCGCGATCTGATCACCCGCATCCTCCACCAGCTCCCCACCGGCTACGCCCTGCTGTTCGGGCAGGCCGAACTCAACCCCGCGGTATAACCCAGGCCGTGCCCCTCGGCCGAGGTGCTGCCAGCCCGGACCGGCTCAGCCTGCTCCGGACCGGTCAGGGGTCCCATGTCCTCACTGAGCTGGCGACGCAGCAGCAGGAGGCCGTCGGCGTCGGCGGCATCGGCCAGCCGGCGGAGCAGGATGCGGATCTGAGGGTCATCCCCGGCGCGCACGGCCTGCACGCTGCGCTCCTCCAGGCGCGCGGCTGCGGCGTGCGCGACTGCCGGGCGGGACGGGGCCCAACCAAGGCATCCGGCCCGGCAGCCACGTGGGGTGCAGCGCACGTATTTCTCAGCCTCGGGCCACTCGTATTCCCGCCAGCCGTCGGGGTCGTCCCGGATCCCTTCCAGGGCGCGGGCGAAGGCGTCACCGTCGTAGATCAGTTCCGTGAACTGGAGGGGAATGCGTACACCGTTGATGACGGTGGTGGGTGTGCCGGGTCCCTCGGGCTCCTTTGTGCCTCCCGCACGTTCGTAGGCCTTCTGGGAGGCGGTCACGAAGGCGCGGTACTTCATGTTCTTGACCGCGGTATCGAAGGCCGGGCTGCGCAGTCCGTCGACCTTGCCGGCCAGTTCGAGCAGGTAGGCGTCGGTGAAGCCGTCGACCTCCTCCTCGGGCTGGTTGGCGTAGAGCACCTGGTGGTACTCGGCGAACTTGCCTGCCCCCAGGGCGGCCCGCAGCGCGTTGACCGCCTTCTTGGAGCCGTTGCCGCCCAGCCGGTCGTCGAGGAAGGACGCCAGCGTGTACTCGGCCATGGCGTGCTTGCGCAGCGTCGCCTCCTGCAACGGGGCTCCGCCGCCGGTGGTCTCAAACTCCTCGCAGTAGGGGCAGCGAGGATCCTCGTACAGGTGGACGGACACGGGGGCCGAGGGGTCCCCGACCACGATGGTCGTTCCGTCGGCCGCCAGCTTCTCCGGTATCTCCTCCGGGCCGGCGTAGGGCACTCTCCGCTCGCCGCAGCCCGCGAGCGACATCCCCAACACGATCGTGATCGCTGCGACGGCAGCCACCACACGTCTGTTCCCCACCCCATCCTCCCCTGTTTCAGGGAGAGGTTAGGGCACATCCTCCGTGACGCGGAAACGCGTTTCAGCAACCCGCCCGTCGACCCCTGCGCAGTGCCGTTGGCGTTCGGATGCTGCCGTCGGCGGCGGGGCCGCGGTGTCGGTGCCGCCCTATAGCCTTCCGTCGTGGGCGACTTACGGGGCCGGGATGACGAGCCGTTCTATGCGTGGCGGGATCTGCTGCAGTGCTGGAGTGAGGAGTGGCTCGATCCGGTGCTGCATGAGCAGGAGCGGGCAGAGCCGTTCCCCGACGATGTGCGCAGGGCCCGCTGGCTGGGTGCCCCCGGGGCCACCGGGGAGGAGGTGGGCGCCTTGGAGGAGCGGCTGGGCGTCAGGCTGCCGGCGAGCTACCGCCAGTTCCTCCTGGCAAGCAATGGCTGGCTGAACACCACCCGGGAGATAGACAGGATCCTGCCGGTTCAGGAGGTGGGCTGGACCCGGGATCTTGATCCTTACCTGGTCTCCGTCTGGACGAGGCAGGATGCCGGTTTCCGGGTATGCGACGAGGAGTACTTCGTCTACGGTGAGGCCCAGGATCCGGTCTCGCTGCGGCCTGAGTATCTGCCGCACACCTTGAAGGTCAGTCATACACCGGAAGCCACAGACGTCTACCTCCTGAACCCCTGCGTGGTCACCGCCGACGGTGAGTGGGAAGCCTGGTACGTCGCCCATTGGCTGCCCGGCGCGGTCCGCTACCGGTCTTTCTGGGATCTGATGAACGGCGAGTACAGGAGCTTCCGCGGCGAGTGGTGACGGTCACGGACGACCTGCACGACGCCGGACCGCGGGTGCGCTGGTTTCGGACACCGCTGCACAGCTCGTGGCTCTTGCGCGACAGCGCTTGACCCGCCGGGCGGTCGACGGGCACGCGTACTTCTCGTCGGCTGCGGACTGGGGGCGTCGCGGATGCTGCTGGGGTCGAGGGAGTCGGGTCTGCCTCTGGGTGCGGCGGGAGTGTCCGACAGCGGCGTCTGGGCCTGCTCAGTGGCGGTTGCCTGCCGGGTGGGGTCCCTGGTTGTCCGGTTGTGGCTCTCTGGCCGCCTCGCTGGGCGGCCTTGTCGGGGTCGGGGCGCGATCTTAGGGTGGGCTGGTACGCGTGACGACGGGGGAGGGGAACGGCACATGATGAGGCGTCTTGTTCTGCTGGTCGCAGCGATGTTGGTCCTGGCTGCCTGCAGTTCGGCCGGGTCTGATGGCGAGGAGGGCAGCAGTGACGGTGAGCTGGCCTGCGCGCTGGTGCGGATGTTGCCCGATCCGATGCCCGAGCAGCCGGCCAGCGGCTCGTCGGACCGTTCCTGGGAGGTTGCGGTGGGTCGGCTGAGCGCGACTGCGGAGCTGGCCCGGGTGGCCGCGCTGGAGGACAAGAAGTACCAGCCGCTCGCCGACGCCCTTGCCACGGCACGGCAGACCTTCTCCACCACCTTCGACATCCGCCGCGCCGAACCGAGCATCAAGAAGGCGCGCACCTACTGCTAGGAGAGCGTCTGATCACTGTCTATGACGCTGCGAGCGGGATGGGGAAGAGCTGGCCCGGGGCGACGGCGCGGGGCCTCGCCCGGGGCGGGGCAGTCGGGGCAGGCCGGTGTGTCGGGGCGGCTGCGCTCTGCGAGCGTCGTCAGCCGGCGCACGTCACGACGCGTCCGGCCCGATTACGGCCGGGGCACCGGACACCGGGACGCGCGGGTGGTGCCCGGCGCGCTGTGAACGCTGCTGGGCGTGCACGGAGTCCGCCTCGGCCTGGGCGCGGCGGGCCCGCTCCCCGTCGTCGGCGGCTGCGGCGAGGCACAGTGTGGGCTGAGCCACTGCGTGACGTGGGCGGCGCGTGACAGGGCGCCGTGGAGGCCAGCGCCATGAGCAGAACAGGGTGCGGGTGGGCGGTGAACCGGTGTGTGGTGCTCCGCCAGGGCGGTCACGGTCGCGTGCTGTCGGCTGGTACGTGGTGGGCTGCTGATGGAGCCGGAGCGGGACGTTGTCGGCGTACACCTGAACGTCCCCAGTCACGTACAACTGAACGTGCTCAGGTTGCCGCACCGGATTCAGCTGCTCCGCCGGTACTTACCGGGTGCCGAACCGTACGTTCGTTTGAACGCGTTGGCGAAGGCGAACTCGGACGTGTAGCCCACTTGCGCGGCTATGGACCTCAAGGGTGCCTTCGATGTCCGCAGCAGGCGCGCCGCTGTGGTCATCCGCCACCAGGTCAGGTAGCCGAGGGGCGGTTGGCCGATCAGCAGGGCGAAGCGCCTGGCGAACGGAGCCCGGGAGAGCCCGGCTTCCGCCGCGAGTTTCGCGACCGTCCACGGCGAAGCCGGGTTTCGGTGGATGGCGTGGAGGGCTGCGGTGACCGGGGGGTCGTTGAGTGCGGCGGCCCATCCGGTGGTGTTGCCCAGGGAGGATTGTCTGTTGAACCAGATGCGCAGCATGTAGAGCAGCAGCACGTCCAGCAGCGCGGGGACGGCTGCGCCTGTGCCCAGGCGCGGGTTCTCGGCCTCTGCGGCTAGTAGTTGCACGGCCGCGCTCAATTCTGGATGGCAGCCCGCTTGTGCCGGCAAGTGGATCAGATCCGAAAGAGTCAGCAACAGCGGATGGGTTCGGAACGAGTCGAGTTGGTAGGCCCCGCAGAGCACGACAGTGACCGGGCCGTCGTCTCCGCTCCGATCGACGATGTCGGAGGCGTAGGTGCCGGACAGTTGGTGGTCGTCGGGGCCGCAGGCAGGGGCTGTCACCGGGGTTGCGGGGTTGTCGGCCAGGGTGTGGCCGCTGCCGTGAGGAAGGAACACCACGTCGCCCGCTGCCAGTTGGACGGGTTCTGCCTCCGGAGACAGCAGCCAGCAAGAACCCTGCAGGACTACCTGGAAGCCCGCCGACCCGGGGACGGAGGAGAACTCCTGCCTCCATGGGGCATGCCACCGCACGTGCGCCGACCGGGAACGGCCGGTGCGAGTCACGGCGACCACATCGCTGAGTACGTCCATGCGCTGAGCGTACGTGGGAGACGAACGCGCATGAACTAGGTGCTCTGGCGCATGGATCGTCTCTGCGTGCGGTCGTAGATTCGCGGCATGACGATGATGAAGACCGCGCGTATCCATGAATTCGGCGATGCGTCCGTGATCCGCAACGACACCGTTCCGCGCCCTCGACCCGCCTTCGGAGAAGTGCTCGTCCGGGTCGCCGCGACCTCGTTCAATCCCACCGAGGCCGCGTTGCGTGCCGGAATGCTGCAGGCGTTCCTCCCTGTGGATCTGCCCTACCCGCTCGGCTGGGACGTCGCCGGCACCGTCGCCGAGATCGGCGCGGGGGCGCAGGGGTTCGCCGTGGGCGACCGGGTCATGGGGTGGCTCGACAGTGGAGCGGCCGCGGAATACGTACGGGCGCCCGTCGCCGTGCTGGTCGCGGTGCCGGACGCTGTCCCTCTCGCGAACGCTGCGGCTCTTCCCTTGGCCGGCCTGACGGCATGGCAGGCGGTCTTGAAGCATGGGAAGGTAGCCGCTGGTCAGCGGGTGCTGGTCAACGGTGCAGGCGGTGGCATCGGCGGCTTCGTGACGCAGCTCGCGAAGTATGCGGGAGCCGAGGTGATCGCCACGGCCGGCAGTCGAAGCGCCGAGGCGGTCCAGAGGCAGGGCGCGGACCGAGTGATCGACTACACGGCAGGGCCGGTGGGCTCCTCACTCGACGGACCGGTGGACACTCTGCTCAATCTGGTCCCGATGAGTCCGCCGGACGCCTCAGCCCTCGCGCCTCTGGTGCGGCCGGGCGGGCGTATCGTCTCAATCGCGACCCCGGTCGAGTCAGCTGCCGATGCCGGGGTGACCGCGATGCACATGGTTGCCCGAAACGATGTAGCGCATCTGACTGCGCTGGTGGAACTCGTCGAGGCAGGCGTGGTCGCCATCGACATCAGCGAGTCCCGCCCACTGACCGACCTCGCAGACGTCCACCGCCTCAGTGAGGCCGGCCGGACCCGAGGCAAGGTCATCATCATCCCTTGAGGCTGGGCGGCCGAACGTGCTCTTCAGCTCCCGCGCACCCTTCGCGGTGGGCGCGTTCCCGTGTACCTGGCTGAGCATGTTGGCGGGTACGCCGACAGATGCTGCCGCGCATCGCCCGCCGAGGGTGAAGACGACTGCGTGGCCGCGGCGGGGGCCGGCACTCGCGTGCACGGGGTCGGCGGGGAGGCGGGCGCTGTTCCCGTGGTGTCGCTGCGAGGGGCAGGTTCCCCTCCGCGTAGGCCCCAAAGGTGAACAGGGTCCGGTCCGGGGGGTGTAGGACCAGACGAAGGAGCCTTCTCCGCGTCCTGAGGATTCCCGTGCGAGCGAAATTCGTTCGAGGCGTTGTTCGAGGTCGTGGCACCCTGTACCGCATGACGACGAACCGAAAGGTCCATGCCGCGTAGACGGCCACGACGGATCCGTGCCGGCGACTCCGGCAGTCACCGGGCAATGGGTGCAAGGCCACCCATCGACGGCCTGTCTTCGCGCGCACTGTCGGAGATCACCCGGCTTGAGCGCACCCGCAACTACCTGCAGCCAGGCGACGTCAGCGCTGCTGTGGGCTTGTGGAAGGACTACGTCCACCAGCCCGAGCGTGTTCTGTGGCACGACTACGAGTGGGGCAACGTGCACTGGTACTGCTGCGGCAACCCCCTCGAAGCCCGAGCTCTCCTCGACACCGTGATGCAGGCCATGTCGCCCCGAAGCGCCCGCGAACTTCGCAAGATCGTCAGCCGGTCAGACGCCGTTTGGAACCTTCCGTCCCCGCCCGATGAGGCGGACGGCTAATAAGGAACAAGCTCAGAAGCCGTTGCTCTGTCGATCTGGGTGGGCGTGAGTTCGAGGTTGTCGACTCGGTCGGGTGATCTTCTGGCTGGCTGCGCATGAAGGTGGGGCCTCCCGCACAGCTCGTGGGTGTCGAATCCAGCCGAGCAACAGGAGGCCCCTGGTGCTGCGGTCTTCCGTGCCGACGCCCGTGTCGTCCAACTCGGCTTCCCTGACGTGTGATTGTCTCGCTCACCGGTTCGGGAACGCTGTGGACCGGCCGTACAGGCGTCCGAGGTATCCGTCCGTCATGAGCGACGCGGAATGGGCGGTCGTGCGCGACGCGATGCCGGTGCCCGGCTGGCTGGAGGGCCGCGGCGGCTGGCCGGAGGGCTACTGCCACCGGCAGATGGTGGACGCGGTGCGCCATCTCGTCGCGGGCGGCATCGCCTGGCGGGCGATGCCCGCGGACTTCCCGCGTGGGACCGCGTCTGCGCCTTCTTCCGCCGCTGGCGCGACAACGGCCTGGCCGCCGAGTTCCACGGCCGGCTGCGCGACCGGGTCCGCGAGACTGCGGACCGCGGTCCGGAACCGACGGCCGGCGTCATCGACGCGCAGTCGGTCAGAGGAGCAGCGTCGGTGCCTGCCGTGACCAGGGGTTTCGACGGCGGGAGGTCAACGGCCGCAAGCGGCACATCGTGGTGGACACCCTCGGACTGCTGCTGGCCGTGATGGTGACCGCGGCCTCGGTCACCGACCGGGACGCGGGCCGGACGCTGCCGGCCCGGCTGCACGAGCGGCACCGGCGCATCACACGGGTGTGGGCCGACGGCGGCTACACCGGACAACTCGTCGACTTCACCCGCGAAGTCCTGCGCGTCGCGCTGACCGTGGTCAGACGCGGCGACAACACCCGCCGCGAGCTGACGGCAGTTCATCGCCTCCCCGCCCGTCCCTTTCCCACCGGCCAGGATGTCCATGATCCGCCGGTAGTCCGGCGCCAGAACAGTGGGCGCGAGTCCCTCCCCCCGGTGCGGCACCACCGAACCAAGTGCGCGTGACCCACAGCAGGCTGTCGATCTTCGGGAGCGTGGACGTGACCCGCGGCAGCGGGGAGTTCGTGGAGCGCTCATGGGGCCTCCCTGCGGTCGCTGCGCGCCTGACATCGTCGGGCGAGACCAACCAGGCCAGCACCGTTGGAGGGCTATCGGCCTCAGGTGTTGCTGTTGAGGAAGCCGATGACCACGGCGCCCCACCAGCAGGCCTGTGAGACGAGGGTGGTAGCGCCTCCCCAGACGAGGAGTTTGGGGTCGACCGTCTCAGTGGCAGCTTCGAGGCGGCGTGCAAGGAGACCCGCCTGGAGGCCGTTGAGGGTGAGTCCGGCCACCAGACCGAGCTTCGTCGAGGTGAGCGGGGAGGCCATGTCGGGGTGCAGCATCAGCCCGCTGAGGACGAGCCCGCCGAGGCCGACCCAGATGGGCACGTGGAGCCGGGACGTCGCGCCGAGCACCTCGGCCAGCGTGCAGCGCCCTGCGGCCCAGAGCAGCCCGTAGTAGTCGGCGGACAGCACGGCCCCGAAGCCGAGTACGAGCGAGGCCAGATGGACGAAGAGCGCGGCCGTGTGCATCTTCGCGTCCGTCTGGACGTGGAGGGAACACCACAGGGCCGCTGTCAGCACGAGCATCGCAACGAGCGCTCCCGCCGCCACCGTCCACCACGAATCGTAGAGACGGATCGGACGGGAGGAGGGTCTGACTGCGGTGGACGACATGTGAGCTGACTCCGAGGGAAAAATAGGCGGCTGCCTGCGCAGAGCGAAAGCTAGGTAAGGCTTACCTAAAGATGCCCTATCGTCAATGCGGATCCGCCCGCCCAAGATCGTGACTCCGGCCACAGACGATCAACGGCCGCCCTGCAAACATCACGACCTCGCGCGAGACCTGCACCAAGGTCCTGCACGAGTACGCCGAGCACGGCCTGAAGCGATCTGGACGCCGAGCGACATGAGGACAGGGCGGGCTGACGGCGCGGTCAGGCTGAAGCCGGGTGGAACGTGGCTTCGCCCGTCACCCGGATGCCGGTTCGCCCGCCGGGGCCCACGAGCGCCGGTCCGGGTACGCGGACTTCGACCGGTTCGAGGAGGCCATCGACGGTGACCGTGACCATGGCGTCGTGGCCGTGGAAGCGGACGTCCGTCACCGTGCCCTGGGCCTGTGTCGAGGCGGGCTCGGCGAGTTGGAGCTGCTCGGGGCGGAGCAGGACCAGGCCCTCGCGCAGTCCGCCGGGCGGGTCCGAGAGCGGGATGCTGCCCAGCGCGGTGGTCGCCCTGTCCGCCTCCGCGGTGCCGGTGACCGTGACCGCGTCGCCGACGAAGCCGGCCACCCACGGGTCGGCGGGGCGGCGGTAGACCTCCTCGGGGGTGGCGCACTGGGCGACGCGCCCGTCCCGGACGACGGCGACGAGGTCCGCGGTGGAGAGGGCTTCCTGCTGGTCGTGGGTGACGAGGACCGCGGTGGACTCGGTGGCCTGGAGGGCGGCGCGTACGTCGGCCCGCAGGCCCGCTCGCAGGGCGCTGTCCAGGGCGTTGAACGGTTCGTCGAGCAGGACCAGTTGCGGCTGCGGGGCCAGGGCGCGGGCGAGGGCGATGCGCTGCTGCTGGCCGCCGGAGAGTTCGTGCGGCATGCGGTTTCCGTAGCCTGCGAGCCCGACCAGGTCCAGCATCTCCTCCACGCGGCGGGCGCGTTCGCCCCGGTCGAGAGCGGTCAGGCCGAAGGCCACGTTGCGCGCCACGCCGAGGTGGGGGAACAGGGCGCCTTCCTGCGGGACGATGCCGATGCGGCGGCGCTCTGGCGGGAGGTGGACGCCGGGGCCGCCGAGGGTGCGACCGCCGAGGGTGACGGTGCCGGCGTCGGCACGCAGGAAGCCGGCGATGATGCGGAGCATCGTGGTCTTGCCGCAGCCGGAGGGGCCGAGGACCGCGGTCAGCGCGCCGCCGGGGACCGTGAGGTCGAGTCCGTCGAGGACGGGGGCGGCAGGCCCGTACGACTTGGCCAGCCCGGTAATCTGCAAGTCGGTCATGTGCGGTGCCTTCCGAGGAGGCAAGAGGGGATGGCGGCCAGCAGGATCAGGGCGGCGGCGTAGGGGGCCGCGGCGGCGAAGGAGCCGGTTCCGGTCTCCGTCCACAGGCGGGTGGCCAGGGTGTCCATGCCTGTGGGTCGCAGCAGGAGGGTCGCGGGGAGTTCCTTCATGCACACGACGAAGGTCAGCGCGGCTCCGGCGGCGACTCCGGGCGCGGCCAGCGGCACGGTCACCTCGCGCAGCACGCGCAGCGGGCTGCGGCCGAGCGAGCGGGCGACGTCCTCCAGGACGGGCGGTGACTGGAGTACGGCGGCCCGGGTGGCGGCCACGGACACCGGCAGGAAGAGCACGGCGTACGCGCAGACCAGCAGCGGGAGTTCCTGGTAGAGCGGTTCGGCGTAGCGGACCGCGAAGAAGACCAGGGACAGCGCGACCGTGATGCCGGGCAGGGCGTGGCCGGCGTAGGCGGACTGCTCCAGCATCTGCGCGGAACGGCCCCGGTACCGGGCGGCGATCACGCCGACGGGCAGGGCGAGGAGGGTGGTCAGCGCGGCGCCCGCGGCGGCGACACCGAGGGTGGTGCCGGCGGTGTCGAGGAGTCTGGCCGGATCCCAGGTCGCGGAGTTGCCGACGGCGAGCCAGTACCCGAGCGTGGCCAGCGGGGTGAGGACGGCGACGGCCGTGACCGCCGCGCACCAGGTGAGCGCGGGCACCCGCCACCGGCCGAGCGGTACGGGGACGGCGGGGCGGGCGGTGCCGGTGCCGGTTCTGGCGTGGCCGGCGCGGCCGCGGGTGCGTGCTTCGGCGGCGACCAGGAGGACGGTCATCACCACCAGGACGACGCTGAGCGCGGCGGCCGGGGTGCGGTCGAAGCTGGCCCGGTAAGAGGTGTAGATGCCGCGGGTGAAGGTGTCGTAGCGCATCAGGGAGACGGCGCCGAAGTCGGAGAACACGTACAGCGCGACGAGTACGGCGCCGCCGGCAGCGGCCGGGCGCAGCTGCGGCAGGGTGATGCGCAGGAAGGTCCGCAGCGGTCCGTGGCCGAGCGAGCGGGCGACCTGCTCCTGCGCCGGGTCGGTGCCTCGCAGAGCGGCGGTGACGGGGAGGTACACGTACGGGAAGCTCACCAGGGTCAGCGCGAGCGCCGAACCGACGAAGCCGACGAGGGCGGGAAAGGCGGACAGCCAGGCGAACGCGGCGACGTAACTGGGCACGGCAAGCGGCAGGGTCACCAGCACCGACCAGGCCCGGGCGCCGGGCAGCGCGGTCCGTACGGTGAGCCAGGCCAGCGAGATGCCCAGCAGCAGTGAGGCGGTGACGACGACTGCGGCCAGGGTCAGGCTGCGGCCGAGCAGTTGGGCGGTGCGCTCGTTGGCGATGACCTCCCAGGCGAAGCCGGGGCCGCGCTCCAGGGAGCGGACCGCGAGGTAGCCGAGCGGCAGCAGCGCGAACACCGCTGCGACGACTGCCGGAATGAACAGTGCGGCAGGCGGGCGGCCCCCGGCACGCGACCGCCCGGCCGGCGGGGTGACGCCGGGCGGGCGGGCGGCCGGATCCGTCAGCGGGACAGGATCCGTGGAGTGCATGGAGGTCAGACCATCCCGGCTTCCTGAAGCATCTTCAGGGTCTCCTGCAGCGATTCCAGCTTGCCGAGATCGATCTTGGGCGACTGGAGCGAGGCCAGCGGCGGCAGGTCCTTGACACTGCTGGTCACCCCGGCGGCGAGGGGGTATTCCTTCGTGTCGTCGGCGAAGTACTTCTGCGCCTTCTCCGAGAGGAGGAAGTCGACTGCCTTCTGCGCCACGCTCGCCTGGTCGCTGCCCTTGACGATGCCTACGCCGGCCACGTTGACGAGGGCACCGGGGTCACCGCCGGGCAGGAAGTGGATCTTCGCCTTGACCTCGTCCTCGCCCTTCTCGGCGACCTGCTCGTACCAGTAGTAGTGGTTGATCAGGCCGAGCGAAACCTCGCCCTTGTCGACGCCGTCGAGCACCTTCAGGTTGTTGTCATAGACCTTGGGGTCGTTGGCCTTGAGGCCCTTGAGCCAGGCGCGCGTGGCCTCGTCGCCCTCCAGGACCCGCATGCCCGTGACGAAGGCCTGGAAGGAGGCGTTGGTCGGGACGTAGCCGATCTCGCCCTTCCACTCGGGCTTGACCAGGTCGTGCACGGAGTCCGGCACCTTGGCGACCTTGCCGGGGTTGTACGCGAGGACCCGGCTGCGGCCCGAGGTGCCCACCCAGTCGCCGGCGCCGCCGCGGAACGCCGGGTCGACCTTGTCGAGCGAAGCCTGCGGCAGCTTCTCCAGCAGGCCCTTGCCGGAGAGGGCGCCCAGCGCCCCCGCGTCCTGGGAGAAGAACAGGCCGGCATTGGTCTTGTCGCCCTCCTCCTGGATCTGGGCGGCCAGTTCGGCACTCTCGCCATAGCGGACGGCGACCGTGGTGCCGACGGCCTTCTCCAACTCGTCCAGGAGGGGCTCGACCAGCTTCTCGTTGCGGCCCGAGTAGATCACGAGCCCTGCGTCGTCCTCGTCGACGCCGCAGCCTGCGACGGCGGGGAGGAGAAGTGCCGCCGCGAAGAGCGCGGTCAAGCGTCGGACCAAGGGGCGTCGCATGGGAAGCCTTCCTGCAAGGGCAGCGGAGAACCGGGTAACGCCCCATGAGTAAGGTAAAGCTAACCTAAAGGTCAAGGGTGACGCACACAACAATTCGGCCGCGCCCACGCATCGGCGGAGCCGACTCTACCGCTTATTTTCCTGTGGATCTTCAACGAACCGTCCGTGACGTTCCTGTGACTATCCGGGCGAGGTAAGGCTTTCCTAAGATGCGCCCGTGACAGTCCCTCCCGACCTCCTCCCAGGCGCCAAGTCGGTCCCGTTCGCCCACGGCCTCGCCGCCCACGGCGACCGGACCGCCGTCATCACGGCCGACGGCCAGGTCAGCTACGCCGAGTTGGCCGCGCGCGTGGACGTGACGGCCCGCCGCCTCGGCAGGGAACGCCGTCTCGTCCTACTGGTCGGCGCCAACACCGTCGACGCCCTTGTCGTCCACCTCGCCGCCCTCACCGCGGGACACCCCGTCCTTTTGGTGCCGGGCGACCACCCCGAGGCCGTCAAGTCCCTGATCGACGCGTACGACCCGGACGTCGTGGCGCACCCCGAGGGCGGGCAATGGCTGCTCGACGAGCGGCGCGCAGTCTCGGCGCACGAGCTGCACCCGGACCTCGCCCTGCTGCTGAGCACCTCCGGCTCGACCGGATCACCGAAGCTCGTCCGGCTGTCGCACGAGAACCTCCAGGCCAACGCGGAGTCCATCGCGCAGTACCTGGACATCCGGGACACCGATCGTGCCGCGACCACCCTGCCCCTGCACTACTGCTACGGCCTGTCCGTCGTGCACAGCCACCTGCTGCGCGGTGCCGGACTGATCCTGACCGACCTGTCGGTCGCCGACAGCTGCTTCTGGGACCTTTTCAGGGCGGGCCGCGGGACGACCTTCGCCGGGGTTCCGTACACCTTCGACCTGCTCGACCGGGTCGGCTTCGCCACCATGGAACTGCCCCACCTGCGCTACGTCACCCAGGCAGGCGGCCGCCTGGCGCCCGGCCGGGTCCGGCGGTACGCCGAGCTCGGCCGCGCCGCCGGCTGGGAGCTCTTCGTGATGTACGGCCAGACCGAGGCGACGGCCCGCATGGCCTACCTGCCGCCGCACCTCGCGGAAACCCGCCCCGAAGCGGCCGGCATCGCCATCCCCGGCGGCTCCTTCCGCATCCGGCCGCTAGACCGCCCCGACGGGAACACCGGCGTCCTCACCAGCGAGGACACCGGCGAACTTGTCTACTCGGGCCCCAACGTCATGCTCGGCTACGCCCACACCCCCGAGGACCTCGCGCTGGGCCGAACCGTGCGCGAACTCCACACCGGTGACATCGCGCGCCGCACCCCCGAGGGGCTGTACGAGATCGTCGGCCGGCTCAGCCGCTTCGTGAAGATCCTCGGCCTGCGCATCGACCCCGGGCAGGTCGAGGAGATGCTCGCCCGACACGGCATCACCGCCCTGTGTACCGGCGACGACGAGACCCTCTGCGTCGCGGCCGTGGGTGCCCACGACTCCGAAGCGCGCCGGATCAGCAGGCTCGTGGCCCACGACTGCGGCCTGCCGACACGCGCGGTCCGCGTCCGCGTCCGCGCGGACCTGCCCCGCCTGCCCACGGGCAAGCCCGACTACCAGGCGGTGCGCGAACTGAGCCGTCAGGCCCCCGAACCCGTCGTCGGCCCCGAGGCCAAAGTGCCCGAAGGCCTGTGCCTGCTCTACGCGCGCGTCCTCGACCGCACGGACGTGACGGACGACAGCTCGTTCGTCAGCCTGGGCGGAGATTCGCTCTCGTACGTCGAGATGTCGATCCAGCTCGAAGAGCGGCTCGGCCACCTGCCGACCGGCTGGCACACGACACCGATCCGGGATCTCAGGCCGCCCGAGCAGGCCGACCCCTCCCGAAGACGGACCCTGGAGACGAGCGTCGCGCTCCGCGCCCTGGCGATCTTCTGCATCGTCGGCTCGCACATCCACGTGTTCGGCATCAAGGGCGGGGCCCACATCCTGCTCGCGGTCGCCGGATTCAACTTCGCCCGCTTCCACCTCACCACCGCCGAACGGGGGGTACGCCTACGCCGCGGCTGGACCAGCATTGCCCGCGTCTCGCTGCCGAGCATGGCCTGGATCGGACTGATCCTTCTCCTCAACGACGACTACACGCTCGCCAATCTCTTCCTGCTCGACGGCCTCATGGGACCCGACGGCCTCAAGACCGGAATGCAGTTCTGGTTCATAGAGGCCCTCGTCTACATCCTGATCGCCACCGTCGGCCTCCTGAGCCTGCCCGCGGTGGACCGGGCGGAACGCCGCTTCCCGTACGCCCTGCCCCTGACACTCGCCGGCCTGGGACTCCTCACCCGCTACGACCTCGTCGGCCTGCCTGACCGCGAGCAGATCCCCGACGCCATCACCGTCTTCTGGCTGTTCGCGCTCGGCTGGGCAGCGGCGAAAGCCACCACCACGCGACAGCGCATGCTGGTCACCGCCGCGGCCCTGGCCACCGTGCCGGGCTTATTTCCCGGCGACCCCGGACGCGAGGCGATCATCGTCGCCGGTTTCGCGCTGCTGGTCTGGGTGCCAAGCCTCCCCAGCCGCGAGCGCCTCAACCAACTCGCCGGCTTCCTCGCGACCAGCTCCCTCTACATCTACCTGACCCACTGGCAGATCTTCCCGCTCATCGACGGATTCTCCCGGCACCTGGCCTTCCTCGCCTCACTCCTCTTCGGCATCGCCTACGCGGCCGGCTCCGCCCGCCTGATGCGAGCAGTGTCCGCGCGGACGAAGGCGGCGGCGTCCTGACCCGCTCAGTGCCGGTATGAATGGGCGATCGTGGCGTGCCCTGGCATGGCGCGCATGCCGCGCGTCTGCCTCTGTCGCTCGGGACGTGGTCCGGGATGCTGCCGGTGTGCGCGCTCTTCGCCTGTCTGACGGGGCTCGCACGTCCCGCGAGGGCGATGCCGGCAGCGATGGACTCCTCCCCCCACGTCGCCGCCCGTGGGCACGCCGAGGCTTCGGCCGCCGTCCCGGACCACGGTCCGCGTTGCCACTTGTTCTGACCAGGTACACGGTGAGCCGGCCATCGAGCGGGTCAACCCGGGTCGGCGCAGGAAGCTCGAAGCGGACCGAGTCCCCGTGCACCGTCTCGGCCACCACCGCGTCGAGCGAGCCAGCTGGAACATGCAGCCGGGCGAGCACTGCTTCCTCAAACGCCGACCGCGGCAGAGGTATTCGCGCCGCGGGCAGGGCATCGTAGGCGCGGACCGGCCGGCCCCTTTGCCGGATGCCTGTCGGGCTGGCCGGCGGCCGAATCGCTGACGCCCCGGGGGGTTGACCTGTGCAGGCCCCGTCGGCCGAATGCCTACCGCGCGGGGGTGGAGCGGTTGCGTGCACCGGCATCAGCCCTGCCGGGCTAGGACCAATGCCGTGTAGTTAGGCGCGGGGCTGACGTGTCAAGCCGCCTGAAGCGGAGATGGAGCTCCTGCTAGAACCGTGTCGACCAAGATCACTGTTCAGCAGGAGCTCCATTGGACGCCAAGTCTGTCATTTCTCGTGAAGTAACGGTTGCCGCAGGGGCGTTCGCGCCGGGCCATCTGGGCGAGTTAACACGGATCGTTCCGTTTGAGATGGTCGACGAGGTGCTGGCCGAGACCGGCAGGACTCAGCAGCGGATACGGGACCTTCCCTCACGTGTGGTGGTGTACCTGCTGCTGGCCGGGTCCCTGTTCCCCGGGATCGGCTGGCAGCAGGTGTGGCAGCGGCTGACGGCCGGCCTGGAAGGACTGGAGACGGCAGCGCCGACGGCCGGCGCTCTGGCGCAGGCCCGCGGGCGGGTCGGGACCGGGCCGCTGCACCGCTTGTTCGACCTGTTGCGTGGACCGGCCGCCGGGATCGCCACCACGGGAGCGTGGTGGCGGGGTCTGCTCGTCTGTGCTGTCGACGGCACGCTGGTGGCCGTGCCCGACAGCCCGGCAAACCGGGCCGGGTTTGTCAGGCACCGCTGTAACAACGGCGGGGCGGGATACCCCTCGCTCCGTCTGCTGGTTCTGGTGTCCTGCGGTACCCGTACCGTCCTGGACGCGGTGTTCGGACCGACCGCAAACGGAGAAACGTCGTATGCCCCGGGCCTTGTTCGCAGCCTGCGCGAGGGCATGATCGTTCTGCTGGACCGAAACTTCGCCGTCCAGGCCCTGGTCGAGGCGATCACCGGGAAAAACGCACACGTTCTGGTCCGCGTGAAAGAACATCGCAGGCTGCCGGTCCTGAAACGTCTCCCCGACGGCTCCTACCTCTCCAGGCTCGGAGCCGCGGCGGTCCGCGTCATCGACTGCGAGATCACCGTCAGTACCTCACAGGGGCGCCGCACCGGCGCCTACCGTCTCGTCACGACCCTGACCGACCCCCACCCGCACCCCGCCGCCGAACTGATCAGGCTTTACCACGAGCGATGGGAGGTCGAGACCTCCTACCTGGAGATCAAGTCCACCATCCTCGGCGGCAGGGTCCTTCGTGCCCGAACTCCCGCCGGCGTTTCCCAGGAAGTCTTCGCACTGCTGGTCACCTACCAGGTCCTGCGACTGGCCATGGCGCCGGCACACGTCCGGACACCGACCCCGACCGGGCCAGCTTCTCCATCGCCCTGAACACCGCCCGCGACCTGCTCGTCCAGGCCGCGGGCATCTTCAACGACACCGCCGTCGATCTCGTCGGCACCATCGGCCGCCAGGTCCTGGCCGGCCTAATGCCCGACCGCCGCATCCGCACCCGACCACGCGTCGTCAAACGCGCCATCTCGAAGTACAACGCCAGAGGCACCGTCGACCGAACCAGCTACAAGGCCACCATCAGCATCGACATCCTGACCACCCGCACCCCTTGACACCCGACAGCGGGCGCTAACTACACGGCATTGGGGCTAGGACCGCCGTTCTGGTGGACATCCGCGAGAGAAGGAGCGCGTTCGGTGCGGCGAGAGGACGTGCCGAACGCGCCCGAGAAGCACGGTTGGTCGCGGAGCCTGCGCCGCCGCGTGCAGCAACTCCTGCGCCACCAGAGACACAAACTGCTCGACGACGCCACGATCGTCATGGCCGAATGGCACCCCACCCACAGTGGTAGCCGACCGGCGCCGTCGGCTTCTGGGACACCCCCAAATAGAACCGCCCAAGAGTGGCTTGCGTCCGCGCAGGTGGGGGAGCGGGGCGTGGATAAGCCGCTGATGCGCAGCTGGTTGTCGGGGTCGCAGTGGGTGCAGGCCCGCCGGCCGGTGGCCAGGAGCCGACTGGCCTCGTCGCGGCCGATGGGCTGGCGGCGTTTGCCCGCCATGGTGCAGGTGCCAGCGTGGGCCTCCACGAGCGGGCGGTCGTTGCCGATGCCGAGTTCGACGGTCCACCCCGCGGTTCGGGACCGGCGCTGGCGCGAGACGGCCCGACTCCGGAGGGATCCCGCAGTGCAGTGAGGGGCGGGCGACCGTACGGTCCGTACGCGGCCGCGCGACTTCGGTCGCTGCCGCCAGGCGCCATGAGCCGCACACGGGACTGGCCATGCTGGGGCAGGAGTTGGATCCCCTGAAGACCCTTACCGCCCTGGACGGATCCCGGCGGCGCCGGGCCTGAACTCATTCCCTGACTCGCGTGCACCGCAGGGGCGGTTGCGCTCGCTCGCGGACGCGCTGCGCGGTCCTCGGCGGAGTCGCCCTGCGGCGAGCGGTGCCCGCAGGCCGGTGGCGAGGAGCCGGCAGTCCTCATCACAGCCGATCGGCTGGAAGCGCCGGCCCGCCACCGCGACATGCCCTGAAGCCTGACTGTCCCTTCAGAATCGTTCAGCGTCTGTTCAGCGGGCCTGGTGCACCATGAAGCGGTCAGCCCGGCCGCACACAGCGGCCCAGGGGGTGCGGCGAGAGGGATACGGCATGAAGCGCAGAAGCAAGTGGACCGTCGGGGTCGCGCTATCGGCCGCCCTCATCGGTAGTGGCACCGGCATCGCCCTGGCGACGAGCAGTGGGGACGACAACGAGACACCCATCTCAGGACCAGCGCTGGAGAAGGCGACTGCCGCGGCGCTTGCGTACACCGGAGGAGGCGAGGTCACGGACGCCGAGGTCGGCGACGAGGAGGGCCACTACGAGGTCGAGGTCACCCTGGGCAACGGCAAGCAGGCCGACGTGCACCTTGACCAGGACTTCAAAGTCCTCGGCAGCGAAGTGGACGGCGGGGACGAACCGAACGACGGCGACTGATCCGGCGCGCCGGATCGAAGGGTGCCTGCTGGCCGGTGCGGCGTCAGTCCGGCTGCAGCCGATGGTCGTGCCTGTCGTCACATGAGCGAGGAACGTGGCGCGAGAACCGTGCTGCGTCAAGGAGAAGGTGCCCGCGGGCGCCGCAGGCCTTCCGGGGCAGCGAGGGCGGGCCGCAGCACTGCGCGTGCGCGATCGCTTCCGTTTGTCACCGCAGGCGGCTCCAGTAGCGTGGACCGTATGCGGGTGCTGGTCGTCGAGGACGAGGAGCGGTTCGCGGCAGGGCTGAAGGACGGACTTCAGGCCGAGGGCTTCGCCGTGGACGTCGCGTTCGACGGGGTGGACGGACTATGGATGGCGCGCGAGAACACCTACGACGCGATCGTCCTGGACATCATGCTGCCGAGCCTCAACGGCTACCGGGTCTGCCGGGCGCTGCGCGGTGAGGGCGACTGGACGCCGATTCTCATGCTCACAGCCAAGGAGGGAGTGTGGGACGAGATCGAGGGCCTCGACACCGGTGCCGACGACTACCTCACCAAGCCGGCCCCGTACGCCGTGCTGCTGGCCCGGCTGCGGGCACTGCTGCGGCGCGAGGCGCACGAGCGGCCCGCCGTGCTTGCGGTGGGCGACCTGCGGCTGGATCCGGCGGCCCGCACGGTGTCCCGGGCCGGGGAGCAGGTCGAGGTCACGGCACGTGAGCTGGCCGTGCTGGAGTTCCTGATGCGGCGGACGGGCGAGGCCGTGAGCAAGCGGACCATCCTCGACCATGTGTGGGGCGACGACTTCGAGGGCGATCCGAACATCGTCGAGGTGTATGTGCGGCGCCTGCGCAACAAGATCGACCGCCCCTTCGCGCGAGACTCGTTGCGGACCGTGCGGGGCCACGGGTATCGGCTGGTGCCGGATGGCTGATGAGCGGCGGCGCCTGCGGGCGGTGCGGGTCCGGGCCACGCTGATCGCCGTCCTCGCGGTAGGGCTTGCGCTGATCGCCGGAGGCAGCGTCCTGGTGCTCGGGCTGCGGACCGAGCTGAGCAACGACGTACGGGACGCCGCGCGGTCGCGCGCCCGGGAGGTGGCCCAGGTGATCGAGGAGGGCCGAGGGGTGCCCGACGTCACCGTCACCGACCCGGACGAGGAGTTCCTCCAGGTCGTCGACCAGCAGGGGATGCTCGTCGCGGCGAGCCCGAACGTGGAGGGACTTCCGGCACTGGCCCGGCTGCGACCCGGCGGCAGTGCCGAGGCCGATACCCCGCTCGACGAGGACCCCTTCCTGGTGGTGGCCGTGGGGGCACGGGACGGCGACCGGAGACTGACGGTCCTGGACGGCCGTACACCCGCCGGGGTCGCCGAGGCCACGTCCACGGTCACCCGGATGCTGCTCATCGGCCTGCCGGGGCTGCTGGTACTGGCGGCCGCGTCGACGTGGGTGGCTGTGGGCCGGACACTTCGGCGGGTCGAACGCGCCGAGGCCGCGCAGCGGCGCTTCGTCTCGGACGCCTCCCACGAACTGCGGTCGCCCGTCGCCACGGTCCGGCAATCCGCCGAGGTGGCCCTCGCCCACCCGGGGCGCGCCGACGCTGCGGCACTGGCCGGGACGGTGCTCGACGAGGCGGTGCGCATGCAGCGTCTCGTCGACGATCTGCTTCTCCTCGCCCGTGCCGACGAAGACGCGATCCGTCCGCCGCGGCGCCCCGTCGACCTGGACGACCTGGTCTTCGAGGAAGCCCGGCGGCTGCGCGAACGGCAGGACGGCCCGCGCGTCGACAGCACAGGTGTCTCGGCCGGACGGGTCCAGGGAGACGCGGACGCCTTGCGCCGGGTGATCCGTAACCTCGGTGAGAACGCAGCCCGGCACGCCCGCTCCCGCGTCGCCCTGTCCCTCGGCACGGCCGACGGAACCGTACGGCTTGACGTGGACGACGACGGCCCCGGGGTGTCGGAGACGGAATGGACCCGGATCTTCGACCGCTTCGTACGGCTGGACGAGGCCCGCGCGAGGGGTGAGGGCGGAGCCGGCCTGGGGCTCGCGATCGTGGCCGAACTGGTCGCGGCGCACGAGGGCACGGTGACGGCGGGACCGGCCCCGGGGCTGGGCGGAGCGCGCTTCACGGTGAGATTGCCGGCCACTTCCTGAGTTACTCGGGGCTGTGCCCTTGCGCGGCTGACCGTGTCACCTGCTGGCACGGCCAGGTACGCGCCCGAGTCGACCACGAACGGAATGCTCCACCCGAGGCGGCCTGACAGCACGTTCAGGTGCGTTCAGCGCCCAGTCAGAGGGTCGGTGGGACGCTCGTCGCAAGGCGCATGTCCCAAGGAGGCCGCCATGAGCGCCAACCGCCACACCCTGCGGACCGGACGTGCCCTGACCGCCACCGCTCTCCTGGCCGGTGCGTGCTCGGGAGCCGCCGGCACCGCTGCCGGGCAGGCCGAGCGAAGCGGCTGCGTGCACGTCATCAGCGAGGACACGGGCAAGAAGGGCGACGCCTGCCTGCCCCTCGCCCCGGCACAGGACCGCGTCGATCTCACTGAGCCACGCTTCACACATTCCACCCGGATCACCAACCCCCTCCATCCCACCACTGACGTCGACCAGGTGGTCATGGGCGGGCAGGTGGATGGCAAGCCGTTCCGGACCGAGGTCAGCCTGTTGCCCGGCACGAAGAAGATCACTTACGACGGCCGCTCCGTCGAGACGCTGGTCAGCCAGTACGTGGCGTTCTCCGACGGCCGGATCCAGGAGGTGGCCCTGGACTGGTACGCACAGGCCGACGACACTTCCGTCTGGTATTTCGGCGAGGATGTCTTCAATTACAAGGACGGTGTTGTCGCCGACACGGAAGGTACCTGGCAGGCGGGACGCGACCACGCGCCACCCGCGATGATCATGCCTGCCCAACCGGAGAAGGGCGACGTCTACCGCCCCGAGAACCTCCCGGAGAAGGTCTTCGAGGAGGTCACCGTACGGACAGTGGATCAGTCGGTCGACGGCCCGTACGGCGAGGTCGAGGGCGCGATGACGGTCCGTGAACTGCACATGGACGGCTCCACCGAGGAGAAGGTGTTCGCGCCGGGGTACGGGGAGTTCTCGACCGGCACCGAGGGCGGCGACCTGGAGGCGGTGGCTCTCGCAGTGCCCACCGACGCGAAGCCCGGACCATTGCCGGACCGGCTGACCGCCCTGGAGCGTGCGGCCGTTTCCGTTCACGAGTCGCCTGGGGACGCCACCGTTCGCGAGGTCCGTGCCGCTTGGGACGCGTACCGCGCCTCCGATGCCGTGGCGGAGCTGCTGGAGCGGCAGATTGAGCGTGACCTCGTCGCCTTGGAGAAGGCCGGGGACGGTGCGCCGGCGACGGGTCCCGCCCTGCGCGTCGCCCAGAACGTGACGGACCTGCAACTCCGCTACGAGCCCGTGCCGGTGGTCGACCATGACCGACTCGCCCTCTGGGCACGCCAGTTGACGATCGACGCGCAGATCGCGAACGGAGGTGCTGTCGCGGGCGACGTGACCGCACTGGGGCTCGTGTGGGAGCGGGCGCGGCACGAGGCCCTGAACACCGTGCCGGTGGACACGGACTTGAGGAAACTCCGCGCGGCAGCCGATCGCGAGGACCTGGCGGAGATAGAGAGTCTCGCTCCCGGACTCGCCGAGCACATCGCGGGTTTGAAGGGACTCCAACTGCATGCCTGGCGGAAGTCGGCAGGCACGAGGCCGGGTGGTCGTGCTCGCCGAGCCGCTGTGCGGCTGCTTCCTGGACGGCGGCGACGGCGGCCGATCAGGCAGGTTGAAGCTTCCCCTTGATGTTGGACACCTGGAGACTGGGACGTGAGGTTCCAGAGGAAGTAGTGGCCAGGTGGGAAGCAAGAGCAACCGCAGCAGGCGGTATACGGAGGAGTTCAAGCGCGACGCGGTCGCGCTGGTCCGGTCCTCCGGGAAGACCGTCACCGAGGTGGCCCGGGAGATCGGGGTCAGTGCCGAGTGAACTTTCCCCGTGATGCTGGACACTCGTTGCTTACGCTGCGAGGGCGTGTTCTTGCTCGTGTCGCTGTCGGGTCTCCAGCGGGGTGAGGTAGCCCCAGGCCGGATGCTTCCGCAGTCGCCTGCGGTTGTAGAAGGTCTCGATGAAGGCGAAGATCTCCGCGCGGGCGGTGGTCCGGTCGGGCCAGCGGCGGGTGCCGATCTCCTCTTTGAGCAGTGCGAAGAAGCTCTCGGCGGCGGCATTGTCGAAGCACGAGCCGGTTCGGCCCATGCTCTGCGTGCGGCCGTTCAGGGTTTCGTGGGCCCGGGACGAAGTCGGCCAAGCGCTGGTGGAGCTCGGTCAGGTCGCTGCCCGGCTGCCGATAGAGCGTACGCACGGGGCGCATCGCGGCCTCGCGCCGTTCAGCGCTTCGGGCGCCAGGCCGAGCTTCGGAGCGACGGGTGGTGTTCAGCGTTCCGCTGAACCGCCGTCAGGTGAACAGAATCCGAAGCTCGGCCTAGACCCGTTATCTTTTAGTTATTTGTCTGAGTGGTACTTGTCCGGACAGGTGAGTCCGCCGGTGCCCCCGCGGGGCGGTCCGGCGCCTCGGGCTGTCAGCCGGCCAGGTCGGGACGGTCGGTGACCCGGATGGCGTTCACCAGCGCCTTGCCCCGGTCGGCGGCGAAGCCGACGTCGAGCGTGCCGTCGGTGACCTGGACGGTGTACGAGCGCTTCACCGCCGCGCCCTTCCCGGCCTCGCCGACGATGTCGAGCGAGGGCAGGACCTCGGCGCCCTCGATCAGCACGCCGAACACCCGGTTGCCCGCCTGGGCGTTGGGCCGGGTCTCGGTGAAGCCGAGCTCGACCGTGTACGTGCCGTTCGGCACCCCGTCGAAGCGGTACGCGCTCATGCCCTCGCGGGCGGTGGAGTACAGCCACGGGTCCTCGGTGCCGGTGATGGCGTCCTTGGTGAAGTGCGGACCGGCGTCGCCGAGGTAGCCGTAGGACCCGGCGGTGTACTCGCGGTCCGGGCTCCAGGAGTCGCCGGCGCTGTCGGCCCGCGCGGCGAGCTGCTTGCCGCCCGCGTCGACGGCGACCTGGTAGCGCGGGACGACGACCGTGACCGGCACGGTGACCGTACGCCCCTGGGCGCTGTCCGAATGGACCAGGAGCTGCGCGGTGAGCACCGAGCCGGGCGTGGCGCCGGTGGTGTCGACCCGGACCGACAGCGCGGTCTCGGCGCCGGGCGCCAGCTCGGCCGCGCCGAGCGAGGCGTCGAGCCAGCTCACGTCGGACTCCTTGCCCGCGACCGCCTCGGAGACCCGGACGGGGGTGGTGACACCGCCGTAGTTGCCGACCGTCAGGGCGCGGGTGCGCTGCTGCGCCTCGGGCGCGACGACCTTCAGGCCCTCCAGGGGGACGCTCACCCGCACCAGGCTGGTGGGCAGCGCGACGGAGGCGACCACGGGGTTGCCGGCCGGCACGTCGAGGGTCTTGGTGACCGTGGCGTACGACGTCTTCTGGTACGTCGCCTGGTACGTGCCGGGAGGAAGCGCCACGTTGTAGCTTCCGTCGGCGCGGGTGGTCGTGGTGACCGTGGTGTCGCCGGTGAGGGTGACAGTGGCGCCGGACACGGCGGAGCCGGCGTTGCCGTCGGTGACGAGGCCGCGTACCTGGCCGTTACGGGTGCCGCGGAAGGTGACGTTCAGACCCGAGTAGACGGACGGCGTGTTGTACGCGTACTGGAAGCCGTCGGAGCCGGTGGCGTTCTCGATGCCTATGGTGGCGCTGGAGGCGATCTTCTCGCCGCCGGTCGGGATGCCGTCGTACGTGTAGGTGATCGACCCGTCCTCACCGAGCACGACCGAGAACGAGAGCCGGTCCGTCCGGCCGTCGCCGAAGGTCACGTTCCGCCATTCGACGACGAAGCTGCGGTTGGGCGCGGTGCCGAGGACGCCGGTGTAGACGCCTGCCTGGGAGTCCACCCGCAGGCGGTCCCAGAAGGGGTACAGCGTGTTGTTCGGCTGGCTCGCGTTGGGAATGCCCTGGTTCTGGCCGAACTCCACGAACGGGTCGTAGCCGAGCAGGCCGTTGGTGCCGATAAAGATCCTGTTCGAGGCCGCGGTCGAGCCGTACACCGGCACGTCGAACGGCAGGGTGAACGGGCGCGAGATGTTCGAGTCCGAGATCGGGAAGCGGGTCGTGCCGGTGATGTGGCCGCCCGCGCGGCTCGTGCAGCCGTAGCCGTACGCGTCGGTGCGGGCCGGCAGCGTCAGGTCGACCGTGGCGTCGCCGGAGACGTCCAGGGCGCGGCCGAGCGGGTTCGCGCAGCTCTGGGCCGGGGTGACCTTGAGCTGGTACGAACCGTGCGGCAGCGGCAGCGTGTAGTGGCCGTCGGCGGCCACGGTCGTCTTGGCCGGAGTCCCCAGGGCGACGACGGTGCTTCCGGCGACGGGGCCGGTGACGTCGGTGACGGTACCGGAGACGGTCGCGATCGGCGCCGTCCGTGTGGTGAAGTCGACCTGCGTCGTGGAGTCCGCGGTGACGGTGACCGTCCGGCCGGCCTCGAGGTAGCCGAACCGGGTGACCTTGATCGCGTACTCGCCGACCAGCAGACGCGGCAGCGTGTAGGTGCCGTCCGGGGCGGTGACCACGGTGCGGTCCAGCGGGCCGTCCACGCTCACCTGGGCGCCGGCGAGCGGCGTCCCGTCGACCGTCACGGTGCCCGAGATGGTCGCGAGCCCGGCGCGCGGGGCGGCCTGGACGGAGGCGTAGGCGTCGAGCTTGCCCTCGCCGAACACGTTGTTGTCGTCGGCGGTGCCGCCGCAGCTGGTGTCGTTCACGTCACGCGCCGTGGAGTCCAGCAGTGCCCTGGTGGCGGGGATGTCGTGGATCAGGGAAGGCGCGGCCGACCACATCAGCGCCACGACACCGGCGGTGTGCGGGGATGCCATCGAGGTGCCCGAGAGGAGCTTGTAGCGGTCGCCGGGGACGGCGGAGCGGATACCGACGCCCGGCGCGGTGATGTTCGGCTTGATCTCACCGTCGCGGCCGCTGCCACGGGACGACCAGTAGGCGATGGTGCCGTTGGAGTCGTACGCCCCGGAGCTGTAGGAGTTCGGGTAGATGCCCGGGGTGGTGGTGGTGTTGCACTGGGGGCCGCTGTTGCCGTTGGACATGGCCGTGAAGATCCCGGCGGCGTTCCAGGCGTTGACGACGTCCAGGTACCAGGCGTCGTAGCCGGACCCTCCCCAGGAGTTGTTGATGATGTCCGGGGCGAGGTCGGGCCGCGGGTTGGCGCCCTTGCTGTCGGTGGGGGCGAGCATCCACTGGCCGGCGGCGAGCAGCGAGGCCCTCGAGCAGGACGTGTCCTCGCAGCCCCGGGCGGCGATCCACTTCGCGCCCGGGGCGACGCCGATGCCCGAGCCGCCGTCGCCGACGATGGTGCCCATCGTGTGGGTGCCGTGACCGTTGCCGTCGCAGGGTGTCTGCGGCGCGCAGACGCGGGTCGGGTCAAACCAGTTGTAGTCGTGGCTGACCGTGCCGTCGGCTGCCCGCCCGCGGTACTGGGCGGCGAGCGCGGGGTGGTCGAACTGCACCCCGCTGTCGATGTTGGCGACGACGATGCCCTCGCCGCGCACCTTGAAGTCGTTCCAGACGGCGTCCGCCCCGATCTCGGCGATGTTCCAGTCGACCGAGTTCACGCTGGGTCCGGCGTCGCCCCCGGCGAGCGGCTTGGGCAGGGTCAGGGACTCATCCGCCTCCACGGCGCTGACCTCGGGAAGCGCCGCGATCTTCTTCAACAGCTTTGTGTCGCCGGTTACTTGGACGCTGTTGGAGATCCAGAAGGGGGTGTGGTCCGCGCCCGCCGCCTTGAGCAGCTTGCGCAGCCGCGCCTGGGACTTCTCGGCGTGCTCGGTCTTGGCGCGGAGGACGGCCTCGCCCTTCTTCGCCTTCGTCTTCACCTTGGCGGTGGCGCCGGCGAGGTCGGCGGCGCTGTCCAGCCGCACCCAGAAGGTGCCGGTGCCATCCTCGGCCAGATCGGCGAGAACGGCGGCCTCGGTCTTGCGCTCCACAGCCGTGTCACGCTCGGAAGCGGCGGGGTCGGCGGCGGCCGTGCCGCCGCCGCCGGGTCCCACGACCGCCAGAGCGGGTTGTCCGTCGGCGGGGCACTGCGCCACCCACCGGCCTCCGGGCGCCACGATTCCGGAGGGTACCTTGGC
>NZ_JBEXPR010000052.1:0-30652 GCF_040612135.1 Streptomyces sp. NPDC006458 | reverse complement strand
AGGATGTCTTGGAGGACAACCCTCTTCTACAGCAGCTCCGCTGCCTCGTTCACGGGCCTTGACGAACAGCCCCCGCCCTTAACTGAACGGCGTTGCCCCTAGAGGTCGACTTCCTTCATGAGCATCCCGACCTCGGTGTTCGACAGCCGGCGCAGCCAGCCCGACTTCTGGTCGCCCAGGGTGATCGGGCCGAAGGAGGTGCGCACCAGCTTCTCGACCGGGAACCCGGCCTCGGCGAGCATGCGGCGCACGATGTGCTTGCGGCCCTCGTGCAGGGTCACCTCGACGAGGTAGTTCTTGCCGGTCTGCTCGACGACCCGGAAGTGGTCCGCGCGGGCGTAGCCGTCCTCCAGCTGGATGCCGTCCTTGAGCCTCTTGCCCAGGTCGCGCGGGATCGGGCCGACGATCGCCGCGAGGTAGGTCTTCTTCACGCCGTACTTCGGGTGGGTCAGCCGGTGGGCCAGCTCGCCGTGGTTGGTGAGCAGGATGACACCCTCGGTCTCGGTGTCGAGCCGGCCGACGTGGAAGAGCCGCGTCTCACGGTTGGTGACGTAGTCCCCGAGGCACTGGCGCCCCTCGGGGTCCTCCATGGTGGACACGACACCGGCGGGCTTGTTCAGCGAGAAGAACTGGTACGACTGGGTCGCGACGGTCAGGCCGTCGACCTTGACCTCGTCCTGCTCCGGGTCGACCCGGCGGCCCTGCTCCAGCACGATCTCGCCGTTGACCTCGACACGGGCCTGCTCGATCAGCTCCTCGCAGGCGCGCCGGGAGCCGTAGCCCGCGCGGGCGAGCACCTTCTGCAGCCGCTCGCCCTCCTGCTCGGCGCCCGGGAAGGTCTTGGGGAGCTTGACGTCCTCCTTGCCCGCGTACCGCTCGCGGTTGCGCTCCTCGGCCCGCGTCTCGTACTCGCGCGAGCGTCCGGGGGCCGTACGGCCGCGCCCCGTGCCCTGCTGGGACTGCTTGGGGCCGCCCTTGGCACCACCGCGCGCGGCGCCGCCGCGACCGGACTTGGGGCCGTCCTGGGTCGCTCCGGGGCCGACGTCGTAGCGGCGCTCCTCGGGGCGGGGCTTGCGGGGACGGCCGCCCTGCCCCTGGCGCTCGTCCCTGTTGTTTCCGGCGCCGCGGTCGTTACCGCGCCCGCCGTTCCTGCCGCTGCCGCTACCGCTGCTTCGCATCAAAGTTCCGTCGTCGTCGTCGTGTGTTCGCCGTCTGCGCCCGGTCCGCCGTCGGGGGCGTCCGGATCGAACGACGGCACCCCTTCCTGGGTCTCGGCCTCGATCGCGTCCGCCTCCGGGAGGAAGGGCGCGAGCTCCGGGAGTTCGTCCAGACCGCGCAGGCCCATCCGCTCCAGGAAGTAGTTCGTCGTCACGTACAGGATCGCACCTGTTTCGGGTTCCGTGCCCGCCTCCGCCACCAGACCGCGCTGGAGGAGGGTGCGCATCACGCCGTCGCAGTTGACTCCGCGCACGGCCGAGACCCGGCTGCGGCTGACCGGCTGCCGGTACGCGACGACGGCCAGGGTCTCCAGCGCCGCCTGGGTTAGCCGGGCCGTCTGTCCTTCCAGAACCAGCTTCTCCACGGCTTCGGCGTACTCGGGCCGGGTGTAGAAACGCCAGCCGCCCGCGACGAACCGCAGTTCGAAGCCTCGGCCCTGGGCCGCGTAGTCGTCGGCCAGCTCGCGCAGCGCCTTCGCGATCTGCCGCCTGGGCCGTTCAAGGATCTTCGCCAGGTGCTCCTCGGTCGCGGGCTCGTCCACGACCATGAGCACGGCCTCCAGGGCGGGCCTGAGGTCGAGCTCGGCCACGGAACGCGGCCCGCCCGACGCCTCGGTGCCGGACTCGCTCATGGCTTCTTCTCCTCCTTGGGCTCCTCGGGCGGCCGGTCGAACTCGTCCGTCACCCGCGGCGCATCGTCCCCGTCCCCGCCGGTCCACCGCACCAGCAGGTCCCCGAGCGCCTCCTCCTGCTCCAGCGCGACGGCCTTCTCCCGGTACAGCTCCAGCAGCGCCAGGAACCTCGCCACGACGGTGAGGGTGCCGTCGGCGTCCGACACGAGCACCCGGAAGCTTGCCTCCCCGAGCTCCCGGAGCCGCGAGACGACGATCCCGGCCTGCTCCTGCACGCTGACGAGCGGAGCGTGGATGTGATCGACGTACACCTGCGGCCTGGGCCTGGGCTGCATCGCCTTCACGGCGAGCCTGGCGAACCCCTCGGGGCCGATGCTGATGACGACCTCGGGCAGCAGCTCGGCCAGATGCGGCTCCAGCCCGACGGTACGCGGGTAGCGGCGGGCCTCGTCCTCCAGCCGTCGGTTGAAGATCTCCGCGATCTGCTTGTACGCGCGGTACTGGAGCAGTCGCGCGAACAGCAGGTCCCGGGCCTCCAGCAGCGCCAGATCGGCCTCGTCCTCGACCTCGGCGGCCGGGAGCAGCCGGGCGGCCTTCAGATCGAGCAGGGTCGCTGCCACGACGAGGAACTCGGTCGTCTGGTCGAGGTCCCAGTCCGGCCCCATGGCCCGGATGTGCGCCATGAACTCGTCGGTGACCTTGGACAGCGCCACCTCGGTGACATCCAGCTTGTGCTTGGAGATCAGCTGGAGCAACAGGTCGAAGGGGCCTTCGAAGTTGGCGAGCCGGACCTTGAAGACACCGTCGCCGGTCTCCCCGGCCCCGGACTCGGGCTCCGCCATCGCCGGGCCGGCCCCGGCAGACTCGCTCTCAGGACTCCCGGTCTCCTCCGGAGACTCGGCGTCGGACGATTCGGCGTCGGGCGGTTCGGCGTCGGACGGTTCGGCCTCCGGGTGCCCGGCTTCAGGACTCTCGGGTTCCGAGGACACGGCCTCGGACGGCTCGGCCTCCGGCAGCAGCGCCTCGGGGCTCTCGACTCCGGACCGCTCGGCCTCGCGGCTCTCGGCCTCGGGACTCTCGGCCTCCACCGGCCCCGCGGCCCCGGCCGCCCCCGGTCCGCGCCCCAGCGCACGCCGACGTCCACCGGCACCACCGGCCGCGGCAGCGGGAACGTCATTCGAGGTCATGGCCTTGGCAGGCTACCTCTAGCGTCCCCGAAGCCGCCGAACCAGAATGCTCGCTTCCCCGCGCGTCTCCAGATCCGCGAGCACCACGGCGACCGCCTCGCGGACGATCCGCCCACGGTCCACGGCCAGTCCGTGCTCACCCCGGAGCACCAGACGGGCGTGCTCCAGATCCATCAGCTCCTCGGCGGACACGTACACCGTGATCTTCTCGTCGTGCCGCTCCCGCCCGCTCGGGCGGCGCGAGGGGCTCCGCCCCCGCTTGCGCGGCTCCGCGGCAGAACCTTCCTGCGGTGCGGCCTGCCGCCGGGCGGAGCCCCGGCTGCGGGACTCCCCGGCCTCGGCCCCCTCCGCCTCGGCGGCGACGTGCTCCGCCCCGTCCCCGTCCCCGCCCTGCGCGGGCACCGCCTGCGGCGCGTCCTCCGCGGCCGCGGCGGCGTCGCCCTCACCGGCCGGCGCCGGCACCCGGGCCTCGCCGCCCGCCTGGCGCCGTGGGGTGGACGGCTGCAGCGCCGTACCCCCTGTCGTACGGAAGAGTTCGTCGGCCCCCGGCAGACTCACTCGGCGTGACACCGGGCGAGCACCTCCCTGGCGAGCTGGCGGTAGGCGGCGGCACCGACGGAGTTGGAGGCGTACGTGGTGATCGGCTCACCGGCGACCGTGGTCTCCGGGAAGCGGACCGTGCGCCCGATGACCGTGTGGTAGACGTGGTCGTCGAACGCCTCGACGACCCGCGCGAGCACCTCACGGCTGTGCACGGTGCGCGAGTCGTACATCGTGGCGAGGATGCCGTCGAGCTCCAGCTCCGGGTTGAGCCGCTCCTGAACCTTCTCGATGGTCTCGGTCAGCAGCGCGACACCGCGGAGGGCGAAGAACTCGCACTCCAGGGGGACGATCACCTTGTGGGCGGCCGTCAGCGCGTTGACGGTGAGCAGGCCGAGCGAGGGCTGACAGTCGATCACGATGTAGTCGTAGTCGTCCATCAGCGGCTTCAGCGCGCGCTGGAGCGTGGACTCGCGGGCCACCTCGGAGACCAGCTGGACCTCGGCGGCCGACAGGTCGATGTTGCTCGGCAGCAGGTCCATGTTGGGAACCGCGGTCTTCAGGAGCACCTCGTCCGCCGACATGCCCCGCTCCATGAGCAGGTTGTAGACGGTGAGGTCCAGCTCCATGGGGTTGACACCGAGACCCACCGACAGCGCGCCCTGCGGGTCGAAGTCCACGAGCAGTACGCGGCGGCCGTACTCCGCGAGCGCGGCACCCAGGTTGATGGTCGACGTGGTCTTGCCGACGCCGCCCTTCTGGTTGCACATCGCGATGATCGTCGCGGGACCGTGGTTGGTCAGCGGTCCCGGGATCGGGAAGTACGGCAGCGGGCGTCCGGTGGGGCCGATGCGCTCACGGCGCTGACGGGCAGCGTCGGGCGCGAGTGTGGCCGCGTACTCCGGGTCCGGCTCGTATTCGGCGTCGGGGTCGTAGAAATGCCCCTCGGGCAGTTCGTCGTAGTCGGCGAAGTGGTTGTGGGGCGCGCCACTTCCGTCGCCGGCCATGGCGTTCACGTGATGGCCATCCATGCTCTGGTGTGCTGACAGAGCCGTGTGGGGGCTGCTCTGGCTCTGGTGGGCTGCGAAGGTTCGGACAGCGACGGAGCCGACAGCCTCGATCCCCGTGGAGCCCTGGCCCCGCGTGGGCATTCCTGGTTGACCACCCCCGGGAGAAAATGTCGACTCATTCACAAGTCGTCTTACCTCCTTGGTGACCAGGAAACTTCTAGACAAGGTCAGCGTGGCACCATGCCGACGGTTGGCGACTCTATGGCGTGTCGGCGGTCCGCAGCAACACAATCCGCCGGACCCGGCAGGATGTGTCGGCAATGAAACATCCCTCTGTCAAGGGCGTACGGCCGTCGCACGGCAGGTTTCACCGGTGTACGAATCGGTTCAAGGGTTACGTTCGAGGCGAGTTGACCTAGAGCCGCAAAGTGACCATACACACATCCGGCCGGACCTTGTCGGGCAAGGTCCGGCCTGGTGTGTGGTGTTGACGACGTGTGTTGACGAATCGCCTTTTACCGAACGGTGACTCGGCCACTCGGGCTCTCGGGCCGTCAGCCGAGCAGGGCCTCCAGCTCGATGTGCTCCAGGCCGTGCGCCTCGGCGACCTCGCGGTAAACGACCTCGCCGTCATGGGTGTTCAGACCCTTGGCGAGCGCGGGGTCGCGGCGCAGCGCCTCCACCCAGCCGTTGTCGGCGAGCGAGACGATGTACGGCAGCGTGGCGTTGGTGAGCGCGTAGGTGGAGGTGTTGGGCACCGCACCCGGCATGTTGGCGACGCAGTAGAAGACCGAGTTGTGGACCTTGAAGGTCGGCTCGGCGTGCGTGGTGGGACGGGAGTCCTCGAAGCAGCCGCCCTGGTCGATCGCGATGTCGACAAGAACACTTCCCGGCTTCATGCGCGCGACCAGCTCGTTGGTGACGAGCTTCGGCGCCTTGGCGCCCGGGATGAGGACGGCGCCGATGACGAGGTCGGCGTCGAGGACGGCCTTCTCCAGCTCGAAGGCGTTGGACATGACGGCCTTGATCCGGGTGCCGAAGATCTTGTCGGCCTCGCGCAGCTTGTTGATGTCGCGGTCGAGCAGGGTCACGTCGAAGCCCATGCCGATGGCGATCTGCGCGGCGTTCCAGCCGGAGACACCGCCGCCGATGACGACGGCCTTGGCGGGGGTGACGCCCGGGACACCGCCGGGCAGGACGCCACGGCCGCCGACGGGACGCATCAGGTGGTAGGCGCCGACCTGCGGGGCCAGCCGGCCCGCGACCTCGGACATCGGGGCGAGCAGCGGCAGCGCGCGGGTGGCCAGCTCGACGGTCTCGTAGGCGATGGCCGTGGTGCCGGACTCCAGCAGGGCGTCCGTGCACTCCCTGGAGGCGGCCAGGTGCAGGTAGGTGAAGAGCGTCTGGTCCTTGCGGAGGCGGTGGTACTCCTCGGCGATGGGCTCCTTGACCTTCAGCAGCAGGTCGGCGGCGGCCCAGACCTCGTCGGCCGTGTCCAGGATCTCCGCGCCGGCCGCCAGGTACTCGTCGTTCGTGATCGAGGAGCCGACACCGGCGTCGCGCTCGACGACGACCTGGTGGCCGTGGCGCACCAGCTCGTGCACACCGGCGGGGGTGATGGCCACCCGGAACTCGTTGTTCTTGACCTCGCGGGGGATGCCGACCTTCACGTCGATCACGGTCCTTGGCTCAGAGGGTGGATTGCACGACATACCCGTATACGCAGGGCATACCGGGAGACACCGCAGGAGAACGTGCGGCAGAGCCAGTTTAATGAAGGCGTTCCAGCTGTCTAGCCTTTCATTGCATCAATCTTCAGCAGATGTACTACGGATTTCGCAGGCGTTAGGGCCTCGTTCCGGGGTTTCCTCGCCGGTAACGCCCTCCTGGAGCTCCTCCCCCAGCATGCGCTCGGCCGTCCCGCGGTGCAGCCGCGCGGCCGCCGGGTCCCCCAGGTGCTCCAGGATGTCGGCCATCCGCAGGTGCAGGGCCGCCTGCAGCCGCTCGTCCTCCGCCTGCCGCGCCCACTCCACCGCCTCCTGGCAGGTGCGCAGACATTCCTCGGGCCGCCCGGCGTACTCCTGCACCCGTGCCAGCTCGCTCAACGCCCTTGCGTGGGCGGCGACATCGCCCTCCTTGCGATGGCCCGCGACCGCGGCCCGCCAGCCCCGCAGCGCCTCGCCGTAGCGGCCCGCGTAGGTGTGCGCGGCGGCGATACGGCCGTACAGCCGCGCGGCGTCGGCGCGCTCGTCCCGGGCCAGCCGCTGGGCCAGCGCCCGGCCGAACCAGTCGGCCGCCCGGTCGTAGTCCCCGAGCTCCAGATGCGCACCACCTACGGATTCCATCGCCCGACCGGTCGCGTACGGGTCGTTCGCCTGGCGTCCGGCGTCCAGAGCCGACCGAAAGCGCACCAGCGCCTCGGCCGTGCGCCCCGTACGGGCGTCGAGATCGCCCAGGTTCAACAGCGCCGCGGCCTTCTCCCGGGCCAGTCCGCGGCGCTCGGCCACGTCCAGCACCAGTCCGTGCAGGCCGTACAGGTCGGCCGCCGCGGCCTGGGTGCCGATGTGCGCGACCATGGTCCGCACCAGCTGGGACATCAGCCGCCGGGCCAGGGTGTCCAGCTCGCCGTCGGCGACCGCGAGCCGGGCGGAGGCCAGCAGCGCGGGCCGCCGGACCCGCAGCCACTCGGCGGCCGCCCTCGGGCTGGGGAAGCGCAGCGAGCGGGGCATGCCGAGCAGCTTCTCGCGGGCCTGCGGGCTGTCCGTCTCGGTGATCGCCCGGCAGGACTGCAGCAGCCGTACGGTCCGCTCCAGCATGCGGGCCCGTGCCAGCTGGAGTTCCGCCGGGCGGTCCTGTGACTCGGAGAGGGCCTCCAGCAGCGGCTGGAGGCACCCGGGGACCTCGTACTGCGGCAGCGGCGCGTCCAGGGCGTGCAGCAGGCCGAGCGCCACGAGGTCGTCCAGGGTGGTGCGGGCGCCGCTGACCGAGCAACCGGCGAGCGCGGAGGCCGTGTGCGGGTCGACCAGGCCGGCCGGGGCGAGCGAGAGCAGTCGCAGTATCCGGGCGGCGGGGGCGGGCAGCGAACCGTAGGCGAGCCGGAACACCCGGGCGAGCGGGGTGCCGGACTCGTCGCCCTCGGCGTGCAGATGCTTGGCGAGGTCGGCGACCGCGGCCTTGGGCCGGGCCGCGAGCCAGCCGCCTGCCATCATCAGCGCGGCCGGCTGCGCCTGGCACTCCTCCACCAGGCCCTCGGCGGCCCGTGGGTCCACGGTGATCCGGACCGACCCGGTGTGCCGGGACAGCAGCTCCAGGGCCGACTTGGTGTCCAGCCCGCCGAGCGTGCACGGCCGTACGTCGGAGATGCCGGTCAGCGGCCCGCCGGAGACGGCCAGGACCAGGCTCTGCGGGGAGTCCGGCAGCAGCGCGTCGACCTGCGCGGCATCGACGGCGTCGTCCAGCAGGAGCAGCGTCCGGCGCCCGGCCAGGGCCTCGCGCAGCGCCTGCGCGAGCTCGTCCTCGGCCGCGCCCGGCGGCGACGGCAGCTCCAGCGCGGTGAGCAGCTCCCGGGCCACGCGCTCGACGGGTACGGGGGTGCCATCGGGCTCGCTCAGGCGGGCGCGCAGCACCCCGTCCGGGTAACGGTGGGCGAGCTGGCGGGCCAGCTCCTCGGCCAGCGCGCTGCGCCCCGACCCGGGCCGTCCGGCGATGAGCAGCACCCGCGCGCGGGGCGCCTTGCGCCCGGAGAGCGTGTCCAGCCCGGCTCGCTCGATGTCGGCGCAGAGGCCCTTCAGCTCCCGGATACGCCCGAGAAACCCGTCCTCACCGGCCTGGACCGACAGCCGCGCACCACCGGTGTCCACCGCCTGATCCGTCACGGGCCACACTCCCGTCCCACCGCACGCGCAAGCCCGCCGGGACTCCGGTTCGGGCGTTTCCAGAGCCTAGTTCACGCTCTGCTACGGACCGGGACGAGCAGGCCGAGGCGGAGACAGGACTCCCCGATCGGATCAACGGATGGTAGGACTCGATGTTGTCAACGGCCCACAGGGCGCGGGGCTGTTTCCCGTGTGGGCTCCACCGCGCGGGCGCGCGAGCCACGGCGGCGCGGCATACGCAGGACGGCATCGAGCGGCGGCACGGCCGGCGGAACTCAGACCTCGAACGGCCGCGCAGCCCAGGGCGCCAGAGCCGGACGCAACGCGTCCAGGCCTTCCCCCTGCCGCGCGGCCACGAGCGAAAGCACCCCCACCACCAGACAGTTGTTGTGCAGCTCCCCGGCAAGGACGCCCCGCACCAGCTCGTCCAACGGCACCCGAGCCAACTCCAGGTCGATCTCCTCGTGCTCCGCCGCAAACCGCTCCCCGTCGGCCTCCGACAGATCCCGCGCCAGGAAGATCCGAATCGCCTCGTCACAGCCGCCGGGCGTCGTGTACACATCGGTCAGCACCCGCCAGGTCTCCGCCTTGACGTGCGCCTCCTCGTACAGCTCCCGCTGGGCGGCGTGCAGCGGGTTCTCCCCGGGCACGTCGAGCAGCCCGGCCGGGATCTCCCACAGCTTGTGCCGCACGGGATGCCGGTACTGGCGGAGCACCAGCACCCGGTCCCGCTCGTCCAGCGCGAGAACGGCCACCGAACCGGGGTGCACCTGGTAGTCACGGCGCACCACGGTGCCGTCGGGCATGACCACGTCGTCCGTGCGCACGGAGGTCTTGTTCCCCACGAAGGGGGTCTCCGAGGCCCGGATCTCCCACTCCTCGGGGGTGTCCCTGAACGTCATGCCCTGTCCCTCCACCTGCAGAAAAGAAGCCGGGGTGCGCACCTTTGAAGGAACGCGCCCCGGCCACCGTACAACTGGTGTGTCACTCGGACGTCTGCGCGCCCTGACCCTGCTGGCGCTCGACGGCCGCCTTCACCAGCCCGGCGAACAGCGGGTGGGGGCGGGTCGGCCGCGAGCGCAGCTCGGGGTGCGCCTGCGTGGCGACCAGGTAGGGGTGGACGTCGCGCGGGTACTCGACGTACTCGACGAGCTTGCCGTCCGGGGAGGTGCCCGAGAAGAGGATGCCGGCCTTCTTCTCCAGCTCCGCGCGGTAGGCGTTGTTCACCTCGTAGCGGTGCCGGTGCCGCTCCTCGACGTACTCCTTGCCGTCGTAGACCTCGCGCACGATCGAGCCCTCGGCCAGCTTCGCCGGGTACATGCCCAGCCGCATGGTGCCGCCCATGTCGCCCTCACCGGCGACGATGTCCATCTGCTCGGCCATGGTGGAGATGACCGGGTGGGAGGTGGCCGGGTCGAACTCGGTGGAGTTGGCGTCCGGGATGTCGGCCAGGTGGCGGGCGGCCTCGACCACGATGCACTGCAGGCCGAGGCACAGGCCCAGCAGCGGGATCTTGTTCTCGCGGGCGTACCTGATCGCGCCGACCTTGCCCAGCACACCGCGGTCCCCGAAGCCACCGGGGATGCAGATGCCGTCGACGTCGGCAAGCTGCGCCTTGGCGCCGGCCGGGGTCTTGCAGTCGTCCGAGGTGACCCACTTGATCTTGACGCGGGTCTTGTTGGCGAAGCCGCCGGCGCGCAGCGCCTCGGTCACCGACAGATAGGCGTCGGGCAGGTCGATGTACTTGCCGACCAGCGCGAGGGTGACCTCGTGGTCGGGGTTGTGGACCCGGTCGAGCAGGTCGTCCCAGGTCGTCCAGTCCACGTCGCGGAACGGCAGGTCCAGCTTGCGGACGGCGTAGGCGTCCAGGCCCTCGCCGTGGACGGTCTTCGGGATGTCGTAGATCGAGCGGGCGTCGGGGCAGGCCACCACGGCAGCCTCGTCCACGTCGCACATCAGCGAGATCTTGCGCTTGATCGCGGTCGGCACCTCGCGGTCGCAGCGCAGCACGATGGCGTCCGGCTGGATACCGATGTTGCGCAGGGCGGCGACCGAGTGCTGGGTGGGCTTGGTCTTCAGCTCGCCGGAGGGGCCGATGTAGGGCAGCAGCGAGATGTGCACGACGAAGACGTTGTCCCGGCCGACCTCGTGGCGGACCTGGCGGACGGTCTCCAGGAACGGCAGCGACTCGATGTCGCCGACCGTACCGCCGACCTCGGTGATCACGACGTCGACCTCGTCCGTCGCCATGCGGCGGATGCGATGCTTGATCTCGTTGGTGATGTGCGGGATGACCTGCACGGTGTCACCCAGGTACTCGCCGCGCCGCTCCTTGGCGATCACCGTGGAGTACACCTGGCCTGTAGTGACATTGGCGGTGCCGTCCAGGTCACGGTCGAGGAAACGCTCGTAGTGTCCGATGTCGAGGTCGGTCTCGGCGCCGTCGTTGGTGACGAAGACCTCACCGTGCTGGAACGGGTTCATCGTGCCCGGGTCGACGTTCAGGTACGGGTCGAGCTTCTGCATGACGACCCGCAGGCCCCTGGCCTTGAGCAGCATGCCCAGGCTGGAGGCCGTCAGCCCCTTGCCGAGAGAGGAGGCGACACCCCCGGTGACGAAGATGTGCTTGGTCGTCGTGGATTTGGGCGTCATGGCCAAGAGGGGGCTCCCGTGGTCGCTGTCTGGCGGTGCGGTTCGACTGCCGGACCGGAGAATTCCGGGGGCGCCGTCGCTGCGGTTCGGGGGTGCGATCTCAGGGGAGGGACGCCCACCGGTCCACGGGCTACCAGCGTATCAGCGCCGCGAGGGGATGGCTCCCGGCCACGCTCCGCGCACGCGCGGACACCCTCCAGGTCAGCGGCACGACCCGGTCCGCGCGGCTCACCCGCAGCTCACTCGTTCGGCGCAGCCGCGTTGTCAGGAGGGGCACACAGAGCCACCGTGCGCGTCGTATCCTGCTCGGACACTCGCTGTCGAGCCGGCCGGCAACACGACACCACCCCCGTCCGTAGGCACCGGAAACAACGAGAGCTCGTCAGTTCGTTGAGCGAGGAAGGCCGGGACCTGTCCACAGTCCGGCATGGCATTGCCTCAGACTCGACGACGCGTTACAACGACCCCTTGACCGCACTAGCGACCGCCCCATCACGGGGTGACGTGGCCGTTCGACTGGAGATGCACGTGGCCGGGCGCATCGAAGACTACGCACTCATCGGAGACATGCAGACCGCGGCACTGGTCTGCCGGGACGGCACAGTCGACTGGCTGTGCCTGCCCCGCTTCGACTCGCACGCCATCTTCGCCGGCCTGCTGGGCACCGAGGAGCACGGCTTCTGGCGCATCGGACCGGCGCACACACCCGACACCGAGCCGCCCACCGCGGCCCGGCGCACCTATCGCGGCGACTCGCTCATCCTGGAGTCCGAGTGGGACACCCCGCGCGGCACCGTCCGGGTGACGGACTTCATGCCGCCGCGTGACGGCGCTCCCCAGCTGATCCGGATCGTGGAGGGCGTGTCCGGCCGGGTGCCGATGCGCTCGGCCCTGCGCATGCGCTTCAGCTACGGCCGGGTGGTGCCCTGGGTGCACCGGGGCGACGACGGGCGCACCTTCGCCGTCGCGGGCCCCGACTCGGTGTGGTTCGACACCGAGGCCGAGACCTACGGCCGGTCGCTGACCACGTACTCCGACTTCACCGTGGCCCCCGGCGACCGGATCGCGTTCACGATCTCCTGGCAGCCCTCGCACAAGGAGGCGCCGCCGCTGCCGGAGCCCGAGCAGTCGCTGACGGCGACCGAGGACTTCTGGCGCGAGTGGGTCGAGCAGTGCACGTACCACGGCCCCTACCGCGAGGCCGTCGTGCGCTCCCTGATCACGCTCAAGGCGCTGACGTACGCCCCCACCGGCGGAATCGTCGCCGCGCCCACCACGTCGCTGCCCGAGGACATCGGCGGCGTGCGCAACTGGGACTACCGCTACACCTGGCTGCGGGACGCGGCGATCACCCTGTCCTCGCTGCTGCGCACCGGCTACCGCGACGAGGCCCGCGCCTGGCGCGAGTGGCTGCTGCGCGCGGTGGCGGGCGACCCGGAGAACCTGCAGATCATGTACGGCATCGCCGGTGAGCGCGAGCTGGGCGAGGCCGAGCTGGACTGGCTGCCCGGCTACGAGAACTCCGCCCCGGTCCGGGTCGGCAACGGCGCGGCCCACCAGCTCCAGCTCGACGTCTACGGCGAGGTCACCGAGGCCCTGCACCTGGCCCATATGACCGGCCTGGCCCGCAACGACTACGCCTCGCTGCTCCAGCTCAAGCTGATCCGCTACCTGGAGGACCACTGGCAGGAGCCGGACGAGGGCATCTGGGAGGTGCGCGGACCGCGCCGCCACTTCGTGCACTCCAAGGTCATGGCCTGGGTCGCGGTCGACCGCACCATCAAGCTGATCGAGTCCGGTGACGCGGACGGTCCGCTGGAGCGCTGGCGCGAGCTGCGCGACGACATCCACCGGGACGTGTGCGAGAAGGGCTACGACAAGGAGCGCAACACCTTCACGCAGTCCTACGGCTCCAAGGAGCTGGACGCCTCGCTGCTGCTCATCCCGCAGATGGGCTTCCTGCCCCCGGACGACAAGCGCGTGATCGGCACCATCGAGGCGATCCAGCGCGAGCTGTCCACCTCCGACGGCTTCATCCTGCGCTACCCCACCGAGGGCGAGTCCGAGGGCGTCGACGGCCTGCCGGGCGACGAGGGGGCGTTCCTCGCCTGCTCGTTCTGGATGGCCGACGACCTGGCGATGATCGGCCGGGTCGACGAGGCCCGCCAGCTGTTCGAGAAGCTGCTCGCGCTCCGCAACGACCTGGGCCTGCTGGCCGAGGAGTGGGACCCGCGCCTGCAGCGCCAAGTGGGCAACTTCCCGCAGGCCTTCAGCCATGTCCCGCTCATCGACACGGCCCTGCGGCTGACGGCCTCGGGTGCGTACGGCGGCTGAGGCCGGTCGCGAGGGCCGGTGACACGTCTCGGCGACGGCGGGTCCGCCCGCCGCTGCCGCGCCGTCGCCGACGAGCCTGTCGCTGACGAGCCGCCCCGGCCGGGCGCGCCTAGGCTGGTATGGCACCACTCCCCCTTTCGGAAAGGGGGCGGCCATGGCTTCCCTCTCGAAGGCGGGCGCGGCCCTCACCGCGCTGCGCGAGGACCTGTCGGGCGACGTGTTCGCCCCCGGCGACCTGGGCTACGACGAGGCCCGGACCGTGTTCAACGCCATGATCGACCGGCGGCCCGCGGTGATCGCGCAGTGCGTGGACGAGGACGACGTGGTCCGGGCCGTGCGCTTCGGCCGGGAGCTGGACCTGAACATCGCCGTGCGCGGCGGCGGGCACAGCGTGGCGGGCTCGGCGCTCAACGACGGCGGGCTGGTGGTGGACCTGCGCCATATGCGCGCGGTCACCGTGCACCCCGGCGCCGAGGCGGTACGGGTCGCCGGCGGCGCCATGATGAGCGACCTGGACCGCGCCACCCAGCCGCACGGCCTGGTCACCACCGGCGGCCGGGTCTCGACCACCGGCGTCGGCGGCTTCGTGCTCGGCGGCGGCAGCGGCTGGCTGGACCGCTGGTGCGGACTCGCGGTCGACAACCTGCTCGGCGTCGAACTGGTCACCGCCGACGGTGAACGCGTCCACGCCAACGCCGACGAGAACCCGGAACTGTTCTGGGGCCTGCACGGCGGAGGCGGCAACTTCGGCGTCGCCACCGCCCTGACGCTGAAGCTGTACGAGCTGCCCGAGTTCTCCATCGCCTTCCTGCTGTACCTCCCGGAACACGGCCCCGAGGTCGTGCGCACCTACCGGGACCTGATCACCACCGGCCCGGACGAGGCGAGCGGCGCCGCGCTCTACATCACCGCCCCGCCCGAGGAGTTCGTACCGGAGCACCTGGTCGGCACGCTGCTCTGCGGCGCGATGCTGACGTACGCCGGGCCCGAGGCGGACATGCGCAAGATGGCCGAGCCGCTGCTGGCGCTGCCGCACGAGGCGGAGATCGTCGGGGCGATGCCGTACGCCGACGTCCAGTGCATGATCGACGACCCGCCCGGCTTCCGGAACTACTGGTCGGCGGAGTACCTCACCGGCCTGCCGGACCCCTACGTGGACCTCTACTGCGCCCGCGCGGCGACCATGCCCGTGCCGACGGGCACCATGCACGCCCTGTTCCCGCTGGGCGGCGCCATCTCGACCGGGCCGCCCGAGTACCCCGTGCCCTACCGGGACTCCCCCTGGGGCGTGCACCCCTTCGGTCTGTGGGAGGACCCGGCGGACGACGAGCGGTGCGTGAAGTGGGTGCGCGACGTACGCGCCGACGCCCGGCCCTGGAGCAGCGGCGCGGTCTACCTCAACTTCATCGGCGACGAGGGCGCCGACCGGGTCGTCGCCGGCCTGGGTCCCGAGAACACCCGGCGACTGGCCGCGCTGAAGCGGACGTACGACCCCGACAACGTGTTCCGCTTCAACCACAACATCCGGCCCGCCTGACGGGCGCTGACACCGGCCTTGCGCGGCCGGGGTGATCGGCCGGCCGCGTCCGAGTGATCAGGCCGGGATGTCACCGGAACATGCGCACAGGTAGCGTCCGCGATATGGAAAGCCGCAGGGACACCCGACCCGACAGCCACGGCGCGGGCATCACCGTGCAGCGCGCTCTGGAACTTCCCGGACTGCGCAGCGGGCTCCCCGAGGTCCTGGCGGGTGCCGAACGGCTGAACCGTACCGTGCGCTGGGTGCACGCGGGCGAGGTGCCCAACATCGCCTCCCTGCTCAAGGGCGGCGAACTGCTGCTGACCACCGGCTACGGCCTCGGTACCCGGCCAGCCGAACAGCGCGCGTTCGTGCGGACCCTGGCCGAGCGGGGCATCGCGGCCCTGGTCGTCGAACTGGGCCCACGCTTCACCCGGCTGCCCGCCACCCTCATCGAGACCGCCCGCACGGCCGGACTGCCCCTGGTCCAACTGCACCGCGAGGTGCCCTTCGTGACCGTCACGGAGGAGATCCACACCGAGATCGTCAACGGCCACTACGCGCTGCTGCAACGCGCCGAGGAGGTGCACCGCCGCTGCACCGAGGCCCTGCTCGGCGGCGGCGGGGTGCCCCAAGTCCTCAGCATCCTGGCCGACTTCGGCGACAACCCGGTGTTCCTGGAGGCCGCCGACGGCCGACTGCTGTACGCCGCCGGCGCCGGACCCGAGGGCGCCGACCCCCTCCAGGTGTGGGAGGGGCTGCGCGGGCAGCACAAGGACGCCCCGCCGCCCGCCGGGTCGGTCCTGGTGGACGTGCCCGGCGGCGGCCAGGGCTCCGGCGCGGTGCGGGCCCGGCTGGTGCTGCTGCCGGTGCGCGCCCCGCTGGCGCCGGTGCACCGGATGGCCGCCGAGCGGGCCGCCGGCATCCTCGCCGTGGTGCTGATGCAGGCCCGCCAGGAGGAGGAACTGGCCGCACGCGGACGCGGCGACTTCCTCACCGACCTCGCCGAGGGCCGGATCACCGCCGAGGACGCCCCCGCACAGGCCCGCGTGCTCGGCTTCAAGCCCGGCACCGGCCCGCTGCTGCCGGTCGTCATGCGGCTCGGCGACACCCTCTCCCCCGGTGGGACCGCCCGTCCGAGCGGAACCGAGAGCGGGGGAGGCTGGGCGGTGCTGGCCCGCGCGGTCGCCGAGGAACTGGCCTCCCTGGGCGTGCCCGTGCTGCTCGGCGTACGGCCGATGGAGGGGCGGGTTCCGGTGCTGCTGGGCCTGCGCACGGAGTCGGAGCGGGCCGCGGTCGCCGACCGGGTCGCGACGGCACTGCGGGCGGGTGTGGAACGGGCCGGCATGCAACGCGCCGGTGCCCGGCCCCCGGTGGTGGTCGTCGGCGTCGCGGGCGGCTGGACCGCGGCCTCGGCCGGGCTGCGCCACGCCGCGGAGACGGCCGCCGCCGCCCAGGGCCTGGCGGACCGGCCCTGGTACGACGCCCGCCGTCTGGACATCGACCTGCTGCTGTGGCGGCTGCGGGACCACCCCGATCTGGCGGCCTTCGTGGAGCGTGCGATCGGCCCGATCCGCGACCACGACCGCCGCTCCAAGCCGCCCCTGCTGCCCACCCTGGAGACATACCTGGCCCATGCCGGACGCAAGGCGGAGACCGCCCGCGAGCTGCATCTGAACCGGCAGACCCTCTACAACCGCCTCGCACGCATCGGGGAGTTGCTCGGCACGGATCTGGACGACCCGCAGACCGTGCTGGCGTTGAGCCTGGCCCTGCGGGCCCGCAGACACGTCGGCCAGGCCTGACCCGAAGGGCTTCTGGCCTGACCCGAAGGGTTTCAGGTCCGACCCGAAGGGTTTCAGGTCTGACCCGAAGGGTTTCAGGTCCGACCCGAAGGGTTTCAGATCAGCGGACGGGCCTGCGTCAACTCGTCGTACACGCTGAGCACTTGCGCGACCGTCTCGTCCTCCGTCGGCCAGGTCGCCGCCTGCCGTACGCCACGCTCCCGCAGCAGTTCTCGGCGTTCGGGGTCGGCGAGCAGCTCGGTGACGACACGGGCGAGGGCGTCGGAGTCGCCGTAGGGCACGAGTTCGGCGGCGTCGCCGACGAGGTCGGGGACGCCGCCGACGGCCGTCGCCACGAGCGGCACGCGCGCGTGCAGGGCCTCCTGGGCGAGCACCGAACGCGACTCCCAACTGCTCGGCAGGAGCGCGATGTCCGCGGCCGCCAGCAGATCGCCCACGTCCTCCCGGCGGCCCAGCAGCCGCACCGGCAGCTCCTCGTCCTCGATCCGGCGCTGGAGCACCGGCCGCAACGGGCCCTCACCGGCGATCGCCACCAGCGGGACCGGCTCCAGCTCCCGCCACGCCCGGGCGGCGTCGAGCAGCACCCGGTAACCGCGCCGGCGTTCCAGCGCACCGACCGCGAGCAGCAACGGGCGGCCCGTCGCACCGAGTTCGGCCCGCAGCTTGGGCCGGTGGGACTCGTCGCGCTCGACCGCCGCCAGTGGCCCCGGCAGCGCGGACGCGGCCAGGCGGGCGTCCCTGGCGCCGGTGGAGCGGGCCCGGTCCACGAGGTCGGAGGTGGTGCCCAGCACCACGGAGGCGGACTTGACGACCCGGCGCTCCAGCATCCGCAGAAAGTGGGCGCGCGCCCCTTCGGCATGCGTCCGCCCGTGCCAGGTCACCACCAGCGGGGTGCGCCGCCCGCTCAGCGCGAGCACGGCCCGGAACGAGGCGTGCAGCCCGTGGGCGTGCACCAGGTCGGCATCCGCGCACGCCGCCCGCAGCGCCGCCACGGACGTCGGGTCGCTGCTGCGCGGCACATGCACATGCTCGGCGCCCGCCCCGGTGAAGTCATAGGTGTGAGCGACCTCGACGGGGGCGCACACCGTCACCCGCACGCCCCGCGCGACGAGCCCGGAGGCCAGCGAACGCACATGCGCGCTGCTGCGGACGTTGCCACCGCCCAGCACCTGCACGGTGCGCAGCGGCGACTGTCCGGGCGCTGAGTGGCTGCTCACGTGGCTCACGTGGCCGGGGCTCCTGGTTCGAGGACGTACACACGGCCAAGGATGCCAGGGCGCACGGGTGTTCCGGGCACGGCGACGTCAGGAAGCCGAGCGGGGGCAGCCCAGAGGCTCACCCATACGGGTGAATTCAGGGAGCCCGCGGAGCGGGCGGAGCGGGCGGAGCGGGCGGAGCGGGCGGAGCGGGCGGAGCGGGCGGAGCGGGCGGAGCGGGCGGGGTCAGGAAACCGCGGAGCGGTTCAGGGGGAAGGCGGGGCTCAGCGGTTCAGGGGGGCCGTTCAAGGCTGAGGTGGGCGGGAACCCGCCGCGGAGCGGCGAAGAGAGACCGCGGAGCGGGCGGAAAAACGGAGGCCGCGGAGCGGGCGGGGATCGAGGGAGGCCGCGGAGCGGGCGGGGATCCGAGGGGGCGTGGAGCGGGCCGAAGGCCTATCCCGCATCACCCCGCGCCGCCGCCAGCAACTCCTCGGCATGTGCCCGAGCCGTGACGGAGTCCTCCTGCCCCGCGAGCATCCGCGACAGCTCCCGGACCCGCTCCTCGCCCTCCAGGACCTTGACCCCGGACCGCGTCACGGACCCGTCGTTCGTCTTCTCCACCAGCAGCTGCCGGTCGGCGAACGCGGCCACCTGAGGAAGGTGCGTCACGACGACCACCTGAGCGCTCCGGGCCAGCTTCGCCAGCCGCCGCCCGATCTCCACCGCGGCCTTGCCACCGACACCCGCGTCGACCTCGTCGAAGAGATATGTCGGCACCGGGTCGGTCCCTGCGAAGACGACCTCCACGGCCAGCATCACGCGGGACAGCTCACCACCGGAGGCCCCCTTGGCGATCGGCCGCGGCGGCGCCCCCGGGTGCGGGGCGAGCAGCAGCTCCACCTCGTCCGCGCCGGACGGCCCGTACGCGACGGCCCGCCCGCCGACCTCGACGCCTTCGGGGTCCTCGGTCTGCCGGATCGCGAAGGACACGCGCGCGTGCGGCATCGCCAGCGAGGCCAGCTCCTGTGTCACGGCGGCCGCGAACCGCTCGGCGGCCTCCCCGCGGGCGTCCGTCAACGCCTGCGCCAGCCCGCCCAGTTCGGCGCGCAGTCCGTCCCGCTCGGCGGTCAGCTCCCCGATCCGCTCGTCGTCGCCGTCCAGCTCGGTCAGCCGCGCGGCACCCCGCTCCGCCCAGGCCAGCACGCCCGCGACGTCCTCGCCGTACTTGCGGGTCAGCGCCGTCAGCGCCGCCCGCCGTTCCTCGACCGCGGCCAGTCTCAGCGGGTCTGCGTCCAGGTCGTCGGCGTACCCGGCCAGCTCCCCGGCCACGTCGCCCAGCAGAATCCCGATCTCCCCGATCCGGTCGGCGAGCGCGGCCAGCGCGGGGTCGTGCGACCGTACGGCCTCCAGGGCCCGGTGCGCGCCCGCCACCAGTGTGGCCGCGTCGATGCCCTCCGGGTCCTCGGGGTTGCCCGCGAGCGCCCTGTGCGCGGCCGTCGCGGCGGACGCCAGCGCCTCGGCGTGGCCCAGCCGCTCGGCCTCCTCCGCCAGCTCGGTGTCCTCGCCGACCCGCGGCTCGACGCCGGCGACCTCGTCGAGCCCGTAGCGCAGCATGTCGGCCTCCTGGGCCCGCTCACGCGCGCGCGTGGTGATCTCCTCCAGCTCCACGGACACGGCCTTCAGCCGCCGGTAGGCCTCGGCGTACTTGGCCAGCGGTACGGCCACGCCGTCCCCGGCGTACCGGTCGAGCGCCTGCCGCTGCCGGGACAGCTTCAGCAGCCCCTGCTGGTCGGTCTGGCCGTGCACGGCCACCAGTTCGTCCGCGAGCTCGGCGAGGAGCCCCACGGGCACGCTGCGCCCGCCCAGGTGGGCCCGTGACCTGCCCTCGGCCGAGACGGTACGGCTGATCAGCAGCGCCCCGTCGTCCAGCTCGGCCCCGGCCTCCTCGGCCCGTACGGCCGCCGTCGCGTCCGCGGCGAGCGTGATCCGCCCCTCCACGACCGCCTTCTCGGCGCCGATCCGCACCAGCGCCGGATCGGCGCGCCCGCCCAGCAGCAGCCCGAGGCTCGTGACCACCATGGTCTTGCCCGCGCCCGTCTCGCCGGTGACGGCGGTGAACCCGGGCGACAGCTCGACAACCGCGTCGTCGATGACGCCGAGCGACCGTATCCGCATCTCTTCCAGCACGGAGAAGACCTTACGAGGTCGGGCGCGGGGATTGCGAGGTGCCCTTGTCACCCGGGCGGGGGAAGCGACCCGCCCGGATGCTCAGGGCCCTGTCCGACAGGCTCTAGTGCGGTGCTCCCCGCCACCCTGAGACGGGCAGCGCGAACTTCGCCACGAGCCGGTCGGTGAACGAGGCGTGGTGCAGCCGGGCGAGCCGTACCGGCACCGCTCCGCGCCGCACCTCCACCCGGGCCCCGGCGGGCAGCTCGACGGTCCGCCGTCCGTCGCACCACAGCACACCCGGCGGGATGTGCGGCAGCACCTCCACCGCGAGCACGGAGTCCGGCGAGGTCACCAGGGGCTTGGCGAACAGCGCGTGGGCGGAGATCGGCACCATCAGCAGCGCCTCCACCTCCGGCCACACCACGGGTCCCCCGGCGGAGAAGGCGTACGCGGTCGACCCGGTCGGGGTGGACAGCACGATCCCGTCGCAGCCGAACCCGGTGACGGGCCGCCCGTCGATCTCCAGGACGACCTCGAGCAGCTTCTCGGCGCCCGCCTTCTGCACGGCCGCCTCGTTGAGCGCCCAGTCGGTGTGCACGATGTCCCCGTTGCTGTGCACGACGACGTCGACGGTCATCCGCTCCTCGACCTCGTAGGACTTCGTGACCACCCGGTCGACGACCTTGTCGAGGTCGTCGCGCTCGGCCTCGGCCAGGAAGCCCACCCGCCCGAGGTTCACGCCCAGCATGGGCACCCCGGAGGCGCGGGCGAACTCCGCCCCGCGCAGCAGCGTCCCGTCCCCGCCGAGCACGATCAGCAGCTCGCAGTCGTCGAGGCACTGCGGTGTCGCCTCCTTGACCAGCTGCACCTCGTCCGGCAGCGGCAGGTCGGCCGCCTCGTACTCCAGGACACGCACCCCGATGCCGGACCGCAGCAGGCCCTTCACCACGAGCTCGGCGCTGCGAATGGCTGCCGGCCGCCCGGTGTGGGCCAGCAGGAAAACAGTACGAGCTCGGTTCGGTGTCAACGCGGCCCCTCCGCCACTGCACGGTCAACGTCGGCCGGGTCCAGCGCGGGGGCACCTGCCCGCAGCCACAGAAAGTACTCGACATTCCCGGAAGGCCCGGGCAGCGGACTGGCGGTGACACCTCGCACCCCGAGCCCCAGCTCCCACGCCTTCCCGGCCACACCCCGTACGGCCTCCGCCCGCAGTTGCGGACTCCGTACGACACCCCCGCTGCCCAGCCGTTCCTTGCCCACCTCGAACTGCGGCTTGACCATCATCACCAGATCGGCGTCCGGCCGCACGCACCGCGCCAGGGCGGGCAGCACCAGCCCGAGCGGGATGAACGAAAGATCCCCCACGACCAGATCCACAGGTTCCCCATCGATCGCCTCAAGTGTCAACTCGCGTACGTTCGTACGGTCCTTGACGGTGACGCGTTCATCGCTCTGGAGAGACCACGCGAGCTGCCCGTAGCCGACGTCGACGGCGACGACGTGCGCGGCACCCGCGCGCAGCAGCACATCGGTGAAGCCGCCGGTCGACGCGCCGGCGTCGAGCGCCCGGCGCCCCTGCACCGCGAGCCCGAGCGGCACGAACGCCTCCAGCGCCCCGGCGAGCTTGTGCCCGCCCCGGGAGACGTACTCGGGATCGCTGTCGTCGGTCACGACCACGATCGCCGCGGCGGTCTCCACCTGGGTGGCGGACTTGGTCGCGACGGTCTTGCCGACGGTCACCCGTCCTGCGGCGATCAGCTGGCCGGCGTGCTCGCGCGAGCGCGCGAGCTTCCGGCGGACCAGCTCCGCGTCGAGACGGCGGCGTGCGACTCCTGCCACGTTCGGTTCAGCTCCTGCTCTGGTACGGCATCGAGGACGACGGGGGCGCCGGGGGTCCCGGGCGGGCGTCGAGCGCGGTGAGCGCGTCGCGCAGCTCCCGGTGTACATCCTCGTACACCTCAAGATGTCCGTCCGTGGCGAGGTGGTCCGCATCGGCGAGCCGCTCGAGCCACGCGTCGACCTCGGCGTCGCCGGTGGGGGTGCGCGGGACGTCGAGGGGTGCCGGGGCCGAGGGGTCCTCCTCGGGCCCGGGGGCGTCCTCCTGGCGGAGGCCTGGCTCGGACTCCTCGGCGAGGTCCGGCTCGGGGGCTGCGTCGTTCATGCCCCGACGCTACCCCGAACCCCTGCGGTACCGTCGGTCCCGATGGCCACGATCGACGCGTGCCGTGCCGCGCTGGAGAAGCTCTCGGACAACATGCAGCACGCCGAGGGCGACGTCCGCGCGGCAGCCGCCCTGGACCGCTCGGTGAGCTGTCACATCACCGATCTGGACGTCACCTTCGTGGGCCGGATGTCGGACGGCCGCATCCACGTGCACGACACGCTCCCGGGCCCGCCCCCGGACCGGGCCCAGATCAGGCTCGCCCTGGCGGGCGACGACCTGGTGGCCCTGGTCGGCGGCGGGCTGCACTTCGCCAGGGCCTGGGGCTCGGGGCGGGTGAAGCTGGAGGCGAGTCTGATGGACCTGTTCCGGCTCAGGAAACTTCTGTAGGAGTTCCGGAAGTCGCCCCTGCCGAGGGGCCTCCGGCTGCGGAAGCCGCGACCGTTCAGGACGCGTCCGTGACTCCCGCCCGCGCCTCCGCCCGTGCCGCTCGCGCGGCCGGAACCACCAGTGGGGTGCCCGTCTCCGGGTCGTCGATGACCTGGCAGCGCAGGTTGAAGACCTCCTCCACCAGGCCGGCCGTGACGACCTCGTTGGGCGCGCCCTGCGCGATGACCTCGCCGCCCTTGAGGGCGATCAGGTGCGTGGCGTACCGGGCGGCGTGGTTGAGGTCGTGCAGGACGGCCACGAGCGTGCGGCCCTGGGTCTCGTGCAGCTCGGCGCACAGGTCCAGCACGTCGATCTGGTGCTGGATGTCGAGGTAGGTGGTCGGTTCGTCGAGCAGCAGCAGCGGCGTCTGCTGGGCGAGCGCCATCGCGATCCACACGCGCTGGCGCTGACCGCCGGACAGCTCGTCGACGTACCGGTCGGCCAGCTCGGCGACGCCCGTCTGGGCCATGGACTCGACGACCACCCGCTCGTCGTCGGCCGACCACTGGCGCAGGATGCCCTGGTGCGGGTAGCGGCCGCGGCCCACCAGGTCGGCGACCGTGATCCCGTCCGGGGCGACCGAGGACTGCGGCAGCAGCCCGAGGGTGCGGGCGACCTTCTTCGCCGGCATGGACTGGATGACCTGCCCGTCCAGCAGCACCCGGCCCTGACTGGGCTTGAGCATCCGCGACAGCGCGCGCAGCAGCGTCGACTTGCCGCAGGCGTTCGGCCCGACGATCACCGTGAAGGAGTTGTCGGGGATCTCCACCGAAAGCTGCTCGGCGATGACCCGCTGGTCGTAGGCGAGGGTGACGTTCTCGGCGGACAGACGGTTCACGGTGCTCCTCGAAGTGTTCTGGTACGCGGCTGCGCGCGTGTCCGTCGTCATATCCGGCCCGCCCGCCGCTCGGTGACCAGCAGCCACAGCAGGTAGACCCCGCCGACCACTCCGGTCACCACACCCACGGGAAGCTGGTCGGCGCCGAACAGCCGCTGCGACACCCAGTCGGCGGTGACCAGCAGGGTGGCGCCCATGCACAGGGACGCCAGCAGGTTCGGGCCGGGCGAACGGGTCAGGCGCCGGGCGAGCTGCGGCGCGGTGAGCGCGACGAAGCTGATCGGCCCGGCGGCGGCGGTGGCGGAAGCGGTGAGCAGCACGGCCGCCACCATCAGCACCAGCCGGACCCGCTCGACGCGCACGCCGAGCGCGCCTGAGACGTCGTCGCCCATCTCCATCATCCGCAGCCCGCGCGCGTTGGCGAGGACGAGCGGGACCAGCACGACGCACAGCCACAGCAGCGGCCACACCTGCTCCCAGCCCCGGCCGCTGAGCGATCCGGTCATCCAGACGACCGCGCGGGAGGCGTCGACGAGGTCGGCCTTGGTGAGCAGATAGCCGTTGACGGCGGTGGCGATGGCCGACACACCGATGCCGACCAGTACGAGCCGGTAGCCGTGCACGCCCCGCTTCCAGGCGAGCAGATAGATGGCCAGGCCGGTCACCAGGCCGCCGACGAGCGCGCCGGCCGCGACCTGGCCCGCGCTGCCGGACATCAGCACGATGACGGTCAGCGCGCCGGCCGTGGCGCCCTGTCCGAGGCCAAGCACGTCGGGGCTGCCCAGCGGGTTGCGCGAGACGGCCTGGAACAGCGCGCCGCCCAGGCCCAGCGAGGCGCCGACCAGCAACCCGACCAGGACACGCGGCAGTCGCAGCTCGTTGACGATGAACTCCTGGCCCGCGTCGCCGTTCCCGGCCAGGGTCCTGACCACGTCCCCGGCGGCGATGGGGAAGTCTCCGGTGCCGATCAGCAGCACGCTCGCGGTGAGCGCGGCCGCCAGCAGGACGACGACCACGAGGAACGCGCGGGGGTCGACACGGACGGACAGCCCGCCGGGGGTACGCAGCGCACGGGTGGCCCGGCGCGGGTTCTTCACTGCGGTGCTCACAGCTGGGCCGTCCTCCGCCGTCGTACGAGAAAGATGAAGACCGGGCCGCCGATGATCGCGGTGACGATGCCGACCTGGAGCTCCGCGGGCCGGGCCACGATCCGGCCGATGACGTCGGCGCCGAGCAGCAGCACGGGCGACAGGACCGTCGCGTACGGCAGGATCCAGCGCAGGTCGGGCCCGGTGAAGGAGCGCACGACGTGCGGCACCATCAGGCCGACCAACACGATCGGGCCGCAGGCGGCGGTCGCCGCCCCGCACAGCACGGTCGCGGCCAGCATGGACAGCGCCCGGGTGCGGCCCAGATGGGCGCCCAGCGCCCTCGCCGTGTCGTCGCCCATCGCCATCGCGTTCAGCGGGCGGGCGAGGGACAGGGCGAGCAGCGTGCCGACCGCCAGGAAGGGCAGGACCTGGGTGATGGTCTCGTCGGTCGCCGAGTTCAGCGAACCGACCGTCCAGAAGCGCATCTTGCCGAGCGCCGCCTCGTCCATGATCATCACGGCCTGGAGATAGCCGTAGAGCGCGGCGCTGAGCGCGGTCCCGGCGAGCGCGAGCCGTACGGGCGTGGCACCGCGGCTGCCGCCGAGGAACCAGACCAGCGCCCCCACCGCCGCGGCCCCGAGGAAGGCGAACCACACATAGCCGCTCAGGCTCGTCACCCCGAAGAAGGTGATCGCGGTGACCACCGCGGCGGACGCTCCGGCGTTGATGCCGAGCAGGCCCGGGTCGGCCAGCGGGTTGCGGGTGAGCGCCTGGAGGACGGCTCCCGACAGGCCCAGCGCGGCCCCGGCGAGGAGTCCGAGCAGCGTCCGCGACAGCCGCTCGTCCACGACGACGTCGCCGTAGGTCCCGCTGTCCTGGAACAGGCCGTGCCAGACCTGGTCCAGGGACAGTTCCTTGGCCCCGATCGCGATGCTCGCCATGGCGACGAGCGAAAGGATCAGGACAGAGACGAGAAGCCCGGCCGCGCGTGTCGCACGGCGCTTCGGGGGCGCGGGGGCGGTTTCCGCGCGCTGTTCGGGGGGACTGTCGACCAACACGGAGGTTAGGTTAGCCTACCCTCGCATTTTGAACGATGGTCGGTCACCACCTTCCGTACCAGCTGAGGACCCCTCAGGCCTCGGCAGCCACCCGCCGAACACCTCCACGCCGGGATCCCCTGAGAGCCCCTCAGAGCCCCAGCCGCGCCAGCACCTTCTCCGCGTCCAGCTCGCAGGAGCCCTCCCCGGCCGCCGTCCACGCCACCGCGCACAGCGCCCGCAGCCCGTCCAGAGCCTCCCCGTCACCGTCGAGTTCCAGCCTCCCGTCACCCGCCGTCGCCGTCCAGCCCCCGCACCGGAAACCCTCCCCGGCCGCGACGACCTCCGGCTGCCCGGTGAGCAACCCGCGCAGATCCGCGTCGACATACGTCGGCCGGTGCCGCGGCGGCGCCGCCAGCAGTTGCGCCCCGTCGGTCACACCGGTCAGCACCAGCAGCGAATCGACCTCCCCGTTGAACGCGCCCTCGATGTCCGTGTCCAGCCGGTCCCCCACCACCAGCGGCCGCCGGGCACCCGTCCGCAGGATCGTCTCCCGGTGCATGGGAGGCAGCGGCTTGCCCGCCACCTGCGGCTCGGCCCCGGTCGCGATCCGCACCACCTGCACCGCCGCCCCGTTGCCCGGCGCGATGCCCCGCCCGCTCGGAATCGTCAGATCGGTGTTCGACGCGAACCACGGCACCCCGCGCGCCACCGCGTACGAGGCCTCGGCGAACCGCCCCCAGGCCAGCTCCGGCCCGCCGTACCCCTGCACCACCGCCGCGGGATCGTCGTCGGCGCTCTCCACAGGCTCCAGCCCCCGCTCCCGCAGCGCCACCCGCAGCCCCTCGCCGCCGATCACCAGCACCCGCGCACCCGCCGGCACCTGCTCACTGATCAGCCGCGCGACCGCCTGCGCCGAGGTGATGACGTCCGCCGCACCCGTCGGTATCCCCAACTCGGTCAGATGCTCCGCCACGGCGTCCGGGGTGCGCAGCGCGTTGTTCGTGACGTACGCCAGATGCATCCCGCCCTCCCGGGCGGTCGCCAGCGACTCGACGGCGTGCACGATGGCGCTCCCGCCCGCGTACACCACCCCGTCCAGGTCGAGCAGCGCCGTGTCGTACGCCGCGCTCAGGGCCTTCACACTGCCCTCGGGCCTCGTCCTGACGCCCTGGCTCATTCCGCATCGCTCCTCGTTCATTCGGCCTTTCCCCCGATCATCGCGCATGCCACCGACACACGTACGATGCCTTGATGAACACTGCGGGTCACTCGGAAGCAACGGCGCCCCGAGGCCTGGAACTCACCCCGTTCCGAGGCCTGCGCTACGACCCCGACCGGGTCGGCAGCCTCGCCGCCGTCACCTCCCCGCCGTACGACGTCGTCGTACGCCCCGACGGAGTGCACCACCTCCAAGACGCGGACCCGCACAACATCGTCCGGCTGATCCTCCCCCAGGCCGGCACCGTCGGCGCCCGCACCGAACAGGCGGCCGACACCCTGCGCCGCTGGCTCGCCGAGGGTGTCCTGACCGCCGACCCCGAGCCCGCCCTGTACGTGTACGAGCAGCGCCACTCCGACGGCATGCTCCAGCGCGGCCTCATCGGCACCCTGCGCGTCTCCGACCCCGCCGAGGGCATCGTCCTGCCCCACGAGGACGTGATGCCGCACGTGGTCGCCGACCGCGCCGCCCTGATGCGGGCCACCTCCGCGAACCTCGAACCCCTGCTGCTGACCTACCACGGCAACGGCTCCGCCGCCGAGGTCGTCGAACGCACCGCCCAGCGGCCCCCGCTGCTCGCCACCATCACCGAGGACGGCTACCACCACCGCCTGTGGTCGGTCACCGACCCGGACGACCTGGCCCACGTGCAGGCCGACCTGGCCCACCACCAGGCCCTCATCGCCGACGGCCACCACCGCTGGGCCACCTACCGCCGGCTGCGCGCCGAGCACCCCTCTCCCAGCCCCTGGGACCTCGGTCTGGTCCTCCTGGTCGACACCGCCCGCTACCCCCTGAGGGTCCGGGCCATCCACCGCCTCCTGCACGGCCTGCCGGTCGCCGACGCCCTCGCCGCGGTCCGGGACCACTTCCGCGTCCGGCCCCTCGACGTGCCCCTGCCGGACGCCCTGGAGGCGCTCGCGGACGCGGCCTGCGAGAGCAACGCCTTCCTCCTGGCCGGCGACGGCGCCTTCCATCTCATCGACCGGCCCGACCCGGACCTGCTGGCCCGCACCGTCCCCGCCGACCGCCCCGCCGCCTGGCGCACCCTGGACGCGACCGTCCTGCACGCCACGCTCCTCGACCACATCTGGCGCATCCCCGAGGACGACCCGGCCCGCATCGCCTACATCCACGACACGGCGGCCACCGTCCGCAAGGCCGAACGCCACGGCAGTACGGCCGTCCTGATGCACCCCGTCCGCGAGGCCGTGGTCCGCGACCTCGCCCGCCTGGGCGTCACCATGCCCCGCAAGTCGACGTCCTTCGGCCCCAAACCGGCCTCCGGCCTCGTGCTGCGCGCCCTAGACATCTGAGGACGGACCCACAAGCGCAGACGCACGAGGGCGGACACGCAAAAGGGCGGGACCCCGCTCGGGGGCCCCGCCCTTTGTCATACGGCCGTGAGGTCGAGGTCAGCGATCGTCGCCGACCTCGTCGTCGTCCTCGTCGTCCTCGTCATCCTCAACATCCTCGACGTCCTCTTCGCGCTCATCGTCCTGGTCGGCCTGGTCGGCCTCGACGGCGTCGCCCTGGACCTCCACGACGACCTCGCCCTCGGCGGCCTCGTTCTCGTCGAGAGCGTCGACGAACTCGACACCGTCCAGCTCCGCCAGGCGGTCGGAGGCGTCCGTGCTGCCGTCCCGGTCGGCCTCCACGGCCTTCGCGAACCACTCCCTCGCCTCGCCCTCACGACCGGCCGCCAGCAGGGCGTCGGCGTAGGCGTACCGCAGCCGCGCGGTCCACGGCTGCACGGCGTTCGAGGCCAGCTCGGGGCTCTGCAGCGTGACGATGGCCGCGTCGAGCTGGTCCATGTCACGCCGGGCGCCGGCGGCGACCAGCCGCATCTCGACCTGTCCGGTCTTGTCGAGCTTGTTCACCTCGGGCGCACCGGCCATGTCCACCGCCTTCTCCGGCCGGCCCAGCCCGCGCTCGCAGTCCGCCATGACGGGCCACAGCTCCACGGTGCCGGTCATCCGCCGCGCGGCCCGGAACTCGGCCAGCGCCTCGGAGTACTTCTGGTTCGCGTATGCCGCGAACCCGGCCGCCTCACGCACCGCGGCGACGCGCGAAGCAAGCCGCAGGGCCACCTTGGAGTAGCCGTACGCGCCCTCGGGGTCCTCGTCGATGAGGCGCGCGACCATCACCAGGTTCTTGGCGACGTCCTCGGCGAGTGTCTTGGGCAGGCTCTGGAGCTCCTGCCGCACGTCCTGGTCGATCTCGTCGCCCGTGACGTCCTCGGGGATCGGCAGCCGCTTGATCGGCTCACGGTCGCGCTCGCGCTCCTCACGGAACCGGCCGCCACCGCGTCGGTCGTCGCCGGCACGCCGGTCGTCCCCGCCGCGCCCGTGGAACCCACCGCGGTCGCCACCGGGCCGCCCACCACGGTCGTCCCGACGGAAGCCGCCACGGTCGTCCCGACGGAAGCCGCCACGGCCCCCGCGGTCGCCGCCGCGGTCGCCCCGGTCACCGCCGCGGTCGTCACGCCGACCGCCGTAGCCACCACCGCGGTTGTCGTCACGCCGGAACCCACCACGGTCGCCGCCGCGGTCACCGTCACGACGGTCGTCACGGCGGTAGGCCGGACGGTCACCACGGTCACCACGGTCGTCGCGCCGGTCGTCACGGCGGTCGTCACGCCGGAAGCCACCACGGTCGTCGTCACGGCGGAAGGCGGGACGGTCACCACGGTCGTCGCGGCGGAACGAGGGGCGGTCGCCACCGGGCCGCCCACCACGGTCGTCACGCCGGAAGCCACCACGGTCGTCGTCACGGCGGAAGGCCGGACGGTCGCCACGGTCGCCGCCGCGGTCGTCACGCCGACCGCCGTAGCCACCACCGCGGTTGTCGTCGCGGCGGAACCCACCACGGTCGTCACGACGGTCACCGCCGCGGTCGTCACGCCGACCGCCGTACCCACCACCGCGGTTGTCGTCGCGGCGGAACCCACCACGGTCGCCGCCGCGGTCGTCACGGCGGTCGCCGCCGCGGTCGTCGTCACGGCGGTAGGCCGGACGGTCACCTCGGTCACCGCGGTCGTCACGCCGGAAGCCCCGGTCACGGTCGTCGCGACGCGGTCCACGATCGCGGTCGTCACGCTGGTACGACGGACGGAACCCGCCGCGATCGCCGCCGCGATCGCCGCCGCGGTCGCCCCGGTCGCCGCCGCGGTCGTCACGCCGACCGCCGTAGCCACCACCGCGGTTGTCGTCACGACGGAACCCACCACGGTCGCCGCCGCGGTCGTCACGACGGTCACCGCCACGATCGTCACGACGGTCGTCACGGCGGAAGCCGCCACGGTCACCACGGTCACCGCGGTCGTCGCGGCGGCCGTGACCGCCCCGGTCGTCGTCACGGCGGAACGCGGGACGGTCGCCACGGTCGTCACGACGGAAGCCACCGCGGTCACCACCACGGTCACCGCGATCGTCGCGGCGGTCGCCGCGGCCACCGCGGTTGTCGTCGCGGCGGAACCCGCCGCGGGCTCCACGGTCACCACTGTCCCGTCGCTGGTTGCGCTCCGGTCGGTCGTCGGGAGAGTTGGTGGACATGGGTGACTCCTGTCTTCGGTACCGCAAGCATTGTAAAAACAAAAGGACCCCTGGTCCCAGCTGAACGCTGGGACCAGGGGTCCTCCAAAGATTGTTCGGCGGCGTCCTACTCTCCCACAGGGTCCCCCCTGCAGTACCATCGGCGCTGTAAGGCTTAGCTTCCGGGTTCGGAATGTAACCGGGC
>NZ_JBEXPR010000051.1:0-31219 GCF_040612135.1 Streptomyces sp. NPDC006458 | reverse complement strand
CTCGACCTGCTGCGCATGGCCCAGAGGGAGGGGCACGGCGGGACGCGGATGTTCTCGGTGAAGGCCGCCGACGGCATGCTGCCGCCCCAGGAGCCCGGTGGTCTCGTGAGGTTCGTCGCCCACAGCCTGCGTGCGCGGTTGTCGTCGCTGTAGGACGTCTGGTGGCACACACGCGCGGCGAGCGGATCGCGCGGATGCCGTCGTGGCAGACGATCGTCTGCGGGGCCGCGAGGATGCGGCTTCCACGTCGTGGGCCCGCCGGATTCGACAGAGTGGCACCGATGGCGGCCGACCGACGGATCATCGCGTTGAGAGGATGACGCAGGCCTCTGCGTAATCCCGAGGGCGGACTCCACGGGCCGCGGGCCGGGACGGCCGCCTCGCGCGAGGCGGCCCGGCAGGACAGGGGCGACAGAACGCCCGAGGACAGGGAAGGACAGGACGCAGTGATGAACCTCAGCGCACACATCGAGGCCGTCTACACGGAGGTCTGCCGACGCAACCCTGGGGAGGCGGAGTTCCACCAGGCGGCGGCCGAAGTGCTGGACTCCCTCAAGCCCGCGCTCGACCGGCACCCCGAGTACGCCGAGACCGGCATCCTGGAAAGACTGTGTGAGCCCGAGCGGCAGCTGATCTTCCGGGTTCCCTGGGTCGACGACCAGGGAGCGGTGCGTGTCAACCGGGGCTTCCGGGTGGAGTTCAACAGCGCCCTCGGCCCGTTCAAGGGAGGTCTGCGGTTCCACCCGAGCGTCAACCTCGGCATCGTGAAGTTCCTCGGTTTCGAGCAGATCTTCAAGAACGCGCTGACCGGGATGGCGATCGGCGGCGGCAAGGGCGGCGCTGACTTCGACCCCAAAGGTCGATCGGACGGCGAGATCATGCGGTTCTGTCAGTCCTTCATGACCGAGCTCCACCGGCATCTGGGTGAGCACACGGACGTGCCCGCCGGGGATATCGGCGTGGGCGGGCGGGAGATCGGCTACCTCTTCGGCCAGTACAAGCGGATCACCAACCGCTACGAGTCCGGCGTGCTCACCGGCAAACCGGTGGGCTGGGGCGGCTCCCACGCCCGAACCGAGGCCACCGGCTACGGCACGGTGTACTTCGCCCAGGAGATGCTCGCCACCCGCGGCGAAGGCTTCGACGGCCGCCCCGTGGTGGTGTCGGGCTCCGGGAACGTCGCCGTCTACGCGGTGGAGAAGGTGCACGCCCTCGGCGGCCGCGTAGTGGCCTGCAGCGACTCCTCCGGGTACCTGGTCGACGAGGACGGCATCGACCTGGAACTGCTGAAGAACGTCAAGGAAGTGCGCCGAGCCCGCCTCTCTGCGTACGCGGAAGCGAAGCCGACCGCGCGCTTCTCGGCCCGCGGCACGGTGTTCGACGTCCCGTGCGACATCGCCCTGCCGTGCGCGACCCAGAACGAACTGCGGCACGAAGACGCCGTGGCCCTGGTCAAGAACGGGACCGTCGCGGTGGCCGAGGGCGCGAACATGCCCTGTACGCCCGAGGCGGTGGAGGTGTTCCGGGAGGCCGGTGTCCTCTTCGGCCCCGGCAAGGCCGCCAACGCGGGCGGGGTGGCCACCTCGGCGCTGGAGATGCAGCAGAACGCGTCCCGTGACAGCTGGACCTTCGAGCAGACCGAGACCCGCCTCGCCGCGGTCATGCGAGGCGTCCACGCGCAGTGCCGTGCCACTGCCGAGGCCTACGGCGGCAGCCCCGACGACTACGTGCTCGGCGCCAACGTCGCGGGCTTCCTCAGGGTTGCCCAGGCCATGACGGCGCAGGGCATCATCTGAGGACGCTGGGGCCGTCGGCGGGCAGGGTCATCCAAAGGCGCTGAGCGCGGGGCGACAGCGCCTGCTCCCTCCGGATGACATTGCCCTCACGGCCGTGCGGCGTGCCCCGGCTCTCGGCGAGCCGGGCGACAAGCCGCAGCCGACGGCCGCCCTCGTCGAAGGAGTTCGGCGCGCAGAACACGGTGCAGCTTTCGAATACGCGGCGACCAGCAGTACCCGGTCCTCCAGCGGCAGGCTCCACGGCCGGTCCTCGCGGACCAGATCCCCGCCCCCGCGCCGTAGCTCGGTGAACAGCTTGCCGAACTGACGCGGGCTCAGCCCGGTGAACGGGGCTGTCCAGGACAACTCGGACGCCGTGATCACACCAGCCGCAGCGAGATCGTCTCAGTCTCGTCGCAGTCCGCAAGAGTTGCTCGTGCTCACTGTGCGTCGTCGTCTCCCGGGCCCGCATCCCGCTCTCCATCGGCCCCGGCTGAAGCCCCGGCCGACCAGAACGCCGAGGCCGAATAGGCGCGGCGCGCCGGCTTCCGCCCGAACTGGCGCATCACCGACCTGATCCGGCACACCGAACCCCGCTCAGCACCCGACCCCCGGGATCATCCGCCCGACGACGGCCTGGACTTCATGCTCTTCCCGCAGACCATGACGGACGGCGGTGACAAGCTCTGTGCGGCAGACGTCTGGAGGGTTCTGTCCATCCTCAAGTGGCTGCATTTCGGCCTGAGTTGCCGCTACGCTTTGTATCCGTAGCACTACCCGACGAACGCCGGTTGTGGAGGAGCGCGTGCGGGACGGACAGCGTGACGAGGGCTCGGACCGTCTCGTCCTCCTCGACGTGGACGGGCAGAAGGTCTACATGGCCGTGAGGGAGCTCGATGGCGGCCATGGCGGTGAGCGGGAGATCTCGGGCCGTGCCCGTCGGCGCCTGGACGAGGCCCTGGAGGGGCTGACGAGCACCGCCAGGGCCGTGGTGACGCAGCTGCGGCAGAGCGAAGCAACGCGTGTGCGGGTGCAGTTCGGCTGTGAGTTCGCCCTCGAATCGGGATCCGTCGTCGCCGTGGTCGGCAAGGCGCGGACCTCTTCGGCCTTCACGGTGGAGCTCGAATGGGAGCAGCCTTCGACCCCGTGATCCCGGCAGCTCTCAGCGGTTGGGAGGGACTCCTCAAGGCGGCGACCGTACGGCTCGAACCGCCCTCCGGTGATGTCGGCACTGGATTCGTCATCGCCGACGACCTGGTGGTGACCTGCGCACATGTCGTCGCCGAAGACGAGGGCTCGTTGCCGAAGAGGTTGCGCGGCCGTGCGGTCGCCTTGGGCCGGGACCTGGCCCTGGAGCCCGTGGGCGGCTCATTCGTCCGGGATCGCGACAGTGGCCTCGACCTCGTCCTGCTGCGCATCGTCGACAGATTCCGCACCTCGTCCGAGCCGATCGCGCCGGTTCTCACCTCGGATGTGGTGCGGATCGGCGACGATCTGTGGACGTACGGCCATCCGGTCGGCGGCTTCCAGTCCGGGCAGTCCGCCACCCTGCGCTATGAAGGCACTTCTCTGCGCAGCGACCGCCCCGGAGCGCCCGGGTTGCATCGCGTGGCGGGACGCGTGGGAGAGGGCTGCAGCGGAAGCGCTGTCGTCAACATCCGGACCGGCGCGGTGTGCGGCATGCTGACCACCTCCGACCTGAATACCAGCGCGCATCTGGTGCCCGTGGAGGAAATCCTCGCACGCTGCCCCGCGGGGGCGGCCCGGGCGGCTCTGGACGGGCCATGGCCCCGGAGGCTGGACCGCAGTCAGCTGGAGGCGGGGGGCTGGCGGCGTGCGACCCCCCTGCTGCTGGAGTACCTGGACGGTGCCGTGACGGCGGCGGACGGATCTCACCCGTATCCGGTGATCGAGGGCAAGGCTCCGAAGACACTTTCCATCGTGTACGTCAGCCGGTACGTCGGTGAGGACGCGTCCCGGTCGGACGAAAGCACCGAGGATCCGGTCCCCGACCGGCCGGACAGCGACCGCATCCCCGCCTCGGAACTGTTCAAGCTCGACCAGGATGTCCTGCTGGTCGGCGCGCCCGGTGCCGGTAAGTCGAGTCTCCTGCGGCATGCCGTCACCGAGCTGGCCGGTTACTGGGGACCCAGGAAGTGGCACCATCTGGTTCCCGTTCGGGTGGACGCCCGTGATTTCGTCGACAAGCAGCCGCTGGCTGTGCTCGCCGACGTGGTGGACCGCGAGGTGACCCCGTCCTCGGCGGAGGGCTGGCCTGCCGGCTGGTTTGACCGGCCCCCGGTGCCGGCGGCGCGCTGGCTGGTCCTCGTGGACGGACTCGACGAGGTCGGAAGTCCGGAAGCGCGCAAGATGGTTCTCCGCAAGATCACCGACCTGCGTGCCAAGGAGACGGTCGGCGACAACTACCGCTTCGTGGTGACGACCCGCCCCCTGCCGGCCAGCGAGCTTCCCCCTCGACTGCCCCGGTTCGAGTTGCTGCCGCTCAACCCCCGAGAGCTGACCGAATTCGCCGAACGCTGGTTCACGGCCCGGGAACTGGATGATCCCAAGGATGCCGCGGCACAATTCATGGAGCGGCTCGAAGCCTCCGGGATGACGGATCCCGCCAGGACTCCGCTGATGGCCTCCATGCTGTGCCAACTGTTCGTGACAGACCAGAACAGACCGCTGCCGCGCGGCCGCAGCGCCGTGTACCGGGAGTTCGTCGACGCACTCTACGAGGGACGATGGATTCGGAGCGGTTCCCCGCGCCCGCAGCTCCTTGAAATGACAGAACGGTACGGTGACGAGGGTAAAGCAGCGCTCAACAAGCTGCACAAGATGCTGCCCGGCTTGATCGAGCGCCTCGCGTACGAACGCCACGGGGGTACCCAAGAGTCGGTCCTGGAACTCTTGACCAAATGGTGGACCACCTCTCAAGGCGCCATGAAGGGCAGACGCTGGCGCGAACTGTCTGCGGACGCCCTTCCCGAACTCCTGCGTGACAGCGGGCTGCTGCTGCAGCGGCGCGACGACTTTGTCTTCGTCCACCAGACGTTTGCCGAGTTCCTCACCGCTGAACGGATCGCCGGTGACTCCAGGCTCAGCAGTACGGAGTTCCGTCGGCTCTTCGGCCGCGACCCGCGATGGCCCGCCTGGGTGCCGGTCTTTGCCCGCGCCTCCGACCCGGCGGCGACCTCGGTGGCCCGCTTCCTGGTCGACGCCTGGGGGCACAATGAACAACGGCGCAATGAACAGCGCGGACTCCAGTCCGCGCTGCGCCGACTCGCGGGACGTGAGGGCGGGGCGTCGTTCATCGCCACTCTCGTCGCCGACGGCTCGCAGGTCGACGAAGACGCACGGGCGACAGCCTCCACGGTGCTGCACGGCGCCGCCGAGTCCGGGGACCAAGCGGCCGCGGTGGCCCTGACCCGGATGGGGGACCGACGCGGCGCCGACATCCTCTTCGAGACGTCATCCCGGCCGGGCAACGCAAGCGTCGATACCCGGCTGAACGCGGCCCGTGCCCTTGCCGACCTCAACGATCCCCGTGGCATCAGGGCGTTGCGCACCATGGCGGCGGATCCTGCTGACCGCGGCCGAATCCCGGCGGCCGAGGAACTGGTGCGCCGAGGACACCCCTACGGCACCAGTGTCCTGCGCCAGATCGCGACGGACCCCGGCGCCGAGCAGCGAGACTGGCTCGAAGCCGCCAGGGTCATGGTCGGTCTGCAGCTCCCCGAGGGCACGCAAGCTCTCGTGGCGCGCATGACTGACACGAGCGCTTCCAGTTCGGCACGGCTCGCAGCCGCGGCGGAACTGGACGTACAGCATGCCGAAATGATCGCGGACACACTCGCCGATCTGGTCCGTGACGACCTGCCCCCGGATGACCGCACCAGGGCGTTCACGCTGCTGCAGACCATCTCCTACAGCACACCGCGTGCCGCCGCCGTGCTGGCCGAACTTGCCGAAGACCGCTGGTTGCCGACCGAACTGCGGATTACGGCAGCACGGGCCATCCAGGATGCCGAGCGGCGTGAACAGACCATGATGGCCGTGGCAGAGGACCCGGAAACGAGCGCAACGCAGAAGCTGCGGGCGCTGCAGCACGTGAGCACCTTGGACGAGCGGCACGTCAGGGGCATCCTGCTTCCCATCGTGGCAGACGACTCTGTGCCCCTGACCGACCGTCGGGCAGCCGTCGATCGGCTGCCGCCGTCGCCCCAGCCCGCAAGGGAGATCCAGGCGGCCCTGACGGCCGTGCTGAGGCACCCCGCGCTGCCGCACCATACACGCCTCACACTGCTGCGACATGTGACCAACTGGTGGGCTCCCGCACAGTCGGGCACACGGACTGAGCCGCAGGGGGCATCACTGTGGTGGTGCGACACAACCAGCGCCCTGATCCTCGACACAGTCCGGAGTGACAAGCAGCGACGGCTGCTCATCGACGAGATGCGCCGGGCGGGAGCACGAGCCTCTCTGACCGACCTGGCCGCCTCCACAGCTCTGCCCGGCACGCTGCGACTCTTTGCCGCGCGTCTGGCGATGGAGATCTCCATCGATCAAGGCGTCCCGGAGGACATACGTCTGGGACTGGTGCGGGACGCGAGCCTCAGAGCGGGGCACCGCCTCATGGCTCTCGCCGAGGTGGCGTGGGACGTCACCGCCGTCGTCGTCAAGAATGTCGGCGACTTCGCTGAGGCCGTCGCCGACGTCATCGGAGCAGCGGCGACATGGGTGTCGTCCGCGCTCCTCAAGCTTCCCTTCGCCGCCGTTCTCGCGGTGCTGCCCTTCCTCGTCGCGATTGCGGCCAACTCGTTCGGGACGGCCTGCGTCGCCCCGAACCCGCCCGAGGACTGGAAGCTGCGGGTGTACGCTGCGGTGATCGTCGTGGTGACGGCAACGCTCTACCACGGAGCGTGCGAGGTCTGCGGGACGGGACGACAGGGGCGCCGAATCCTTGGATGGGGGCTGTTCGCAGGGGCAGCCTTCGGTCTGATGCGCCTCCCGGAAGCGTCAGCCCTCAACGATATGGGGGCATACCTGGTAGCTGTGATCCCCTGGGACGGAGCGCGGCAGATCTGAGAAGCTGTTGTCGTACCGATCATGGTGGACATCGGTTCCAGTGTGGCGCCTCTGTCGGGTGATCTCTCGCTTGTGCGCCGCATGAAGGCAGGGCCTCCGGTTCAACTCATGGTTGTCGAAGCCAGAGCGCACCAGGAGACCCTGTTGTTGCAGTCTTACGCTCTCGTGTGGGTGGAGTCCAACTGGGCTGCCCCATCGTGTGATTGCCTCGCTCACCGGTTCGGGAACGCGGGTGATCGCCCTGGACGTGCACCGCGCTATCCGTCGGACATGACGGACGCGGAATGGGCCCTCGTGCGCGACTGTCTGCCGGTGCCACTGTGGCTGGAGGGGCGGGGCGGGCAGCCGGAGGGGTACTGCCACCGACAGATGTTGGGCGCTGTTCGCTATCTGGTGGCGGGCGGCATCACCTGGCGAGCGATGCCGGGCGACTTCCCGGCTTGGGACCGCGTCTACGCCTTCGCGCGGCGGTGGCGTGTGAAGGGCTTGCTCGCGGAACTGCACGACCGGTTGTGCGGCCTGGTCCGCGAGGAGGCCGGCCGCGATCCGGAGCCGACCGCGGCGGTGATCGACGCGCAGTCACTGCGGGCGGCGGCCACGGTGCCGGCGGCCACCCGCGGCTACGACGGGGCCAAGAAGGTGCCGGGGCGCAAGCGGCACATCGTGGTCGACTGCCTGGGGCTGCTGCTGGCCGTGATGGTCACCGCGGCGAACGTGATGGACCGGGACGCCGCGATGCCGCTGCTGGAACGTGTCCGGGCCCGCTATCGCAGGATCATCCTGGTGTGGGCCGACGGCGGCTACGCGGGTCGCCTGGTCAGCTGGGCGAAGCAGCAACTGGGGCTCGCTCTGGAGATCGTCAAGCGCGGCGACGACGCCTCGGGGTTCGTGGTGTTGCCCAGACGCTGGGTGGTGGAACGCACGCTGAGCTGGCTGATGCGCTCGCGGCGCCTGGTGCGCGACTACGAGACGCTGTCCGCCGTGCATGAGCAGATAGTGCTGTGGTCGATGACGATGCTCATGAGCCGCCGGCTGGCCCGGCGGCGAGCGTGAACCGTCCCGGGGTGGGTTCGGGCCTTCACCCGTGAAGGCCCGAACCCACGATCGAGGGCGTCATACAGCACGATCTGGTTCGCGGAACGGTTGAGGATCCGCAGCACGCGATGCTCACGTGGCGTCCCGGCTCCCCCTGGACACATACGCGCCGAATACAGAGGTATCGAGATCCTTGAGGGACTCCAATACCAGAGTGGCAATCGCAAAGCAAGGATCGCAGCGATCAGCGGCCTCGGGAACGGCGACGACCGTCATCTGGGCTGACACGCCAGCGAGGACGCCGTTGAGCGAGTCCTCGATCACAATGCATTCGTCGGGTGACGCACCGAGGGCGGCGGCTGCGCGGAGATAGGCGCCCGGGTGGGGCTTGCCGTGTTCGTCGTCTTCGGCTGAAAACACGGCATCGAAAGATCGGTCAAGGCCGGTGCTCGCGAGCGCATGCCGAATCACCGACTCCGGCGAAGATGACACGACGGCCATCGCCCGCGATGCACGCGCGCACGCCGCGACGGCGTGTTCGGCGCCGGGTTTCAGCACCACTCTCTCCAGCCTACGGCACACGGCGGCCACGATCTGCTGCTCGACGTCGTCGGGGTCGGCTTGAATGGTGGCCCGATCGAACCAATAGGCCACCATGTCCCTTTGCCGCAGCCCGCGCGTCGCCGCCTGCATCTCCGTTGTGAGGTGCAGGCCAAGCGGACCGAACACTTCACGCTTTGCCGCGTCCCAGATCGGCTCGGAGTCGATCAAAAGGCCGTCTAGGTCGAATAGGACAATCGGTTGCATTGGTTGCTCTTTCGTTGGCGATCACGTGAGGACAAGACGACGATGCTCATGAGCCGCCGGCTGGCCCGGCGGCGAGCGTGAACCGTCCCGGGGTGGGCTCGTCGGCCCAGCCCCGGTCGGCCAGCCGCTTCATCTTCGACCGAACTCCTTCCACACTTGCCGGAACCGGCTCCAGTCCGAGTACGGCGGTGATCTCCTGACGGGACATCACTGGCTTTCCGCCGGATGCTTGTTCGGTGAGCGTGGCGAGGATGCGCTGGTAGTGGGGAGCGAGCGCGTTCATGGAAAGCGCGGGATGCCACACTGGGACGATCAGGCCCGATCGCGCGGCGCTCGGTAGGGGAACCTCGGCGGGCGTGTTCGTCGCGGGCTCCGACCCGGAAGACTCACCGGCTCCCGGGCCAGCTTCACCTGCCTGTCCGGGCCGCGGCCCGGACAGAACCTCGCCAACGCGCTGCCGGGCGATCAGCCACTCGTGCCAGGCCGTCTCCGCTTCGGCGAGCTCAGCGAGTACCCGGTCCGCCACCTCCCGAAGCTCCTCCACGCGCTCACGCGCGACCAGCTCCCGCTCCTCCAGGAGACCCGCCACCGACGCCATCCCGGCACCTCCACCAACGAGACAACCCAACGGCCCGAGCATGCCTCGCCATGCCGGCATCATGCCTGAACTGCGGAAACCCGTCGATCAAGTTCGGTACGACAACGGCTTCTGATACCTCGTCGCCGCGCACGCCCAGACCTTCAGGGCCGACCCGGCGGCGGAGCTCGTACTTGAGGCGGCTGACCGAGGTGTCCAGGCGCTGGAGTCCACGCTCTCTATGGCGGCGTTTCGGCAGTACGGGCTTCCCCTGGGCCGGAAGCGGCGGTAGGCGGCGATCTCGGTCAGCAGCCTGTGCGGCATCCGGGTAATGTCCGGGCCGGCATGGTGCGGGCCGGTCGGCCGGCACGCCGAACGCGGCGCCGTGCAGCGCGCGACTTCGGACACCCCGGGGTGGCGGACACCGTCGAAGACGACGGGCGGCCACTCCGGCACTCCGAGGCCGGCGTGGTAGAAGGTCGCGTGACTCCCATGGACGACATCGCGGAGCGGCATGCGTTGGTGACCGCCGTGCGCGGTATTGGCGGGTCAGGTCCGCGACGCATGGGTGACTGGCCATCGGGCAGGGTGCCCCGCCAACCGGGGGGTCGACGATGCCACTGCAGCACTGCGCGCCGCGCTTGTCAGAAGTGTGGGCATACGGTTCAAGGTCCTGCTCTGAGAAGACGGCAGGGCTCGAGCTGCGGTCCCGTGCCCATCCGCCAGCCGCACGGGACCGCAGCTTCCTGATGCTGCGTCTGGCGAGGCCTCGGCGGACGGTGCAGTGTCCACGGCGACAACCCGCGGAGGCCGGCACTTGGCTATTCGTCGGCCTGGGCCCGCAGTGCAGCGCGTTTTGCTTTCCGGCGTCGCCGTACGCGGCTGCTCCACTCACCGGAGGCGATGGCGAGCGCTGCCAGCGCAGCACATTCTGCGAGGTGCCTTGGCTCATCCATCACCTTGCTGAGCAGCCAGTATGCGGTGGTGACGACCGCCCACCCTGCCGTCCACGCGCCGATCGCGGACCAGTGGATGCTCTTCATAGCGTCACGATACGTCAGCGTCGCTCTCCCGGGACCAGAACGCTTCACCAGGACCGGAACTCTCGGGCCGCGCGCCCGAGCGCCCGCGTGGCAGGCCGCGCTTGCCGCCCCGCTGGCCGCATTGCCCGAAAGGCCCGCCGTCGCCCTCGCCCCCTGCACAAGGAACGGCCCGCCGCTACGGGGGAGAGCGACGGGCCGGACCTCAACGATGACATATCCGTAGCCTGTGCAGGCCGACTTCGTGCCCTTCGTGCCCTGCTGTGCGGGCGGGCCGGGCGCGTGGGGGTCGGTGCGGCTGATCTTCGTTCGGCGGTCTGGCCGGTGGGCCGTCCGCCGCGTGGTGGCCCTGCATCACTGAGGGTCCTCACGGGAAGTCGGGTCATGTGGAGGCGGTCGGTGGGTGGTTGATGGGGGTGTAGTGGGCGGGGGTGTGGTTGATGGGGAGGTCAGGGCGCCAGGCGGTGAGGATCTGGGCGCTGCATTCGAACAGGTCGGGGGGCAGGGCGTCCAGTGGCCACCAGCGCCAGTCGCCCACGCTTTCGCCGCTCTGGTCGGCCGGTTCGCCGTGCCAGTGGGTGACGACTGCGCCGCAGGTGACGCGGACGATGTCGCCGACGTGGTCGAGGAGTATGCCCAGGAGGCGTACGTCGGCGGGGTCGGCGGTCAGGCCGGTTTCTTCGGCGAGTTCGCGTACGACTGCTTGTTGGAGTGATTCTCCGGGTTCCACGGTTCCGCCGGGCAGTTCTCGTGTGCCGAGGCGGTGCCGGCCGAGGAGGAGGCCTTGGGGTCCGTGCAGTACGGCGCCGACGCCGAGGGCGGCGTGGGCGGCGGGCGGCTTCGCGGTGCGCGGGCGGGCGGTGATGTGCGCCGGGCGGCGGACCTGGAACAGGCGGTATGAGGCGTGGTTGTCTGCCTCGGGGGCGTCGAGGACGGTGATGCTGTGGACGCGGAGCCCGTACTGCTCGAGCAGGTCTTGCCACAGCTCGGGCGTGAGCACCTTCTCTGAACCAACGGCCTGGGGAGCGATTGCCTGTGATGGGTCGGCTGGTCGCTCAGCGCTGTGCCCAGTCGAACGGCAGAACGCGATGGAAGACGACCATGGCTTGGCCGGGGCCGTTGTAGTCATCGACGACCGTCGCGTCGAAGCCGAGGCTGCGATGGAATGCGATTGAGCCGGCGTTTCCGAGTGACGTGATCGCCTTCAATCGCAGTGCGCCGTGGCTATGCGCGACCTCGGCGAACGCCGCATACAGACTGCGTCCGAGGCCGGTGCCGCGAGCGTCGTCCCGGGTGGCGATCAGGTGTACGTACCCAGTGCCGGTCGGGGTGACGAACCCTATGACGTACCCGTGGATTCCGTCCTCGGCTCGGGCGACCAGACAGGTGTCACCGAATTCTTGCACCAGTGCCGGAAGGTGCAGGGACCGTAGGTCGCGGTCTCCCCAGTATCGGTGATGATCAGCGAGAACCTGGTGGATGTCGGTCATCCCGGCCAGTGTGATCTGCGCGCGCATGACACGGATCATGGCAGGGACATTGCCCATTTGAGGAGCGGAAGTGCCGGCCAGCCCGTGACATGGCAAGGGCCGCACGGGTTTGGTGAGTTGTGACGCTTACCTGGGCCCGTGCGGCCTGCTCCCATCCTGCCCTGTCCGGGGTCTCTCGCGCCCACTTCGGCGAGTTGCTCGAAGAACTCGCCCCCGAGTGGGAAGCGGCCCGGGAGTCGGCACTGCGCGAGCGGCGCGGCGGGGACCGGCGGCGGGCAGCCGGAGCCGGGGCCAAGCAGCGACGTGTTCACCGACCGGCTGCTGGTCACGCTGGTGCATCTGCGGCTGGGCCTTCCGCACGCGGCACTGGCCCGGCTGGACCGGGGCGGCGTGACCGGCTCCACATCGTGCGGGTGGACGGTCACGTCCGAGCGGACGGCGACGACATAGCCGATGCCCCGGCCGTGGGGGCTGTCGCGGAAGTCGGCGTTCTGGCCGTAGCCGGCATCGGCGACGAGTACCGGCGGGACGAGGCCCCATCCCCCCAGCTCGTCCAGGACGTCCAGGGCGAGGCGCCACTTCTCCCGGTGCCCGACCTCCTGCGGTATCCCCGTCCTGCGTCGGCGGACTGCATCGTCCGCCCACTCCTGGGGCACGAACAGGCGCCACTACAGCGGACAGGACGCGGTGTCGGAGACCGCGTGCACGCTCACCGCGACCTGGCAGTTGGCCTGCTTGCCCAGGGCTCCGCAGTACTGGCGGGCGACCGCCACCGACATCCGGCCGTCCTTGGGGAAGGACACGTCGTCGACCACCCAGGCATCCGGGCCGATCAGCGGCACCATCCGCTGCGCGAGCCGCTGCCGCACCGGCACCGGATCCCAGGTCGACTGGTTCACGAACTGCTGGAGGTTCTGCTCGTTGCCGTCCGGCAGCCGCTCCGCCATCGGCTGGACCGACTTGCGCCGGCCGTCCAGCATCAGACCCCGCAGACAGCAGTAGTTGACGTCGGTCACCATTCCCGCACGGGAGATGGCACGTCATGCCGTCGACCGCCTCATCGCGAAGGTCAGGGGGCAGGCCGGCGACGAGGTCGTCCTGCTCAGGCCGGAGCTCGTCGTCCGCGCCAGCATCGGGCCGGCACCCATCAGGGTATGACGGGTGCCGGGTGCGCCGCGGCGCGTGTCCGGTCAGGACCAGGAGACGTCGACGTCGCGGGTGACGAACTCCAGGCTGCCCGGCGACGACGTGATCTCGTAGCCGAACTGGACGTCGCTTGGAGTTCTTCAGCCAGTCGAACACGGTCTTGATGTCCACGGTGCCGGCCGGTACGGCCGAAAGCGCTGAACCGATACCGGGAATCAGGCCGCGACGAGGTCCTGCTCGCGGTCCGGCGTCCTGACCTTGGGCTTCCTGTTCGGCAGCGAGAGCCGGAAGACCTTGCGCCACGCGGAGAACACCTGCTTGGGCAGCGGCCCGGTGACATACTCCAGCTCGTACTTTTCGAACAGCGCGCGCACCTTCACCGCGACCTCGGCGTACCGGTTGCTCGGCAGGTCCGGGAACAGGTGGTGCTCGATCTGGTGCGACAGGTTGCCGGTCATGAAGTGCATGGCCCTGCTGCCGCTGATGTTCGCCGAGCCCATCATCTGGCGCAGGTACCACTGGCCGCGCGTCTCGCCCTTGATCGACCGGCGCTCGAAGACCTGTACGCCCTCGGGGAAGTGCCCGCACATGATCACCGAGTGGGACCAGAGGTTGCGGACCAGGTTCGCGGTGAACGTGGCGGCGAGCGTGGTGAGGAACGACGGGCCCGACAGCAGCGGGTGGATCACGTAGTCCTTGAGAACCTGCTTGCGGATCTTGCGGCCCACGGCCTTGGCCCGCGCGCGGAACTCCGGGTCCTTACGGCGGCGCTTGTGCAGGTTCTTGCCGAGCTCCAGGTCGTACGCTGCGATGCCGTACTCGAAGAAGCAGGCGTTGATGAAGTTCCACAACGGCTGGCCGAGGTGGAACGGGTGCCACCTCTGGTCCTCGTCGACGCGCATGATGCCGTAGCCGAGGTCGTTGTCCTTGCCGATCACGTTGGTGTACGTGTGGTGCAGTTCGTTGTGCGAGTGCTTCCACTGGTCGGACGGCGAGACGTGATCCCATTCCCAGGTGGTGGAGTGGATCTTCGGGTCCCGCATCCAGTCCCACTGGCCGTGCAGGACGTTGTGACCGATCTCCATGTTGTCCATGATCTTCGCCACGGACAGCCCGGCGGTGCCGATCAGCCACGCGGGCGGGAAGAACGAGAACAGCAGCACGCCCCTGCTGACCAGTTCGAGCTTGCGCTGCGCCGAGATGACCTTGCGGATGTAGGCGGCGTCCTTCTCGCCGCGGCTGGCGATCACCTCGTCGCGGATCGCGTCCAGCTCGCGGCCAAGCTCCTCGATCTGCTCCGCGGTCAGGTGGGCGGTGGGGTCGATGGCGGTCAAGGTGTTCCTACCGTTCGATGTCGCAGGGGCCCGCCGCGGCGGACACGCAGGTCTGGATGAGGACGCCCGGCTCGGCCTCGGTGATCTCGCCGGTGCGCAGGTCGCGGACGGCGCCCGCCTTGAGCGGCGTGATGCAGCCGAAGCAGATGCCCATGCGGCACCCGGAGGGCATGAGCACGCCGGCCTCCTCGCCGACGTCCAGCAACGGCGTTGCGCCATCCGCATCGACGGTCTTGCCGGTGGCGCTGAACGTGACCTCGCCGCCGTCGCCGGCGACGACGACGCTGGGGCGGAAGCGTTCGGTGTGCAGGCGCTCTGGGACGCCGTGCTCGGTCCAGAGCTCTTCGGCGGCGTCGAGCAGGCCCGCGGGCCCGCAGGCCCAGGTCTCGCGCTCGGCCCAGTCGGGCACGAGTTCGTCGAGACGGGCGATGTCGAGCATGCCGTCTGTGTCGGTGTGCACCTCGGTGAGCTGCAGCTTCTTGTCCGCGACCAGGTCGTGCAGTTCGTCGCGGAAGATCACGTCGTGCGGCTGTGGCGCGCAGTGGACCATGACGACGTCGTCGAACTCGGTGTCGCGCAGCATGCCCATTACAGGCGTGATGCCGCTGCCCGCCGTGAGGTAGAGCACCTTGGCGGGCTTGGCCTGCGGCAGCACGAAGTCACCGGTCGCCTGGCCGAGCTGGATCAGCGTGCCCGGTTGCGCCCTGCGGACCAGGTGGTTGCTGACTTTGCCGTCCGGGATCGCCTTCACGGTGATCGTGACGCGGCCGTCCTGGCGGTTGGCCGGTGAGGTGAGCGAGTAGGCACGCCACAGGCGCACCCCGTCGACGTCGACTCCGATCCGCACGTACTGACCGGCTGTATGGCCGCGCCAGCCCCGTCCCGGTCTGATCACGATGGTCGCGGCGTCACCCGTCTCGGGGTGCACGGCCTCGATGCGCCCCCGCAGGTCAGCGCCCGCACGCAGCGGGCTGACCAGGTCGAGGTAGTCAGACGGCAGCAGCGGCGTCGTGACCATCTCCAGTAGTTTCCTCGCCCTGCTGCGGAGGGCTGTACTCGTCATGGCTCCAGCTTGCTGTGCCTCAGGGCGTAAAGTCCTGACCGCAGGACGTAAATCCGGTCGGCTAAATTGTTCGCAGGGAATAAAACGTGAGCCATGTGATCCGGAGGGCCAGTGAACTGGCCCTGGATGAGACGACGGTCACCGCACTTCGGGCTGCCCTGAAGGCCACCGCCGACGAGGTCGTCCAGGCGATCATCGACGAAGTCCCCTCCTACGCCAACGCCCTCTCGGGCCACATGGGCGCCACCATCCGCCGAGCCGTCCGCACCGCCCTGGGACACTACCTGGACCTCGCGAGCGGGAACGCCACAGGCGGCGACGGCGGTGACGCGGCCTACGAGCTGGGCCGCGGCGAAGTCCGCGACGGCCGTTCGATGGACGCCCTGCTCAGCGCCTACCGCGTCGGAGCCCGCGTGGCCTGGCGATGCCTGGCAGCGGGTGCCGTACCGGCGGGTCTGCCCGCCGCCGAGGTCGCCAAGTTCGCCGAGCTGACCTTCGCCTACATCGACGAGCTCTCCGCCGCGAGCGCCGCGGGCCACGCCGACGAACTGGCCGCCCGGGGCAGAGATCAAGAGCGCCACCTGGAGCACCTGGCCCGCGACCTCCTCGCCAGCGCGAGCCCGGACGTGCTGCTGGTCTCTGCTCAGCGGGCCGGGTGGCAGCCTCCGGTTTCGCTGACCGCGGTCCTGCTGCCGGCCGCCCAGGCCCGGCCTGCCTACCGCGCGCTCGACCCGAGCACCCTCGTCCTCGACGATCTGCCGGACGCCACCGGTGTGCTGCTCGTCCCCGATGCCGACCGATCGCATCTCCTGCGGCAGCTGACCGACCGCACAGCCGTGGTCGGCCCGGCCCGGCCATGGGCGCGTGCGTCCGCCTCGTACGCACGAGCCGCACGCGCGCGCTCTCTTTCCTCTGATATTCGCGACACTGAGGACCACCTGCCCGAGCTGGTGCTGAGCGCCGACGTGGACGCGTTCGCAGACCTGCGTGCCCGAGCCCTCGCACCGTTGCGGACCTTGCCTGTCGCGACCGCACGGCGGCTGGAGGAGACGTTGCGGGCGTGGCTGCTGCACCAGGGCAGGCGGGACGAGGTGGCGGCGGCGTTGTTCGTCCATCCCCAGACGGTCCGGTACCGGATGTCGCAGCTGCGGGAGCTGTTTCCTGATCTCGCATCGCCGCACCGGGTCCTTGAACTGACGCTGGCGGTGGGGCTTCGGGTCAGCTGACGCGTGGATGGATGAATTCACCCCTCGCTCGCGGCCGTCCGGGCCCGGGGCGCAGGGCGCGCGGCCGGGGCTGGCGGACGACCCGCGGGTGCGGGCGGCGCCAGCCTTGGCCGGGGGATCGGTCCATGATCGGATCGATGAGTCTCGGGGGCGAAGCTGGTCTTCGGTTCCGCCCGGGTGCTGCGTCAGCGGACGCAGGCGGCGATGGAGGCGTTCCGCTGGTCGTGGCTGCGGCGGTCGCTACGACGGTGACCTTCGGACGGCTCGCCCCATCCGTGATGTCGGGCGTCAAGGTCACCTCTGGCGCCGATGTGATGGGCGCTTTGCATCGCCGCCAGGCCGACCGCCGCCGGACGTGGTTGTGATGAGGGCATGGTCGCCGGGCCGCGTCCTCGTCTTCTCGACGGGCGCGCCGTAGGCGGTCAAGTACGCGACCAGACCGCTGCCACCCGCGTGATGTCGAGCGCGGCAGGCCAGGCGACGACCTGGCTCGCGGGGACTGTGGTGTGTTCGGCGTAGCTGCCCCTGGCACTCGCGTCCGGACGGGCCATGAGGATGACCGGATCGCCGATCTTGTGCCCGGTGGCCTCGAGGCCCAGTGGGTCAACCCTGCGCGTCAGTGGACCAGGCCGCGGGGAGGTCGGCCCAGCGTGTGATCCCCTCGGTGTCGACGCGTATGCCGCAGCGGGCGGCCAACGCGGTGACGATGTCGATGCCGCGGCCGTGCTCGTCCGGGTCCGGGGTCGGCCACCCGTCACCGACGAGGACGGGTCCCGCGTCGGTCACCTCCACGCGCAGGGCCCGATGTCCGTCGACGCGGACCCACGACAACCGCAGCGTCGCCGGTGGCACGGCGTGTACCAGTGCGTTGGTCAGGAGCTCCGAGACCACCACGAGTGCGTCCATGACGGCGTCGGGAGACAGACCCCACTCGGCGAGTATGTGCCGGACCTGCCCGCGGACGGCGGGCACGGCCCCAGGGGTGTGGGGGACAGGGCAGACAAGATCGGCGGCGTCGGGGCCGAGGTGATCGACTGCCTTGGGGCCGACGATGTTGAGCTGGGTGGCCATCTGCCCTCCTCGACGAACGGTGCCTACGGATGCCGACGCCACGCACGCTATGAAGTGATAGGTAGCCGGTCAAGAAACGTCGGTCGGCATTACCGAACGCAAGTCGGGATTTGGGGGGAGACCTCCGTGCCATGGCCGATGTGGGACGGCGAACGCGGATCTAGAATCGCGGTATGGCCGGTCCCGTCCAGTCCATCGAACGGGCGGCGGCAATCCTCCGCCTGCTCGCCGCGGGACCCCGTCGGCTCGGGCTCGGGGAAGTAGCTGCCTCGCTGGGGCTGGCGAAGGGGACGACGCACGGCATTCTGCGCACCCTTCAGCACGTGGATTTCGTCGAGCAGGACGCGGCGACCGGAAAGTACCAGCTCGGGGCGGCCCTCCTGCATCTCGGTACCAGCTACCTCGACGTGAACGAACTGCGCTCACGTTCGATCAACTGGGCCGACGCCCTGGCCGCCCGCAGCGGCGAAGCGGTCCGCCTGGGCACTCCACTGGAAGGCAGAGTGCTCGTCATCCACCACGTCTTCCGGCCGGACGACACCCTCCAGACCCTGGACGTGGGTGCACTGCTGCCCCTGCACGCCTCCTCGCTCGGAAAGGTGTTGCTGGCGTTCGGCACCGCGAACCTCGATTCGGCGGTCGACGCCGGGCTGGAGGCGTACACCCGGCACACCCTGGCCCACGCGGACGACCTGACCCGCGCCCTCGCCGAGATCCGGGAGAACGGCTGGGGCAGCGAAGTACAGGAGATGACCATGGGGGAAGCCGGCGTCGCCGCGCCCATCAGGGGGCACGGCGGCCTCGCGGTGGGCGCCATAGGCCTGTCCGGCCCGGTCGAACGGATCTGCGACGCCAGGGGCCGGCCGGAACTCAAGCTGCTCGCCCTGCTCCGTGACGCCGCCTGGGCGATCTCACGAAACCTGGGGGCCGCTCGCTGGTAGGTCCCTCGCGCAGCGCATCTCCACGCATCGGAAGGCGGTCCGGATCATGGTCGAACGGTATGTGATGTCCATCGACCAGGGCACCACGTCCACTCGGTGCATCCTGTTCGACCACCGCGGGCGATTGGTGTCCGTGACCCAGCGCGAGCACCAGCAGTTCTTCCCGAAGCCCGGCTGGGTCGAGCACGACGCCCTGGAGATCTGGCGCAATCTGCGACGCATCGTGCCCGAGGCCCTGTCCGGTGCGGGCGACGGCGTCGCCGCCGAGGCCGTCTCGGCCGTGGGCATCGCGAACCAGCGCGAGACGACCGTCCTGTGGGACCGGCAGACCGGCACCCCGCTGAACAGGGCGATCGTCTGGCAGGACACCCGCACCGCCCCGCTCGTCGATGACCTGCGCAGCGACCCGGGCGACGCGTTCTTCCTGGAACGCTGCGGCCTGGCGCCCTCGACCTACTTCTCCGCACCACGGATCCGCTGGCTCTTCGATCACGTGCCCGGGCTGGGACAGCGGGCCGCTAACGGCGACGTCCTGTTCGGCACGATGGAGTCCTGGCTGATCTGGAACCTCACCGGGGGGACGGCGGGAGGCCGCCACATCACCGACGTGACCAACGCCAGCCGCACGATGCTCATGAACATGGGCACGCTCGAATGGGACGAGGAACTGCTGGGATTCTTCGGGATTCCGCACGCGATCCTGCCCGAGATCCGGTCCTCGGCGGAGTGGTACGGCGAGGACCGCTCGGTGCTCCTCGGCAGGCCCATCACGGCCGCGCTCGGCGATCAGCAGGCCGCGCTCTTCGGACAGACCTGCTTCTCCCCGGGCGAGGCGAAGTGCACCTACGGAACCGGCAGCTTCCTGGTGCTCAACACCGGTACCGAGGTCGTCCGGTCCAGCAATGGACTGCTCACCACCGTCGCCTACAAGATCGACGAGCAGCCTGCGGTCTACGCGTTGGAGGGCCCGATCGCCGTCACCGGCGCCCTGGTCCAGTGGTTCCGCGACCGGCTGGAAATCATCAGCAGCGCACCGGGCATCGAGACCCTCGCGCGGACCGTCGAGGACAACGGCGGCTGTTACATCGTCCCGGCCTTCGCCGGTCTCTTCGCACCCCACTGGCGCAGCGACGCACGTGGCGTCATCGTTGGCCTGACCTCGTACATCACCAAGGGGCACCTGGCCAGGGCGGCGCTCGAGTCCACCGGCTGGCAGACGAAGGAGGTCGTCGACGCCATGAACGCCGATTCCTCGCTCACTCTGAGAGAGCTGAAGGTCGACGGTGGCATGACGTCCGACAACCTCCTCATGCAGATCTTGGCCGATGTCCTCGACGTGCCGGTGGTGCGGCCGATGGCGGCCGAGACGGTCTCCCTGGGCGCCGCCTACGCCGCCGGACTGGCCACCGGGTATTGGGCAGACCTGGAAGTGCTGCGCGGCAACTGGCACCGGGCGGCCCAATGGCTGCCGGACATGGACCCCACGCGACGGGCGTCGGAGTACGCAAACTGGCAACGGGCCGTCGAACGGTCCCTGGGCTGGATCAGAACGCCGAACGGCTCGTAGTCCAGGGGCCCGGGATGCGCACTCGTCCGCCGGCGTTTGCCGCGCGCTCTGGCGGGCGGCCTTGTGGGCTGGTCGGCCGCCGACAGCCGGTTGAGGACTTCCGCGGGGGTGAAGCTCCAGCAGGCGGTGGCGCGCACGGTGAGAGTGTGCGTGCCCCTGGTCGCACGCCAGGGCAGGTACCACTGGCGTCAGGTGTCGCGGGAGTCCTCGGCCGCGAGCCGGGCTTCCTACCAGGGGAGAACGACAGGCGCTGCCGTGAGAGAACCGTCTGGCAGGAGGCCGACATCGGGCACCGCAACCGGGAACACGGCCCGAGGCACGCGGTCCGAGCCTGGCCGTCACATGCGTGACCGGACCCGTCGGGCTCCGTCGTGCCTGTCTCACCCATGCCGTCCTCCCGCGACGTCGGGCCTCGCCAGGTGGCGCACGGGCCGCAAGGGGGCTCAGCGGCCGGACATCCGTCCCCGGCGTGGCGCCTGCGGCGACATCGCCGCCTCGGCCTCCGCCTTCGCGTCGCTCACAGCGGCGGCCGCCTGCTTCCCGGCCTCGTCCGCGGCCGCCGCGGCCTCGAGTGCGACAGTCGAGGCCGTGCCGAGCCCAGGGACCCGGTCTCCGTGAGGCGTGGCGTCGTCGGCGGCCGCTTCCCCGGGCTGCGGAGGCTGGGCGGGACCCGCAGTCGACCGGTCCCCGAACGCACTCGTGACGGTCCTGACCGCCTCGGTCAGCTCGCCCGGGATCACCCAGAAGGTGTTGTTGTCGCTGCTCGCCAGGTGGGGGAGCGTCTCGAGGTACTTGTAGGCCAGGACCTTCGCGTCGGCGTTGTTGCGATGGACGGCCTGGAAGACGAGTTCCACCGCCTTCGCCTCACCGTCCGCGCGCAGGATCATCGCCTGCTGCGCGCCCTGGGCCTCCAGGATGTCCTTCTGCTTCGTGCCTTCCGCGGTCAGGATCTTGGCCTGCCGCTCGCCCTCGGCGTGCAGGATGGCCGCGCGTTTGTCACGCTCGGCCCGCATCTGCTTCTCCATCGCTTCCTTGATGGTGTGCGGTGGATCGATGGCCTTGATCTCCACGCGGTTGACGCGGATGCCCCACTTGCCGGTGGCATCGTCGAGGACGGCGCGGAGCCGGGAGTTGATCTCCTCACGCGAGGTGAGCGTCTCCTCCAGGTCCATGCTGCCGATCACGTTGCGCAGCGTCGTCACGGTGAGCTGATCGATCGCCTGCAGATAGTCGGCGACCTCGTAGGCGGCCGCCCGCGGATCCGTGATCTGGTAGTAGAGCACGGTGTCGATGTTCACCACGAGGTTGTCCTCGGTGATCACCGGCCTGGGGTCGGACGAATAGACCTGCTCGCGCACGTCGAGTTTCGTGTTGACGCGGTCCGCGACCGGCAGGACCAGGTTCAGGCCCGGCTGCAGCGTCCGGAGGTACCGGCCGAACCGCTCGATGTTGTAGCGGCGTGCCTGCGGGACGATCCGCACGGCTGAGGCGATGAGGAAGACGACGACGATGACCGCCACGAGAAGGGTGATGACAATCGGGTCCACCGTGCCTCCGTTGCTGTGCTCGTCCGTTCACGGGAGGAGATCTCGGGGGTAGACGATCGCCGTGGCGCCGTCGATCTCCATGACGTCCACCAACGCCCCCGCGGGGATCACGAGGCTCTCGTCGAGAGCCCTGGCGGACCACTCCTCGCCCGAGAGTCTGATCAGGCCGCGGGAAGCGGTCACCTCCTGCATCACCTCGGCCCGCCTTCCTATCAGCGCGTCGCTGCCCTCGCGCGTGAGGGGCTGCTGTGCCATGTGCCGCAGCGCTACAGGACGCACCAGGACGACCCCTGCCGCGGCCGCGGCACCGAAGGCCACGAGCTGGCCGAGAGCCCCCACCCCCACACCGGCGACCACGGCGGCGACCAACGCTGCGCCCGCCAGCAGCCCGAAGACCAGTGTCAGGGTGAAGAACTCCGCCGCGCCCAGCGCCGCGGCGGCGAGCAGCCATACGAACCACGGCATCGGATCGCCCTCCTTCAGGGGCCCTCTCCATCAAGCTACCTCCCGGAGCGCCCAGCAGACAGACAAGGCAACCGTGCTTCCTGACCGCGAGAGGCTCGTCGCGTCGGCAGGCCCGGGGACGAGCGCGGACACCTTCGGTGCGGCCGGGACGGCCTGAACGCCCCTGGCCGCCGGGCTGTGTGAGTCCGCCAACCTCTGGAATCAGCCAACCCCGGGAACCGGGACCGAGGGGATTCCGGCTGGGGGGACAATGGTCGGCGATGACCGACAGCACCGCCGCCCAGCAATCCCGCCCGGACGGGTACGGACCCTTCGCCCACCTCACCGTGCAGAACACGGATCTCTACCGTCAGGTGATGCGGACCTTCGTGATCGCCAAGGAACGGTTCGCCGTACATCTGCGTCCCGAGGACGTACATGCCGCGTTGCCGGCCGAGGCCCGGCCGGCAGAACCGGACGCGGTGGTGAAGGCGCTGGACAGCCTGGTCGGCTGGGGGAATCTGCGTGCCGATCCCGACACCGCCCGTGTCACCGCCGTCGAGGACTTCTACCGCAAGCGGTACATCTACCAGCTCACCCGGGCCGGAGAAGCGGCCGAGGAAGCGCTGGGCGTCTACGACGAGGCTCTCGGGAGGCGGGGCGCCCTGCAGGCCGTCGCCCTGCACGACATCGTCACCCAGCTGCGGGCCCTCCTCGTACTGGCCGCCGAGGAGCGACCGGATCAGGCCAAAGTCCATCTGACTCTTGACGCGCTCGCCGGCCGCTTCACGGCCCTCGCCGACAACGCACGGGCCTTCATGGGCTCCCTGCAGCGGACCATCGACCTCCACGACGTCGAGGAGGAGGTCTTCCTCGCCTACAAGGACCGGCTCATCCAGTACCTGGAGCGGTTCATCCAGGACCTGATCACCCTCGGTGGGCGGATCGCCCGGCTGATCCTGGAACTGGAGGCCGCCGGGAGCATCGAGTCGCTGCTGCGGGCCGCCGCCGGCCGCGAGGCCGCGGACGCCTCGCCGGAGGAGGCCGAGCACGCGGAGCGACAGGCGTACGAGCGGTGGGCCGGACGCTGGACGGGGCTCGTCGCCTGGTTCATCAGCAGGGAGGGGCGGGAGTCGCAGGCCAGGCTGCTGCGCGGCCGGGCCCTCGGCGCCATCCCGCAGCTCCTGGCCGTCGTACGGGCGCTGAACGAGCGCAGGGCCGGGCGTTCCGACCGGTCCGCGGACTTCCGCACTCTTGCCCGCTGGTTCGCCGAGGCGCCGGACGACGACGCCCGGCACCGGCTGTGGCGCACCGCTTTCGGTCTGTATCCCGCCCGGCATCTGACCGTCGATGCCGAGTCGCTGGCCGCGCGTGTGGCAGTGCCCGTGGCCGCGGCCACACCGTGGGCCGAGGCCGAGCCGCTGCGGATCAGCCCCCAGCTGCGCCGCACCGGCAGCTATGAGCGGCGCGGCAAGCCGCGGAAGGTGGAGGACCGAGAAGAGGCACGCCGCAGGCTCGCCGAGGTGGCCGCCAAACAGGCCGCCGAGACCGCGGCGGCCCGCGCCCGGCTCGTCACCGACGGAGTCACCCGGCTCTCCGGACTCGGTGAACTCGACCCCGTGTCCTTCGGTCTCTTCCTCAACCTCCTCGGCGACGCGTTGTCCACCTGGCGGCCAGGAATGCGGCACACCTCGGCCACCAGCAACGACGGCTCCATGGAGATCCGGCTGAGCGCGCTCGCCGACGGCAGCACCGCCGAGATCCGCACGCCCGGCGGCGTCTTCCGGGGGCCCGACCACCTCATCGAGATCGTCGACCTGACGGCGGAAGGCGGCAGGCCATGAGCACCTCCCTGGCCGAGGTACTCGACGGACAGCACGCCGCCGACCTCCGCAAGGCGGCCCGCGCCCTGCTGCGACAGCCCCTGCTGCTCGCCCGCGGCCGGTACGCCGACGAGTTCCGCCTCGTCCGCCGCCATGCCTCCGAACTGCGTGAATGGTTCGACCGCAACACCGGCTGGGCCCTCCACACGGACGCCGAGACCGCACGCCTGCACAAGACCCCGGGAGTCCTCACCGACCCCACCCACCCCGCGCGCGAGGCGACCCGCGCGGCCGCCCCCTTCACGCGGCGCCGTTACGTCCTGCTCTGCCTCGCCCTGGCCGCCCTCGAACGCGGTGAGGCCCAGATCGCGCTCGGCCGCCTCGCCGATCAGGTCGTCCTCGACGCAGCCGACCCCCACCTCGCCCGGGCGGGCATCCACTTCACCCTGGACCGCCGCGACGAGCGCCTCGACCTCGCCGCCGTCGTACGGCTGCTCCTCGCCATCGGCGTGCTGAGGCGGGTCGCCGGCGACGAGGAGGCGTACGTCAGCGGCGCCGGCGACGTGCTGTACGACGTGGAACGGCGGGTACTGGCCGGGCTGCTCGCCGCGCGCCGCGGCCCCTCCACCGTCCACGCCGAACTGCCCGCGGACCGCCTCGCCGAACTCGTCGCCGAGACCGCCCTGGACAGCGACGAGCTGCGCTTTCGCGCGATCCGCCGCTCCCTGACCCGCAGGTTCCTGGACGACCCGGTCCTGTACTACGACGAGCTGACCGACGCCGAACTCGGCTACCTCACGCGCCAGCGGGGCTTTCTCACCGCCCGCATCACCGAACTGACCGGACTGGTCGCCGAGGTGCGGGCCGAGGGCATCGCCATGGTCGATCCGGACGACGACCTCACCGACGTCCGGATGCCCGAGCAGGGCACCCACGGTCACATCACGCTGCTGCTCGCCGAGTACCTGGCCGCGGCGAGACGGCTCGTACCCGCCGACGAACTGGCGCTCCGTGTCCGGGAACTCGCCGCCGAGCACGGCGGATTCTGGGCCAGGTCCGCACGGGAGCCCGGCATGGAGGCGGAACTCGTCGAACAGGCCGTCGCCCGGCTCGCCGCTCTCGGGCTGGTCTCCCGCACCGCCCACGGCGTGACGCCGCGCCCGGCCCTCGCCCGGTACGCGGTCGGCGAGACCGTCGTACTCCAACCGGGCGCACGCATGCCCGCACAGCGAAAGGCCGGCAAACAGTGACCCGCCTCCCCGACCCGCAGCGCACCCGCTGGCAGCCGCTGCGCATCGGACTCGTCGACCTCTTCCACTACGACGTCGAGGAGTTCCACTTCCGGGACGGACGCCTGCTGCTGCGCGGCAACAACGGCACCGGCAAGTCGAAGGTGCTCGCCCTGACCCTGCCCTTCCTGCTCGACGGAGACCTCAGCGCACGCCGGGTCGAGCCCGACGGGGACCCGGGCAAGCGGATGGAGTGGAACCTGCTCCTCGGCGGCGAGCATCCGCACTCCGAGCGGCTCGGCTACACCTGGATCGAGTTCGGCAGGCGCGACGAGACCGGCGGCGAGCGGCACTTCCGCACGCTGCTCTGCGGACTCAAGGCGGTCAGCGGGCGCGGTATCGCCCGCCACTGGTACGCGCTCACGGACCAGCGCGTCGACCACGGCCAAGGGGCCGCTCCGACCTCACTCAGCCTGCTCGACGCCACCGGTACCGCCCTGTCCCGGGACCGGCTCGCCGAGGCCGTCGCCGGGCACGGCATGGTCCACGACCAGGCCAGGACCTACCGCAGGGCCGTCGACGAGGCACTCTTCGGCCTGGGCGAGCAGCGCTACGGCGCCCTTGTCGACCTGCTCATCCAGCTGCGCCAGCCCCAGCTGTCCAAGCGCCCCAACGAGGCGGCCCTGTCCCGCGCCCTCACCGAGGCACTGCCGCCCATGGACCAGGCGGTCATTGCGGACGTGGCGGAGGCGTTCCGCTCCCTGGACGAGGAGAAAGAGGAACTGGCGGCCGCGTCCGCCGCCGAACGGGCCGCCTCCGCCTTCCTGGAGCACTACCGGCGCTACGCCCGGATCGCCGCCCGCCGGCGCGCCCGCCTCCCGCGCGCGGAGCACTCCCGCTACGAGCACCTCCAACGGGACCTCGCCGAAGCCCAGGACCGGCGGACCCGGGCCGGTGAGGAGCGGGCGGCGGCCACGGAACGGATCGCCGCCCTGGAAGAGACCCAGGCCCGGCTGCGGGCCCAGGACGCGGCCCTGCGCGAGGGCCCCGAGATGCGCAGCGCGCGGGAACTGGAACAGGCGGCCCAGGCCGTGCAACGGACCCACCACGCCCTGGACCAGACGCGGGACGACCGGGACCGGGCCGCCGGCCTGCACACCAGGGCGCTCGGCCGGCTCGCCGCCGCGGAGAACGGACTGCGCAGCACGGACCGCCTCGTCGAGGACACCCTCCGCCAGGCACGCGAGGCCGCCGAGGCCGCACGGGTCACCCTGCCCGCGGCGCCCGAGCCGGCGGAACCCGAACTGCGGCGCGCGGCCCAGGAGGTGACGGACCGCGGGCTGCGGGCCCTCGCGCACACCGAGGACCTCGCGGAGCGGGCCGAGCGCAAGGCCGATGCCCGGCGCCGGGCATCGGCCCGGCTCGACGAGGCGGACACCGACCTCGGCCAGGCCACCGCGGTGCAGGGCCGGGCGCAGGACGCCGCCGCACATGCGGGAGTGGCCCTGCTGGACGCCGTACGCGAACACGTCGGCGCCTGGACGGAACTGGCCTGTTCCGACCTCCCCGGCCTGCTCGACGAACTCCAGGAATGGACGCACCACCTCGACGGCCCTTACCCGGCTCGCACCCAGGCCGCACGAGCTCACGGCGCCGCCTCCGCACACCTGGCCGGTCTCGCGGCCGAAGCGGCGCGCCGGACGGCGGAGCTCGCGGAACGAGCCGACCGCCTTCGTGAGGAGCTCACCACGCTGGAGGCCGGCGGCGGACAGGCCCCCCAGCCCCCGCTCACCCGCACCCCGGGTCTGCGGGAGGGGCTTCCCGGCGCGCCGCTGTGGCGGCTGGTGGACTTCCGCGACGACTGCCCGCAGCAGGAGCGCGCCGGGCTGGAGGCGGCACTGCAGGCCTCCGGACTGCTCGACGCGTGGGTGCTCCCCGACGGCTCCGCGCTCGCCGCCGACGGATACGACGTCCTGCTCTCCCCCGCGGCCGGACCGGCGGCCGGGCACTCCCTCGCCACTCTGCTGCGCCCAGCCCCCGACGACGGTGACGAGCGGGCCGCGGCGGTGGGGGTGGACACGGTGGCACGGCTGCTCGCCGCCATCGGCGCCGGCGACGACAGCCGGACCGGCACCTGGGTGGCGCCGGACGGCCGGTTCCGCATCGGCGCGCTCACCGGCCGCTGGGCCAAGACCGCCGCCGAGTACGTCGGCGAGGGGGCACGGGAGGCGGCGCGGCGAGCCCGCGTCGCGGCCCTGCACGCGGAACTCGGCCTGCTGCGGACATACGCGGACGCGGCCGAGGCGCAGGCCGCGCAGATCGCCGAGCGGCGCGGCACCCTCGACGCCGAGCTGACCGGCGTACCGGACGAGGGCCCCCTCGCCCGGGCCCACGCCCAGGTGACCGCCGCCGCCGAGTCGGTGCTCCGGGCTCGCCTGCGGCGCGAGGAGCGCGCCGCCGACCACGAGGAAGCGGCCCGGCTGGCCGAACGGAGCGCCGCCGAACTCGCCTCGACCGCCGCCGAGCTGGGCATGCCCGCCGACCGGGCGGGCCTGGCCGAGGTACGCCGCGCCCATGGCACGCTCGCCGTGGCGCTGGCCGCTCTGTGGCCGGCCCTGCGTGAACGCGTCGAGACGGCTCGGCGGGCACAGGAGGAACGCGCCGAAGCCGCGCAGGCGGCGGAACGGACCACGGAGCTCACCCGACGTTGCGAGGACGCCGGGCGCGAGGTTGCGGCCGCGGACGAACGTCACACCACGCTGCGCTCCACCGTCGGGGCGGCCGTCGCGGAACTCCAGCGACGGCTCACCGAGACCGCCGAGGCGCTGCGTGGATGCGAGGCCGGCCAGCGGCTGGCCCGCAGGCAGGAGGTCGAGGCGGACCGCGAGGCGAGCAGGGCCGAAGGGCGCATCGAGCAACTGGAGAAGGGTCTTACGGAAGCGGCCCAGGCGCGTGCGGAGGCCGTCGCGGGCCTCCAGCGGTTCACCACCACCGGCCTGATCACCGTAGCCCTGCCGGACCTTTCCGTGCCGCCCGCTGACGACGGTCCCTGGGCGGCCACGCCGGCGATCGCGCTCGCCCGCGCCATCGAATCGGCTCTGGCCTCGGTGGACGACTCGGACGGCGCCTGGGAACGCGTGCAGCGCCGGCTGAGCGAGGAGCTCAAGACCCTGCAGGACACTCTGTCCCGGCACGGGCACATCGCCTCCGCCCGGATCGTGGAGGAGGGCATGGTCGTCGACATCGTGTACCAGGGCCGCGAGCGCGCCGTACCCGAGCTCGCCGAGGCACTCACCGCGGAGGTGGGCGAGCTCACCCGGATCCTCTCGGCCCACGAACGGGAGATCCTCGAAACCCACCTGATCACGGAGGTCGCGGGCACCCTCCAGGAACTCATCGGAGCGGCCGAGCGGCAGGTGCGCGACATGAACGCCGAGTTGGAGGACCGCCCCACGTCCACCGGCATGAAACTGCGGCTGGTCTGGCGCGCCTCCCGCAAGGCTCCTTCCGGCCTCGCGCCGGCCCGTGAGCGGCTGCGTCAGTCCGCCGACGCCTGGACCCCGCAGGACCGGACGGCGGTGGGCGAGTTCCTCCAGGCGCAGATCGCCCGGCAGCAGTCGGACGACACCTCCGGAAGCTGGCTCGAACACCTCACCGCGGCCCTCGACTACCGTGCCTGGCACGAGTTCGCGGTCGAGCGACACCAGCACGGCCGCTGGGTCCCCGCCACCGGCCCGGCCTCCGGCGGGGAGCGGGTCCTCGCGGTCTCCGTGCCGCTGTTCGCCGCGGCCTCCTCGCACTACGCCAGTGCGGGCAGCCCGTACGCGCCCCGACTGGTCACCCTCGACGAGGCGTTCGCGGGTGTGGACGACGACTCGCGGGCCAAGTGCCTGGGCCTTCTGCACGCGTTCGACCTCGACGTGGTGATGACCAGCGAACGGGAGTGGGCCTGCTACCCGCAGGTGCCCGGCGTCGCCATCGCCCAGTTGTCCCGCGTCGACGAGGTGGCGGCGGTGCTCGTCACCCGCTGGGAATGGGACGGCAGCCGGCGGCTGCGGCGCGCCGACCCGGTGCGGGACCCGGACCACGCGGACACGGAGCCGCAGGCCGCCGGACGGGAACCGTCGTGGAACTGACACCCGGCGACCAGCCGCTGGACGAGGCCAGGCTGCGCCGCCTGCTGGGTGGCCCCGACCTCGACTGGCTGGTCGCCAGGGCGCGCCGACGGCTGGAGCGTGAACAGCCCCTCACCGGGCCCGTCGCCCTTTCGTCGCCCACACCGGCCCAGCGCGTGTCGGTCGAACGCCTTCTGGGGCGTTCTCCCGGCAGCGGGCGCTCCCTCAGCGTCCGGCTCGACGAGGTCGACGCCGTCCTGAGGCGGTCCGGGATCAGCCCCGGTGGCCTGGCCGCGGCCGTGGCCCTGCTGACCGGGCCGATCGTGGCGCTCGGCCCGGCCCGCGCCGCCGAGGAGCGGGCCTGGCGGGAGGCGTACGCCCCGATCCACGTCCTCGCGGACCGGGTCCCAGCGCTTGCCGCGTGGGCCGACCGGCTCCGGACGGACGGCCTGGTCCGGCGCCTCGCCGCCACTCCCGCCGCCGCCCGGGACCTCCTCGGCCCGGCCGCCGTCGCCCTCGCGGCCCTCCCTGTCGACCCGCCCCTCTCGCTCCCTGCCTTCGCGGCCCGGCGGCTCGGCAGCGCCCACGCACTGGACGACGGCACCCCCCTGGCCACCGTCACCCTCTCGGGCGTCCGCGCCCTGACCGGCTTCCCCGAAGGAACCGGGGCGCAGTGGCGCCGGGAGGCATGGGCCTCGGCGGGCCTGCTCCGCGACGAGCTGTCCTCGACCGTCCTCACGCTGAACCTGCGGGGCACGCCCGCCCTGGACTGGACCGCCGACGCGGGCGAGCCCGCCGTACTGACCCTGCGCCAGCTTGTCCGCGGCCCGCTTCCCACCCCGGCCGCGTCCGTCCGGATCTGCGAGAACCCCGCCGTCCTGGCCGCGGCGGCCGACGCCCACGGCCCGAGCGCCGCGCCGCTGGTCTGCCTCCATGGCCAGCCCTCCGCCGCCGCCCTCACCCTTCTGCGTCATCTGCACGAGGGCGGAACCGAGCTCCTCTACCACGGAGACTTCGACTGGGGTGGGCTGCGCATCGCCTCCGCGCTGCTGCGCCGCGTCCCCTGGCGCCCCTGGCGCTACACCGCGGCCGACTACCGCGCCGCCGTGTCCGTGCACCCCGCGGGGCCGCCGCTCACCGGTTTGCCGGCGCAGGCGCCGTGGGACCCCGGTCTGCCCGAGGCGCTGGCGGAGCTGGGTGTGCGCGTGGAGGAGGAGTCGGTGCTCGGCGACCTGGTGACCGACCTGGCGCGATGAGGCGTGCCGTCGGAGGGCTCCGGCCGTGCCGTCGAACGAGATGCCGCACCCAGGAAACGCTCCGGCGGACGCGGGGGACAGGGCCGGTCGTTGAGTGGTATCGCGTCGACCGGCATGGCAGCGGGCGACTCCACCACCTGCTGGGAAGGGCGGGTGACGGAACGTACCTGGCGGCGCTGGCCGAGTCGACGCTCCTCGACTCACACCACCACGCCGTCGCGCGGATCTTCCGGGTCAAGAACGGTCCGCCGTCCCACCCGCTGATCGTCCACATCGCCGCGGCAGACCAGTTGGACGACTGGGTTGAGGAGGTGCCCGCGACCGCGCGCCTGCTGGCCGAACGCTTCTGGCCGGGGCCGCTGACGCTGGTCCTGCGGCGCGGCAGGCGCGTGCAGTTGGAGGCGACGGGTGGGCTGGAGACGGTGGCCGTGCGGGTGCCCGACCATCCTGTCGCGCTCGCGTTGCTGTCGGCTTTCGGCGGGGGCGTCACGGCGCCGTCCGCCAATCGCTTCGGATCGGTCAGTCCCACCACCGCGGACCACGTCCGGGCGGAGCTAGGTGACGCCGTCGACTTCGTGCTGGACGGCGGCTCCTGCCAGGTCGGCATCTCGCCCGTGACGTCGACCATCGTCGACGTCACGG
>NZ_JBEXPR010000050.1:0-31841 GCF_040612135.1 Streptomyces sp. NPDC006458 | reverse complement strand
GGATGTCTTGGAGGACAACCCTCTTCTACAGCAGCTCCGCTGCCTCGTTCACGGGCCTTGACGAACAGCCCCCGCCCTTAACTGAACGGCGTTGCGTCTAGCCCTCGTCGATCGCGCCCGCCCCGATCTCCTCCCGAGGCTCCACGGGGACCGCCGCCCGCCGCGCGGCGCTCTTCCCGCAGAACGCGGACTCCAGCGTGCCGAGCATGGTGTCGAGGACCCGGCCGTTGTTGGACGTGTTGGCCAGGGCCGTCAGACTGCGCCTGCCGTCCTTCGAGGTGAACGCGTAGGTGTAGTAGCCCTGGACGGCGCCCGTGTGGCCGTAGACCGACACCCCGCAGGACAGGTCGCGCCGCCGCAGCCCGAGCCCGTACCCGGTCGTGCTGTTGACCTTCGTCCATTTCATCATCCGGGTGAGGGACGCGGGCGAGGTGAGCCTGCCGCGCAGCAGGGCCGAGGTGAAGACGTTCAGGTCGTGGGCGTTGGAGATCAGCGCCCCGGCGCTCTGCGCCCAGGACACCGTCTGCCGGGTCGCGTCGACGGGCGCCGCGCCCGCCGTGTCGGAGGTGAGATAGCCGCGCGTGTGCGTGCCGGGCAGGGCCGTGCCCGGGTGGACGTAGAAGGTGTCGGCGAGCTTGAGCGGTTCGATGATCCGGGTGCGGTACGCGGTGGCGACGCTCTGCCCGGTGAGCTTCTCGATCAGCATGCCGGCGACCACGAAGTTGGTGTTCGAGTACGCGTACGCCCCGCCCGGCGTGCCCGTGCGCGGGTGGCTCAGGGAGCGGTCCACCAACTGCCGGTAGGTGAAGACCTTGTTGCGGACCGCCTCGAAGCCCGACACGGACTTGGCGAACATGGCGTTCGTGTAGTCGTAGAGCCCGCTGCGGTGGCTCAGTACGTGCCGCACGGTGATCCGGTCGTCGGGCAGCAGCCCCGGCAGCACGCGGTTGACCGGGGAGTCCAGGTTCAGCTTGCCCTCGTCGACCAGCTGGAGCAGGACCACGGCGGAGAAGACCTTGGTGACGCTCCCGATGCGGAATCGGTCGGTGGTCGCGATGGTCCGCCCGGTCCTGCGGTCGGAGATCCCGGAGCGCACCCGGTGCACGGTGCCGTGGTCGTCGATGCGGGCGATGGCGCCGGGCGCGCCCTGCCGCCGCGCGGTGGTCAGGACCGCGCGCAGTCCCACGAGGTCGGGCGCGGCCAGTGCCACGGTTCGGGGGGCGTCCTCGGCCGCCGAGGCGGGCGCCGGTACCACGAGGAACGACAGCACCACGGCGCCGAGCACCGCGCTCCGGCTCACCTTTGTCTTCACCATCCGGCTCTGCTCCCTTTCCGTCCGGGCGGTTGGTCATATCTGCGCAAGAGATGGGGGGTTTGTGTGCGAGATCGGTCACATCCGGACGGTGCAACCTTCTCGCACCCCGTCACATCTCCACAGGCGACACACAGTTGGCGCCGGCCGAACACCTGCCCACCCCGGCGGAGTCGGCCGATCTGACACGAAGGAACCTTCGACAGTGCGCAGAAGACCTCATATACGCGGCCTGGCGGTCGCCGTCGCCGTGGCGTCGGCCGCCGCGGGCCTTACCGGCACGGCATTCGCTGACACCCGGAACCCCGCCCCCTCGGTCGTCGACGCGGCGCGGGCCGCGGCCTTCGCCCACGCGAGCGCGACCGGCGTCGCCCGTGGTGACGAACTCCAGCCGCAGGACGTCATGGTCGACCCGGAGGGCGCCCGGCACGTCCGGTTCGTCCGCACCCACCAGGGCATGCCTGTCCTGGGCGGCGACCTCGTCGTCCACCTCACCCCGAAGCTGGCGTACGCGGGCGTGACCCGCGCCGCCGACCACGCGGTCCGCCCGGCCGGGACCCGTGCCGAGCTCACCGCCGGTGAGGCCAAGGCCAAGGCGGCGGCCGCGACGGACGGCACCGCCGGCACCGCCCAGCTCGTCGTGGACGCCCGCGACGGCGAGGCGGCCCTCGCCTACCGGATCCACGTCACCGGCGGCGACGCCGAGGGCACCGGCTCCAGCACGGTCGTCGTCGACGCCGTCACCGGCGAGATCCGCAGCAACACCCCCGACGCCGACGAGTTCCTCTCGCCCAAGCTGGTGCGGACCCTGCGCGCCCGCGGCGAGCGGATCGACCCGGCCACCGGGATCGCGCCGACGACTCCCCGCCTCACCGGCGCGGGCGCGGCCGTCACCTACCCGGCACCCGCGACCGGCGTCGGCAAGTCGCTGTTCGCCGGCCAGGTCTCGCTGTCCACCACGCAGACCGCCCGCACCACGTACATCCTCAGGGACCCCAGGCGCTATGGCACCGAGACCCGGGACGCCAGGGGCCTGGAGACGGTCCTGTTCAGCCAGGCCAAGCGGCTGAGCAGCTCCACCAACACCTGGGGCAACGGCAGCGTCACCAACCGTGTGAGCGCCGCCGTGGACGCCCAGTACGGTGTCGCCGAGACGCTGGACTTCTACAAGGAGCAGTTCGGCCGCAAGGGCATCAAGAACGACTCCAAGGGCGCCCGCGCGATCGTCCACTTCGGCAACAAGGTGGGCAACGCGTTCTGGTACTCCTACTGCGGCTGCATGCTGTACGGAGACGGCGACGGCGAGCTGTTCAAGAAGCCCCTCGTCGTCCTCGACGTGACCGGCCACGAGCTGTCCCACGGCGTCGTCGACGCCACCGCCCGTCTGGAGCCCACCCGGGTGGACTCGTGGGGCAACCAGTACGGCGAGCCCGGCTCCCTCAACGAGTCCCTCGCCGACATCTTCGGCACCGGCGTCGAGTTCCAGGCGAAGAACGCCAAGAACCCGCCGAACTACCTCCTCGGCGAGAAGCTGGGCCTGGAGCAGAAGTTCCTGCGCCGCCTCGACAAGCCGTCCCTGGACGTGCTGGAGGGCGCTATCGACTACTGGTCGCCCGCCGTCTACGACGCCGAGGTGCACGCCGGTTCCGGCGTCTCCTCGCACGCCTTCTACCTGCTCGCCGAGGGCAGCGGCCGCAAGACGATCGGCTCGGTCACCTACGACTCGCCGACCTACGACGGCCTGCCCGTCAAGGGCATCGGCCGGACCAAGGCCCTGAAGATCTTCTACCGCGCCCTGACCCGCTACATGGTCTCCACGACCGACTTCCACGACGCGCGCATCGCGACGCTGAAGGCGGCCAAGGACCTCTACGGGCTCAACAGCGTCGAGTACAAGACCGTCAGCCGTGCCTGGGCGGCCGTGAACGTCCGGATCGCCAACACCCCGGCCGTCAGGCGCTGACGCCGGCCGGCCGACAGCAGGGGCGCCCCGGAGCACGACCGGCCGGGGCGCCCTTCGCCGTACCGGGCGCGACCGTGCGCCCCCCGCCGCTCAGCCCGAGGCCGACGGCTCCCGGGGGATCAATCCCTCCCGGTAGGCGATCGCCACCGCCTCCGTACGGCTCGTGGCGCCCAGCTTGGCCAGGATGTTGGAGACATGGACGCTGGCCGTCTTGCCGGTGATGAACAGCTCCTCGCCGATCTGCCGGTTGCTGCGCCCGAGCGAGAGCAGCCGCAGAACATCCTGCTCACGCGCCGTCAGCCGGGCGGTCCGTCCGGTGCCGGAGGCGGGAGCGGCCAGCCGGCCCCGGCGCGACAGGGCGTCGACCCGCTCCAGCAACGGCGTGGCACCGAGCCGGACGGCGGTCTCCCGGGCCGCCCTCGCCTCGGCGGCGGCCTCCTCGCGGCGGTCGGCCGCGAGCAGCGCCTCGGCGAACCGCAGCCCGCAACGGGCCCGTTCGTACACGTCGCCGTAGTCGAACGCGGCGACGGCCGCCTCCCAGACGGCCACCTCGGGGCCGCGCGCCGCCCGGACCGCCTCGGCCTCGGCACGAGCCAGCCACGCCAGTCCCTCCGGCCCCTGCGGCAGGCCCTTCGCCCCGTGCCGGGCACTGGTCCGGGCCAGCTCGACGAGTTCCTCCGCCGTGTCCGCCCAGCGCCGGGCCTCGGCCCCGGCACCGGCCGCTCTGCGCTCCACGGCGGCGTCGGCGACCGCGGCGAGGGCGAGCGCGGCCAGCCGGACCGTGACGTCGGGGACCGCGCCCGTCTCGTCCGTGAGGGCCTCGACCGTCGACCGCATCCGCGCGACGGCGGCATGAGCGTCACCGCCCCCGGCGGCCGCGTCGGTCGCCACGATCCCCGCGACCAGCCCGCCCATCCAGTCGAACCGACCGCGCAGCAGATCCTCGGCCCGCTCCTCGGCCCCGGCGTCACCGCGGGCCAGCCGCACGTACAGCACGGGCCCCGTCGCGAACGCCCCCGCCGGGGGCAGCGCGTCGGTGTCCTGCTCCGCCGCCCGCTCGCACTCGTCCCAGCGGCCCAGCGTGTACAGCGTCAGCAGCCGCAGATACCGCATCTCCAGCGGGTACAGCGACGACAGCAGCCCCGCCCCGCGCGCCCGGTCCAGCCCCTCCACCAGCCAGGGCAGACAGCCCTCCAGCTCGCCCGCCTCGAACGCGCCGATGGCGAGGTGGTACAGGGCGCGCATCTCCACGGGGGCGTTGCCCGTGCCACGGACCAGCTCCCTGGCCTGGCGCAGCCGGGCACGGCCCGCTGAGGTGCTACGGCCTTCCAGCGCGGCCAGGGAGATCAGCAGATCGGCCCGCGCGTCGGTGAGCCCGAGCCCCTCGGCGACGCTCAGCGCCTGCCGCGCCACCTTCAGGGCGGTCTCCGGCTCCCCGACCTGCCGGGCCGCGAGCACATGCGTGGCCGCCGCCCACACCCAGGTCGGCGACGGGGGATCGGCCGGGATCAGCGCGAGCGCCTCGCTGCTGTAGGCGTAGGCGGCGGTGAGGCTGTCGACGTCGAGCAGATTGCCCGCGAGGGTGTAGCGGACCCGGGCCGCCAGCTCCGAGTCGGCGTCCTCGCCGACCCCGGCCAGCGCCGCCCGGGTGAGCGAGACCGCGCGATGCGACTCCCCGGCGTGCGCGGCCGCCGCCGAGGCACGCAGGGTCAGCGCGATCCGGTCGCCGGGCTCGCCCGTGGGCCGCGCCTCGGCCGGCACCGACGCCCACAGGCCGAGGGCGGCCTCCAGATGGCGCAGCTCCTCGGCGGGCGCGCCCAGCCGCTGGGCGTGGTCGGCGGCCTCCAGGGACGCGGCGAGCGCCTCCGGCAGGTCGTGGCTCTCGCGGTAGTGGTGGGCCCGCTCGGCCGCCGTCCCCGCGCCGCCGCGACCGGCCAGCAGCCGGGCGAACGCCCCGTGCAGCCGCGCCCGTTCGCCCGGCAGCAGGTCCGCGTACACCGCCTCGCGCGCGAGGGCGTGCCGGAACGAGTACGTGTCGCCGTCGGCCGAGACCAGCAGCCGTCGCTCGACGGCCTCGCGCAGCGCCCTCTCCAGCGCCTCCTCCGGCAGTCCGACCGCGTCCCGCAGCAGGTCGTGCCCGACCCGGCGGCCGGCGACGGCGGCCGTGCGCAGCACCTGCTGCGCGGTGTCCGACACCTGCTCGAAGCGGATCAGCAGGACGTCGGCCAGCGCGTCCGGCACCCCGCCCGCGCCCGGGTCCGTCGCCGCGAGGAGTTCCTGGGCGTAGAAGGCGTTGCCCTCGGCGCGCTCGACGATCCGGCGGACCGTCGCCTCGGGCAGTGCCCGCGGTCCGTCGTCCTGGAGGACCCGCACCAGCCGGGTCACCTCGGCGTCGTCCATAGGACGCAGCTCCAGCCGGTCGACGGACGGCAGCCGTACCAGCTCCGCCAGCAGCGGGCGCAGCGGATGCCTGCGGTGCAGATCGTCCGCGCGGTACGAGGCCAGCACCGCGAGCCGGCCGCCCGGCGCGCCCCGCGCTGGCCGCTGGAGCACCCCGCGGCTGAGCAGGAACCGCAGCAGGTCCCGGGAGGACTGGTCGGCCCAGTGCAGGTCCTCCAGGACGAGCAGCAGCGGGGCGAGGTCCGCCAGGTCGGTGAGCAGTCCCGCCACGTCCTCGAACAGCCGCAGCCGCCCGCTCACGTCGAGGGCGCTGTCCGCGCCGCCGCCCAGCAGCCTCCCGACCTCGGGATGCGCGGCGAGCGCGGGCGCGAACCGCTCCTCGCCCGCGACGGCGCCCAGCACCTCGGTGAACGGCAGATACGGCAGGCCCACGTCACCGAGGTCGACACAGTGTCCGGTCAGCACGGTCACCCCGTCGCGCGCGGCCCGCGCGGCGGCCTCGTCCAGCAGCCGGGTCTTGCCCACACCGGCGTCCCCGGCCAGCAGCACGGCCCGCGCCTCACCGCCCCGGGCACGCTCCAGCACCCCGGCGAGCCGCGCGAGTTCCTCTTCCCGCCCGACCAGGGGAGTCACGGTGAATGCGCTGTTCGACACGTCCCCATCCTGGCACGTGCCACTGACAGCGCCCGCCCGGCCGACCAGCTCGTCCCGCGCGGTGTCGGCCCCGCGGCGCGCCGGTCAGCGCAGCGTGTCCGCCCAGTTCGCGGGGACCCGTCCCGCCGGACCGGGCACGGGCTGGTCGGCGGGGTGGCTGACCGGCGGGGCGAGGTCGGGCCCGGAGGTGTACAGCTCGCCCGAGGCGAAGTCCCAGAACCACTCCTCGCCGGGCTCGTAGGAGCGGATCACCGGGTGGCCGGTCTCCCGGTAGTGCGCGGTGGCGTGCTTCGCGGGGGAGTCGTCGCAGCAGCCGATGTGTCCGCACCGGGCGCAGCGCCGCAGATGGAACCACCACCCGCCGACCGCGTCGCACTCCACGCATCCGGTGCCGCTGGGCGGGACACCGGGGTCGATTCCGTCGGTCTCGTCGTCAGTGCTCATGCGCCGGCTCCTCGGCAGTGGCGGTGTCCGCGGCGGCCTCGGCGGCCTGGACGACCGCGGCGGTCTCGTCGGCCTGAGCGGTCTCGGCGGCGTGGGCGGCCTGGGTCGTCTCCCCGTCCGCGGCGGTCAGCGGAAGCAGGACCTGGAAGCGGGTGTCGCCCGGCACGGACTCGACCCGCAGATTGCCGTGGTGCTTGTTGACCACGATCCGCCAGGAGATGTCCAGACCGAGCCCGGTGCCCTCGCCGACCGGCTTGGTGGTGAAGAACGGGTCGAAGATACGGTCGCGGATCTCCGCCGGAATCCCGGGCCCGGTGTCGCGGAACTCGACCATCAGCTGATCGTGGTCGAGCACGGTCCGCACCGTCAACGTGCCTTCGCCGCCGGCGGAGCCCATCGCGCCGACCGCGTTGTCGATCAGGTTGGTCCACACCTGGTTCAGCTCCGCCGGATACGCGGGGATCCTCGGCAGCGTCCGGTCGTAGTCCTTGACGACCTTGATCTGCGGACCGAACTTCCCGGACAGCATCAGCAGGGTGCTGTCGAGGAGTTCGTGCACATCGGCGTTCTGGTAGGGGGCGCGGTCGAGCTGCGAGTACTGCTTGGCGGCGTTGACCAGCCGGGAGATGCGGTTGGTGGAGTCCTCTATCTCGTCCATCAACAGCTCGGTCTCGACCGTGTAGTTCAGCCAGCCGACGGCCGCAGGGAGGATCTCCTCGTCCACCGCGGCCGCCACCTGGTCCAGCCAGTCCACGTCGAGACCCGCCTGCACGAAGGTGGGCGCGAGCCGCCAGCCGTCCGCGATGCCGTGGTCGTCCAGCCAGTCGGACAGCTCGTCCTCGCGGTCGGAGGCCTCCAGCGGGCTCAACGAGGGCGCCTTGGCGACGAGTTCGGCGGTGCGCTCCTGGATCTCGATCAGGCCCGCGAGCCGCTCGGGCGGATAGGGCCCGGCGGAGATGTGGGCGAGCTTGTGGCGCATCTTGGCGACCCGCTCGCGCAGCGTCGAGGTGGCCCGCACGGCCGCCGCCGCGGGGTTGTTCAGCTCATGGGTGAGCCCCGCCGACAACGAGCCGAGCGCCAGCAGGCGTTCGCGCTGGCCGATCATCCGCTGGGTGTTCTTGGACCCGAAGAACAGTCCCTCCAGCAGATGCACCGCCATCGGGAACCACTCCCGCATGACGTTGGCGAAGGTGTCGGCCGGCAGCACGAAGAACCGCGTCGGCTCCGTCACCCGCATGGTGTTGTTGTACACCTGCCGCACCCGGTCGCCGATGTACGCCTGCATCGCGCCCGAGTAGACGCCGGGCTGCGAGGTCCGTACGACCTCCACGTCGTCGTTGCCGACCCGGCGGTAGAGCACGCAGGTGCCCTCGATCATCACGAAGAAGCAGGTCGCCTGATCACCCTCGGCGTACACCGGTCCGGGCTCGAACAGCTCCACCCGGCCCTCGCTGCACAGTCGGCCGAGCTGTTCCGGCGTCAGCTTCTCGAACAGGAACAGCGAGCCGATCTCCTTGGGGTTGCACGGCATCACCTGTCCGCTCATGACTGCTCCAGATAACGGTGGACGAGCATCACGGCCATGGCTCCCTCTCCCACGGCGGACGCGACCCGCTTGGCGGACTCCGCCCGCGCGTCGCCCGCCACGAACACGCCGGGCACATTGGTCTCCAGGTGGTACGGCGGCCGGTCCAGCTCCCAGCCCGCGGGAGGCCGTCCGTCGGGTGTCAGATCGGGCCCGGCGAGGATGAACCCGCGCTCGTCGCGCAGCACCGTGTCGCCCAGCCAGTCGGTCAGCGGGGCGGCGCCGATGAACACGAACATCCACTGCGCGTCGACCAGTTCGGTCTCCCCGCTCCCGGTGTCCCGCAGCGTCAGCCGCTCCAGGTGCTCGCCGCCGTGCGCCGACTCCACTACCGTCCCGGTCCGTACGTCGATGTTGGGTGCCTCGCCGATCTGCTGGATCAGGTAGTGCGACATCGACGCGGACAGCGAGGGCCCGCGCACCAGCAGCGTCACCGACTTGGCGCCCTTGGACAGGTACATCGCCGCCTGCCCCGCCGAGTTGGCCCCGCCGACGATGTACACGTCGTGCCCGTGGCAGGAGGGCGCCTCGGTCAGCGCCGAGCCGTAGAACACCCCCGCACCGGTCAGATCCTCCGCGCCGGGCGCCGCGAGCTGCCGGTACGACACCCCGGTCGCCAGGATCACGCTGTGCGCGGCGACGGCCGAACCGTCCGAGAACCGCACCACCCGCGCCGCCCCGTTGATCTCCAGACCGGTCACCTCGCGGGCGGTGAGGATCTCCGCGCCGAACTTAGCCGCCTGCCGCCGGGCCCGGTCGGTGAGCTGCGCGCCGGAGACACCGTCGGGGAAGCCGAGGTAGTTCTCGATCCGGGAGCTCTGCCCGGCCTGCCCGCCGGTCGCCGACCGCTCCACCAGCACGGTGCGCAGCCCCTCGGACGCCCCGTACACCGCGGCCCCGAGCCCGGCCGGGCCGCCGCCGATCACCACCAGGTCGTAGAACTCGGCGGTCGGCGTGGTCGCCAGGCCCACCCGCGCGGCCAGCTCGGGCGCCTCGGGCTCCACCAGCGGGACGCCGTCCGGGGTGATCACCAGCGGCAGCCGCCGTTCGTCGGCGCCCGCCGCGGCCAGCAGCCGCTGCCCCTCCGGCTCCTCCGCGGAGTACCAGCGGTAGGGCACCTGGTTGCGGGCCAGGAACTCGCGCACCTCCGAGGAGCGCGCGGAGAACCGGTGTCCGACGACCTTGGTGCTGGCCACCGGCCGGTAGTCGCTGGTCCGCCAGGCCTCCAGCAGGTCGTCCAGGACCGGATAGAGCTTCTCCTCGGGCGGGTCCCAGGGCTTGAGCAGATAGTGGTCCAGGTCGACCACGTTGATCGCGTCGATCGCCGCGTTGGTGTCCGCGTAGGCCGTCAGCAGCACCCGCCGGGCGCCCGGATACACGTCCAGGGCCTGTTCCAGGAACTCGATGCCGTTCATCTGCGGCATGCGGTAGTCCGCCAGGATCACGGCCACCAGGTCGCCGCGCAGCTTCAGCTCGCGCAGCGCGTCGAGGGCGGACTCGCCGGACTCCGCGCGCACGACGCGGTACGACGCCCCGTAGCGGCGTCTGAGATCACGGGCGACGGCGCGGGACACTCCGGGATCGTCGTCGACGGTCATGATGACGGTGCGCGCGGCCTCGGCGACCTGTGCCATGCCTCTCCCCACCCCGAGCGGTCGGACGGACGGCACGGTGCCCCGCCGCCGCCCCGGCTCCCGCCATCGTAAGTTCGATCGCGCGGGTTCGCTCGGGCGCGCGAGAGTCTGTCAGGTCCGGCGATCACGCAACACGCAGAACTCGTTGCCCTCCGGGTCCATCAGGACCACCCAGGCCTGCTCGCCCTGCCCGACGTCCGCGCGCCGGGCGCCCAGCGCGAGCAGTCCGGCCACCTCGGCGGCCTGGTCGTCGGGCCGGAAATCCAGGTGCAGCCGGTTCTTGACGGTCTTGCCCTCGGGCACGGGCACGAAGACCAGACCCGGCACCCGGTCGGCCGCCGGCCGGATCTCGTACTCCTGCGCCGAGTCGTTCAGCACCACCCAGCCCAGCGCCTCGGCCCACCAGCGACCCAGCGCCACCGGGTCGGCTGCGTCCACGACGACCTGCTCCCACTCGAGACTCATCGGGCCAGCGTAGTGAAGACTGGGGACGGAGTTGAGCGATGGACACAGGGAGGCAGCCACAATGACGGGGCCGATCACGGCAGGCGTCGACGGGACCGAGGAGAGCATCGCGGCTCTCGCCTGGGCGGCCCGCGAGGCCGTCCGGCGGGGGCGGCCGCTGCGGGTCGTACAGGCATGGGAGTACGCGTCGCACGAGGCGCTCGAAGGGGACCGCGACGCACAGGCCGGCTGGGTGCGTGAGGCACTGGCCGAGGCCGTCGCCGGGGCCACCGCACGGTACTCGGGACTGGAGGTCGCGGCCGAGGCGGTCGAGGGACCCGTGGTCGACACGCTCGTCGACGCGGCCGCCGACGCCGGGATGCTGGTGCTCGGCTCGCGCGGGCACGGTGCCGTACTGGGCTTCCTGCTCGGCTCGGTGGGCCAGCAGGTGATCGCCGACGCCGCCCGGCCGGTGGTGCTGGTGCGCGCCGGGGACAAGGCCTCCGACGAGGTCGCCGGGCACGAGATCGTCGTCGGCCAGGACGGCGGCGCCGAGGACAGCGCCGCCGCGCTGGGCTTCGCCTTCGAGACGGCCGCCGCCCGCGGGGCGACCGTGCGCGCGGTACGGGCCTGGACGCTGCCGCCCGTGTTCGCCTACAGCCCCGGCTCGATGAGGCTGCTCGACGACGCCGGCGGCCCGGAGCCGTTCGAGAGGAAGGCGCTCGCCGAGGCGCTGCGACCGTGGCGCGAGCGCTTCCCCGACGTGCACGTCGTCGAGCACGTCGAGATGGGCAGCGCCGGGCAGGTGCTGCTGTCGGTGGCACGGCGGGCCCAGCTGATGGTGGTGGGCCGCCGCGCCCGCCGTACCGCCGTGGGCGCCCGCATCGGATCCGTCGCCCACGGCGTCCTGCACCACGCCGACTGCCCGGTCGCGGTGGTCCCGCCCGCCTGACGCGGGCCGGGGCGCCTCACTCGTGCTCGGGGGACTCCAGCGTCTCCCGGGCCTTGGGCAGGATCCTCGCCGCGTAGTCCTGGACGGCCGTGTCGAGCCCGATGTCGTGCTGGGCCCGCTCGGACAGGTACCAGCGGTGCTCCAGGAGCTGGTGGTAGATCTCCGCCGGGTCCATGGCACCGCGCAGTTCGAGCGGGACGGCCCGCACGGTCGGCCGGAACACATCGCGCACCCAGCGGTGCGCCAGCACCTCCGGGCGGGCCGCGAGGGGGTCGCCCGGGGCGTAGTCGTCCTGGGTGGCCATCCAGCTCTCCAGGTCGGTCAGCAGCCGCCGCGCCTGGTTCTCCTCGGTGTCCAGGCCGGTCAGCCGCAGCAGCTGGCGCTGGTGGTGCCCGGCGTCGACGACCTTGGGCACGAAGGTGACCGTGTCGCCGTTGGAGGAGTGGTCGATCTGCATCTCGGCCACGTCGAAGCCCAGGTCGTTGAGCCTGCGTATGCGGCGCTCGATGTAGTGGTACTTGCCCGCCGGGTAGACCGAGACGCGGGTCAGCTCCTTCCACAGCCCGCTGTAGCGGGCGCAGATCTCCTGCCCGAACTCGATCGGGTCCACCGACGGGTGCAGCGCTCCGGAGGCCTCCAGGTCGAGCAGTTCGCCGCTGATGTTCACCCGCGCGAGATCGAGGTCGTAGTCGCGCTGGCCGGGGCTGAGCCGGGCGTGCAGCTCGCCGGTCTCGGCGTCCACCAGATACGCGGCGTAGGCGCCCGCGTCCCGTCGGAACAGCGTGTTGGACAGCGAGCAGTCGCCCCAGGCGAACCCGGCCAGATGCAGCCGGACCAGCAGGACGGCGAGCGCGTCCATCAGCCGGTGCATGGTGGCCGGGCGCATGGTCGTCTCGAGCATCGAGCGGTACGGCATCGAGCCGCCCAGGTGGCGCGTGATCAGCACCGGCTCCAGCGGTTCGTCCGCCTTGTCGGTGCGGCCGGTGACCACGCCGAGCGCGTCCACCGCCGGGATGCCGAGCCGGTCCAGGTCGCGCAGCAGCTCGTACTCGCGCAGCGCCGGCCGCTCCGCGAGCTCCTTGACGGCGATCACCTCGTCACCCGCGCGCGCGTAGCGCACCACGTGCCGGGAGATACCGCGCGGCAGCGGCACGAGGTACTCCTCGGGCCAGTCCTCCAGCGGGAGGTGCCAGGGAAGTTCGAGGAGCAGGGCCGGGTGCTCGGGGTTCGTCGCGCTGATGTGCAGAGCCATGACCCGACCCTAAGCCGCGAGTGCGCGCGCCTGGCGCGCGGCCGTCGGGACGGAGCCCCGGTGGACGGGCCCGTGGCCGGGCAGCAGCAGGTCGGCGTCCAGGCCCGCGATGGTCTCCAGCGAGCCCAGGGCGCGGGCGCGCTCGTGGTGGAACATGTCGAGCAGCATCTGCGGGCCCTTCATTCGTGAGGTGGCGTGGCCGGTCACCAGGGCGTCCCCGGAGAGCACCGCGCCACGGTCGGGGAGGTGGAACACCGTGTGGCCCAGGGTGTGCCCAGGCGTGTGCACCGGTACCGGGCGGCCGGGCAGGTCCAGGGGGCCGTCGGCGGGGAAGACCTCGGGGGCGGCGACCGGCACATGGGCGGTGCCGCCGACGCGCAGCGCGTGCACGGCCCAGGGCAGCACCCCGGGCCGCCAGCCGTTGGCCAGGACCGTGCCGACGTTCACCTGGTGCAGGAACTCCCGGCGGGCGTGCGGGACTTCGGCCTCGTGCAGGTGGACGGGCGTGCCGTAGGCCGACCGCAGATACTCGGCCGAGCCCAGGTGGTCGTTGTGGGCGTGCGTGATCAGCACCGCCGCGACCGTCTCGGGACGGCTGCCGATCTGCGCGAGCGAGTCCAGCAGCCGCTCCCGGTCGCCCGGGTAGCCGGTGTCGACCAGCGTGACGGCGTCGCCCTCCGCGAGGATCACCCAGTTGGTGTTGCTGCCGTGCACCAGGTAGGTGCCGTCGGCGACTTGCTGCACATCTGCGCGCATCTTCGTCCCGCGTGGTGAGGAGGGGTCCGGCGGGGGACAGCAAAGCAGATCGGCCGCGTGGGCGGGGTGCGGTTCCAGCAGGTGAGAGACGCGCCTCCCGGCGGCCGGGGAGGTGCGTCCCGCGCCGGGGAGGGACCGTCTCCGGCACCGTCCGCCGGCGACGGTCCTCGCGTGCGCCGGGGCGTCCGCCGTTGCCGCCTCAGCGCACGCCGTGCGGGCGGAACTGGATGCTGATGCGCGGTCCCGTGGCACGGGTGGACTTCGGTACGCAGTGCTCCCAGGTCCGCTGGCAGGAGCCGCCCATCACGATCAGGTCCCCGTGCCCGAGCGGCCTGCGCACCGCACCGCCGCCGCCCATGGGACGCAGCAGCAGATCGCGCGGTGCGCCGACGGAGAGGATGGCGACCATCGTGTCCTCCCGCGCGCCCCGCCCGATCCGGTCCCCGTGCCAGGCCACGCTGTCCCGGCCGTCGCGGTAGTAGCACAGCCCGGCCGTCGCGAACGGCTCGCCCAGCTCCCGGGCGTAGTGCCCGGTCAGCGCCTCGCGGGCCTCGGCGAGCACCGGATGCGGCAGGGGGTCGCCCTCGCCGTAGTACGCCAGCAGCCGTGGCACGTCGACGACGTGGTCGTACATCGTGCGCCGCTCGGCCCGCCAGGGGACCTCGCCCGCCAGTTGTCCGAACAGCGCGTCGGACCCGCTCAGCCAGCCCGGCAGTACGTCGATCCAGGCGCCCGCGCCGAGTTCCGTACGGCGCAGCCCGCCGAGCGGGGCGAGGCCCAGCCGGTCGGTCTGGTCGAAGAGGGAGCCCTGGAGGTGCGTGGTCATGGATCCAGCCTACTCCTTATTCGAAAATCTGTTCCATAAGTGGGCGGGGTGCGCCTCGCCCCGGGTGCGCCTCGCCCCAGGGGCGTGCGTCGCGGCGAGCGGGTGCGTCCCCATGCGTCCCCACCCTTTCGATACATCGATGTATCGGATACATTCGCGTATCCGATGGAGGGGCGACGATGACGACCCAGCCGGCGACCCAGCCGACCACGCGGCCCACGACCGGGCGCACGGCCACCGGGCGGGTGACCAGACGCCGGGTGCGCACCCGCGCCAACCTGCTCGACGCCGCGTTCGCCGTGTTCGCGGCCAAGGGGTTCGGGCGGGTCTCCATCGAAGAGGTCTGCGAGGCCGCCGGGTACAGCCGGGGCGCCTTCTACTCCAACTTCTCCAGCCTCGACGAGCTGTTCTTCGCCCTCTACCGGCAGCGCGCCGACCTCATCGCCGAGCAGGTCGCGGACGCGCTGGCACTCGACGGCCCGGACCTGGACGTCCACCGGTCCGTCGACCGCGTCACCGAGGTGCTGCTGCTCGACGCGGACTGGCTGCTGGTGAAGACCGACTTCCTGGTCCACGCGGCCCGCGACCCGGCCGTCGCGCGGACCCTGCTCGAACACCGGGCCACCCTGCGGCGGTCCATCGCCGAGCGGCTCGCCCGCGCGCGCGGTCACACCGAACTGCCCGCCGTCCTGGGCGACGCGGACTCCGCGGCCCACGCGGTGGTCGCCGCGTACGACGGAGTCACCGTCCAGCTGCTGCTGGACAAGGACGCCGACGGCGCCCGCGTCTGGCTCAAGCAACTGCTCACCGCCCTGCTGACGGACGGCAGCGGCAACGCCGACTGAGGAAGGGAAGGCACACTGAATGGACGCGGACGTCATCGTCGTCGGAGCCGGTCTCGCCGGGCTGGTCGCGGCCCACGAACTCACCAGCCGGGGCAAGCGGGTCGCCCTGGTCGACCAGGAGAACGCCGCCAACCTCGGCGGACAGGCGTACTGGTCCTTCGGCGGGCTGTTCCTGGTCGACTCGCCGGAGCAGCGCCGCCTGAAGATCAAGGACTCCTTCGACCTGGCCTGGAACGACTGGCGGGGCAGCGCCGGATTCGACCGCACCGAGGACGAGGACTCCTGGGCGGTGCGCTGGGCCCGCGCCTACGTGGAATGGGCGGCGGGGGAGAAGCGCTCCTGGCTCGACGGCCACGGCATCAAGCTGCTGCCCACCGTCGGCTGGGCCGAGCGCGGCGACCTGCGCGCCGACGGCCACGGCAACTCGGTGCCCCGGTTCCACATCGCCTGGGGCACCGGCACGGGCGTGGTGGAGCCGTTCGTCGAGTACGCGAAGCAGGCCGGCCGCGACGGGCTGCTCACCTTCCACCACCGCCACCGCGTCGACGAGCTGGTGATCGAGGACGGCTCCGCGCGCGGGGTGCGCGGCACGCTCCTCGCCTCCGACGACTCATCGCGCGGTGTCGCCTCCAACCGCGAGACGGTCGGTGAGTTCGAGCTGACCGCGCAGGCCGTGATCGTCACCTCCGGCGGCATCGGCGCCGACCACGACATCGTCCGCCGGTACTGGCCCGAGCGGCTCGGCACCCCGCCCGCCGAGATGATCACCGGCGTCCCGGCCTACGTGGACGGCCGCATGCTCGACATCAGCGCGCGGGCCGGCGCCCGCCTGGTCAACCGGGACCGCATGTGGCACTACACCGAGGGCGTGCGCAACTGGGATCCGGTCTGGCCCGGCCACGGCATCCGCATCCTGCCCGGCCCCTCCTCGCTCTGGTTCGACGCGCTCGGCCGCCGGCTGCCCGACCCCTGTCTGCCGGGCTACGACACCCTCGGCACGCTCAGGCACCTGCGCACCACCGAGGACATCGCCGGGTACGACCACTCCTGGTTCATCCTCACCCGGAAGATCATCGAGAAGGAGTTCGCGCTCTCCGGCTCCGAGCAGAACCCCGACATCACCGCCAAGGACCGCAAGGCCGTGCTGCGCGACCGGCTCCTCGGCAAGGGTGCTCCGGCCCCGGTGCAGGCCTTCCTGCGCAACGGTGCGGACTTCGTCGTCGCCGACACCCTGGAGCAGCTCGTCGAGAAGATGAACGCCCTCACCGACAAGGCCCTCCTCGACGCCGACACGCTGCGTCGCCAGATCGAGGCCCGTGACCTGCAGATGGCCAATCCCTACAGCAAGGACGCCCAGATCCAGGGCATCCGCAACGCCCGCCGCTACATCGGCGACCGCCTCGGCCGCGTCGCCACCCCGCACCGCGTCCTGGATCCCGAGGCCGGCCCCCTCATCGGCGTCAAGCTGCACATCCTCACCCGCAAGACCCTCGGCGGCATCCAGACCGACCTCGACTCGCGCGCCCTCGGCGCCGGCGGAGAGCCGATCGAGGGGCTGTACGCCGCCGGGGAGGTCGCCGGGTTCGGCGGCGGTGGCGTGCACGGGTACAACGCGCTGGAGGGCACGTTCCTCGGCGGCTGTCTGTTCTCGGGCCGGGCGGCGGGCAGGGCCGCGGCACGGCGCACGGGCTGAACCCCCGGCTCGTCACCCCGCGGGCGCACGGGCTGCACACGACTCGCGTCACCCGCGTCGCAGGAGCCCGGCCAGCACCGCCGCATGGCTGTGCTCCGGGTCCTTCGACGCCGTCAGCAGCGTCACCGGGCCCCGGTCGGCCGAGGCACGCACACCGTCGAGGAGCCGGGCCGCCTGGGGGTCGGCGAGCTCCGCCTCGTAGCGGCGCGCGAACTCCTCGTACGAGCCCTCGCCCGCGTGGTACCAGCGGCGCAGCTCGGTGGTCGGGGTGAGCGCCTTGGGCCACTCGTCCACCCGGGCCGCGTCCTTGGACAGGCCGCGCGGCCACAGCCGGTCGACCAGAACCCGCAGTCCGTCCTCCGCCTCGGGCGTTTCGTAGATCCGGCGCACTCGGACGCTCACGCTGGGCCCTCCTCGGCCGACGGCTGCTGCCCGGAGCGTAACCCGGTGCCCGCGTGGTGGTCCGCGCCACTCGGCCGACCGGGTGCGGGCGACACCCGGACCGGCCGGACGGCACCCGGCGCTTCGTCCGTCCCCGCCCGCCGGCCCGGTCGCCGCGTCGGCGGCCGCCCAGGGCCGGGCCCCTAGGCGGCCGCCCAGGGCCGGGCCCCTAGGCGGCCGCCCAGGGCCGGGCCCCTACTTGGCCCGGCCCCGGCCCCGGCGCAGCAGCAGGCGTCGCTCGTCCTCGCTGGTGCCGCCCCACACCCCGTTGCCCTGCCCCGTGCGCAGCGCGAACCGCAGGCACGGCTCCCGCACGGGGCAGCGCTCGCACACCTCCTTGGCCTGCCGTGTCTGCAGCAGCGCCGGCCCCGAGGTGCCGATGGGGAAGAAGAGGTCCGGGTCCTCATGGCGGCAGCCGGCCCGGTCTTGCCAGTCGTCCATCGGTGTCACTCGCATTCTCCAAGCCCTCCCGAATGCAGTCAGTCGCTTTCGGGTCACCTGTCGACGGGTGGGTGAAACCGAGAGTTCCAGCCGTGCTGCGGCACCCCTCCGGGCGCCGCACGCCTCGGTCCGTCACTGCTCGCGGATGCCCCACGGGGAGCCGTACGCCGTCAGCAGGTCCAGGAAGGGGCGGGCCGGGAAGGCCTCCGGGCCGAGCACTCCCGCGCCGCTCCAGGCGCCGGTGGAGAGGAGTTCGAGGGCGACGACGGGGTTGACGGCCGTCTGCCAGACCACGGCCTGGCAGTCGTACTCCGCCATCGACCACTCGTTGTCGACCACGTGGTACAGGTACACCTCGCGCGGCGCCCCGTCCTTGGTGCCCCGCACCCAGGTGCCCGCGCAGGTCTTACCCCGCATCCGGTCGCCCAGCGTCGCCGGGTCCGGCAGACAGGCCGCCACCAGGTCCCGCGGCGAGACGGCCACCGGACCGGCCGCGCTCGGCACGGTCACCGGCTCGGTGCGGTCCAGGCCCAGCAGCCGCAGCGTCTTCAGCGTGCTGATGAACTCCTCGCCCAGGCCGTACTTGAAGGTGACCCGGCGGGCGTCGACCCAGCGCGGCACGAGCAGCACCTCCTCGTGCTCGACGTTCACGCACTCGACCGGGCCGATGCCCTCGGGGAAGTCGAAGACCTCCGGCTCGCTGAACGGCTCCGTGGTGAACCAGCCGCGGTCCTTCTCGTAGACCACCGGCGGGTTCAGGCACTCCTCGATGGTGGTCCAGATGCTGAAGGAGGGCGCGAAGTCGTAGCCCTCGACGGTCAGGTTCGCGCCGTCGCGGACGCCGATCTCCTCGATCTCGTCGAACAGTTCGTCGGCGGCGTGCCGGGCGAACACGTCCGACAGGCCCGGCTCGACCCCCATGCCGACCAGCGCCAGCGCACCCGCCCGCGCCCACGCGTCGGCCTCGGCGAACTGCTCGTCGCCGAGCTTGACCCCGCACTCGGCGTAGGGGCGCTCGGCGTGCGGACGCGACAGGGACATCGCCATGTCGACATATCCGGCTCCGGCCGAGCGTGCCGCCCGGAACAGCGGCATGACGAAACGCGGGTCGGTGGCGTTGAGCAGCACGTCGCAGCCGTGCCGCCGCAGCAGCGCGGTCACGGCGGCCTCGTCACCGGCGTCCACCCGCTCGGCCGTGAACCGGCCCTCGGCCGCGCCGAGCGCCGCGACAGCGGCCTCGGCACGGGCCGGGTCGTAGTCGGCCACCACCATCGCCTCGAAGAACGTGCGCCGGGCCGCGATCCGTGTGATCGCGGTGCCCACGCCACCCGCTCCCACCAGCAGTACACGCATGACAACAACTCCCTGGGTCGGTCGACGGTCGAACAGGTGGGGCCCCTGAGCGAGATACAACGCCGTGCGGTCGCATAAGGTCAATGGTGTTGGCGTAAGCAGCGGAGCGGGCCCGGGAAAGGGACAATTATGGCCAAACAGGTGGTCCCTGAGGGGAAGCGGCGCCGCCGCAGGCCCACCAGAAGCGGCACGGTGCTCTCCGAGGCCCTCATCGTCGACACCGCCCTGCGGCTGCTGCGCGAGCACGGCGGCGCCGGACTCTCGGCCCGCCGCCTCGGACTCGCCCTGGACTGCGACCCCAGCACCCTGTACCGCTACTTCCGCGGCATGGACGACCTCACCCTCGCCATCGGCGACGCGCTCATCGACCAGGCGCTGCGCGGCTGGGCGGCCACCGGGCGGTGGCGGACCGACCTGAGGAGCGTCGGCCTGCGCATCCACGCCGCCTACGTCGCCCATCCGCAGGCCGCGCTGCTCACCGCGAGCCGGGTCACCGGACGGGCGAACGAACTGGCCGCCGACGAGGCCGTCCTCGGCATCCTGCGCACCGCGGGCTTCCCGGTGCCCGAGGCCGTGCGCGTCTACCACGCCTTCGTCGACCAGACCCTCGCCTTCGCCGCCCTCGACGCCGCCTCCCTGGCCCTGCCCCACGCCGCCCTGCGCGCCGACGAGGACAAGTGGCGCTCGACGTACGCCCGGCTGCCCGCCGCCACCCACCCCCACATCGCCGAAGCGGCACCCCTCCTCGCGCGGCGCATGCTCGACAGTGCCTATCCGACCGCCCTGGAGATGCTGCTCGACAGCGCCGAGGCCCGGCTGGCGACCCTCCGCTGAAGCCTTTCCGAGCGGGCCCCGCAAGGGTGCCCCGGCTTGCTGATGGCGGCTCTCCTCCCAGGGTGCGGCCACCTACGCCTTCTACCGCGCGAACGGCATCACCCTGCGGCTGACGCGCACCGACGTGCTGCGCTGCGAGCTCTCCGACGACGCCTCGGAACTGCCCCGCACGAAGTAGTGGGAGCCCCTGGACGAGTTGTACACAGTCGACCGGCTCGCGGCCCGCTGGGGCAGCTACCCGCAGGGCACCGGCAGGGTCGTGTGATTCGAGTACCCCTTCCCCGAAGTCACCGAGCCCCCCGACTGACCCCTCGCCGCAACGCCCGCCCCGCCGCCTCCACGACCACCTCCGCCACAGCCATCAGGGCCGGCGAATCCAGCTTCCACTGCTGCCAGTACAGCGGTACGTCCACCGGCCGGTCCGGCGCGAGTTCGACGAGGCGGCCGGTGTCCAGCAGGGGCCGGGCCTGGGCTTCCGGGATCATGCCCCAGCCGAGCCCCGCGGCGACTGCCGCGCAGAACCCCTCCGAGGTCGGGACGTAGTGCCGGTCCGGGCTCGCGGCGGGCCGTCCCAGGCGCCGCAGGAAGCCGTCCTGGAAGTCGTCGCGCCGGTCGAAGACCACCACCGGCGCCCCTGGCAGCAGCTCGGCGAGGGGGCGGCCGGCCAGGTGGCGGGCGGCGAAGTCCGGGTGGGCCGCGGCCAGGTAGCGCATGCGGCCGAGTCCGCGCACCGAGCAGCCGGGCACCGGGTCGGCGGAGGAGGTCACCGCGGCCATCACGGCTCCCTCGCGCAGCAGCGTGGCCGTGTGGTCCTCGTCCTCGCGGCGCAGATCGAAGCGGAGCGGGGGCTCCGGCGGCAACGCGGTCAGGGCGGGCAGGAACCAGGTCGCCAGCGAGTCGGCGTTCACCGCCACCGACACCCGGGTCACCTCCCCGGCACCCCGCATGCCCAGCTCGGCCCGCGCGTCCCGCTCCAGCCGGGCCAGCTGCCGGGCGAACCGCACCACGACCTCGCCCGACTCGGTCGGCCGCACCGGTTTGGTGCGCAGCAGCAGCACCCGCCCGGTGCGCTGCTCCAGGGCCTTGACCCGCTGGCTGACCGCGGACGGAGTGACGTGCAGTACCGCGGCGGCCGCGTCGAAGGTGCCCTCGTCGACCACCGCGAGCAGGGTCCGCACCTGGTCGAGGGGCAGCTCCGGCATCCCGGAAACGGTGTCGGTCTTCACGAGCGCTAAGGATACGTAAGAATCTTTAGCTGTACGCGCAGTGATCCTTTCCTTAGCGTCGACGGCATGAGCAACGCACTGTCCGCCGCCGCCGCGGGTTTCGGCACCGGCCTGTCCCTGATCGTCGCCATCGGCGCCCAGAACGCCTTCGTCCTGCGCCAGGGCGTACGCCGCCACGCCGTCCTGGCCGTCGTCGGCATCTGCGCCCTGTCGGACGCGCTGCTCATCGCACTGGGCGTGGCCGGGGTCGGTGCCGTGGTGGTGGCGTGGCCGGGCGCGCTGACCGCGGTCGGCTGGATCGGCGGGGCGTTCCTCGTCGGCTACGGCGCCCTGGCCGCGCGCCGGGTGCTGCGGCCGCGGGGCGCGCTGAGTTCCGAGGGGGAGGCGGCGGGGTCACTGCGGCGCGCGGTGCTGACCTGTCTGGCCATGACCTGGCTCAACCCGCACGTCTATCTCGACACCGTCTTCCTGCTCGGTTCCATCGCCGCCGACCGGGGCCCGCTGCGCTGGACGTTCGGGCTCGGTGCGGCGTTCGCCAGTGTGTGCTGGTTCGCCGCACTGGGTTTCGGAGCCCGGCTGCTGGGCCGGCACCTCTCCCGGCCGGGCGCCTGGCGCGTGCTGGACGGGCTGGTCGCCGCCACCATGATCACCATGGGGGTGCTGCTGATCGCGGGCGGCTGAGCCCCGGGCCTCACAGCACACCGCGGCGGTTCACCGAGTACTGCTCCATCAGCTTGTTGCGGGTCGACTCCAGCCGGTGCGCCAGGATCTCCGAGACGATCCGCACCAGGGTCAGCCCGAGCTGCGGATCCTCCTCGCACAGCTCCAGCACGGGCCGCGCCTCGAACTCGTAGGCCCGCACGGGGCTGAAGGCCTCCGCGCCGAAGTCCCACTTGTACGGCGGGAAGAGCCAGGACCAGCCGAGCAGGTCACCCGCGCCGAGGCTCGCGACGGTCACCCGCTGGAGCGAGGTCACCCGCTGGTCGAGGGAGACCGCGCCGGAGCGGACGACCCAGAAGCGGTCGGCCGTGTCGCCCGCCTCGAAGATCCGGGCGTCCTCGGGGAAGGACACCTCGTGGGCGAGTGCCATCAGACGCTCGCGCTGCGGTGGGGGAAGGGCGGTCAGCAGTTTGATCGCTTTGGTCATGGCGCGGGGCTCCTGCCGGGAGACGTTCCGGTGTTTTCCCTACGCCCCATTTCAGCCGCCGACGGCCGCGTGAGCACCTCGGCGGACCGGGATTTGCCGCATCAGGGCAGAAAAAAGCCCTGGCTGGACGGGGGAAGCCAGCCAGGGCAGCTCTTGGCGGTGGGGTGGAGGAACGTACCGTCCGACTCCGTCACCGCTTATGGGTGAACGATAAACCATTGGCCGCTTAACGCAGCCGAAACAGGCGCGAGTGAGGGGTTTCACTCCGTCCGGCATTTCACACCGCCCGGACCAGCACTTCCGTCACTCGGGCCACGGCCCCACCACCGGGACCACCACCGGGACCACCGCCCGGGTCACGGCCTCCCGTCGCCCTCCGGACGTCTTCCGGGCGTCAGGATCTCGTCCAGCACCCCGATCACCACCTCGTACACGAGCCCGCGCGTCCGCGCCTCCCCGGCCGCGCCGGGATCCTGCGACCGCAGGGCCTCGGCGCGTTCCTGCCAGCCGCGCAGTTCCTCCACCGCACAGGCCCTGCTCCGCCGCATCCGGCGCAGCAATTCGTCGGCATCCACCACATCGGTCATACGGTCCCAGTACCCCGGCTCGCGCCGGGTTCTCAGCCCTCTTCGGCTTTCCCCTCCACCTGGGCCCGCACCTGCTCCGGCGACAGATAGGAGTCCGTGTACTCGAAGTCCTTCAGCTTCGCCGGCCGACGCAGCTGGAAGCCGGTGCGGACGAAATCGTCGCCCGCGACCGCGTTGAGCATCCAGTTGGTCAGCACCCGCGTCTTGGCGACATTGGTGCGCAGCGCACCCCAGTGATAGCCGCGGGCCACCGCCTGGGCGGGCAGCCCGTGCAGCTCGATCCCGAGCGGCTTGGACACCGCGTCCTTGCCGCCGAGGTCGACGACCAGCCCCAGGTCCTTGTGGACGTACGGCTGGAGCGGCTCGCCCCGCAGTTTCGCGATCAGGTTCTCGGCGACCTTGCGGCCCTGCCGCATGGCGTGCTGCGCGGTCGGCGGGCAGATCGCGCCCTCCTCGCCCTTGGCCAGGTCCGGCACCGCGGCCGCGTCGCCGAGCGCGAAGACGCCGTCCTCGCCCGGCAGGGTCATCTCGGGGGTCACCGCGAGCCGTCCGCGCACGGTCTGAGCGCCCAGGGTGCCGATCAGCGGGCTCGCCACCACACCGGCGGTCCAGATCAGGGTGCGCGTCGGCACCACCCGGCCGTCGGTGAAGGTGACCTCCTCCGCGCCCGCCTTGGCGATGGACACCCCCAGCGACACATCGATACCGCGCCGCTGGAGGACCTCCATGGCACTGCGGCCGAGCTTGTCGCCCAGCTCGGGCATCAACTTCGGCGCGATGTCGATCAGATGCCACTTGATCAGACCCGGGTCGAGCCGCGGATAGCGCTTGACCGCGGCATGCGTCAGCTTCTGCAGACAGGCCGCCGTCTCCGTGCCCGCGTAACCGCCGCCCACCACCACGAACTGCAGCCGGGAGGCGCGCTCGGCCGGGTCCTGGCTCGCGTCGGCGAGATCCAGCTGCGCGATGACATGGTCACGGATGTACGCGGCCTCCGCAAGGGTCTTCAGGCCGAACGCGTGGTCGGTGAGGCCGGGGATGTCGAAGGTGCGGGTGACGCTGCCGGGGGCCAGCACGATGTAGTCGTACGGCTCGTTCACCAGTTGGTCGGTGATGGTGCGGACCACGCACACCTTGGCCTTGAGGTCCACGCCGATCGCCCCGCCGGGGATGATCCGGGTGCGGTACCTGCTGCTGCGCCTGAGCGACAGGGCGATCGACTGAGGCGTCAGCACGCCGGAGGCGACCTGGGGGAGCAGGGGGAGATAGAGCTGATAGGCGAACGGTGTCACCAGGGTGATCTCGGCCTCGTCCGGAGCGAGAGCACGCTCCAGCCGCCGCACGCATCCCACGCCGGCGAAGCCTGCACCCACCACCAGGATCCTGGGTCGTGTCACGGTGTTCATCCCTTTCCGCGGTTCCAGGCGGGCTTTCCGCTACGCCGTGCGCCTGCCCCTGGATCGCTGCCTCGCACCACACTGATCCCACCGTGTCCCGAGCGGTCCCGCCAGCCGAGTGAGGCAGGCTGACGAACCCGCGGGGCACCAGCATGCAACCCCCGGTGCGCCCGTGGGCCCGGTCGGCCGGATCTCGTACGCATTTCCCCGAGTCGGCCGTTCACGCGGGCTCGGCTCAGCGGAACACGTCGTCGGAGTCGTCCCAGCCGAGCAGGTCCTCGGCAGAGGCCGGCCGCGGCACCCGGGTGCCCGCCTGGTACATCGCGTCGATCTCCAGCGCGTAGCGCTCCACGATCAGCTCCCTGCGCAGCTTCATCGACGGCGTCAGCAGCCCGCCCGCCACGTCGAACGGCGCCGGCAGCACCCGGAACACCCGGATGGACTCGGCCCGCGACACCACGCTGTTGGCCGCCGCCACCGCACGCCCGACCTCCTCGCGCAGCGCGTTCTCCTCCCGCGCCTCCCGGCTCAGCAGACCGCTCTGCCAGCGCTGCGCCGACCGCCAGTGGGTGAGGAACTCCGGATCCAGCGTGATCAGCGCCCCCACACAGGGCCGGCTGTCGCCGACGACGACCGCCTGGTGCACCAGCGGATGCATCCGCAGCCGCTGCTCCAGCGGCGCCGGAGCCACGCTGGTGCCGCTGCTGGTGATGATGACGTCCTTCTTGCGGCCCGTGATCGTCAGATAGCCCTCCGAGTCCAGCCGGCCCAGGTCACCGGTGGCCAGCCAGCCGCCCCGCAGCGCCGCGCGGGTGGCCGCCTCGTCGTTGACGTAGCCCTGGAACACCGACGGGCCGCGCACCAGGATCTCCCCGTCCGGGGCGACCCTGATCTCCGTACCGGGCAGGACCTTGCCGACCGTGCCCGACTTCTCCCGGCCCAGCGGCTGGCTGGTGATGCCGCCGCTGGTCTCGGTGAGGCCGTAGCCGTCGTTCACGTAGATGCCGATGCCCTCGTAGAACAGGGACAGCTCGCGGTTCAGCGGCGAGCCGCCCGAGGTGGCCCGCTGCACCTTGCCGCCGAGCGCGTCGCGCAGTCTGCGGTACACCGTCCGCTCGTACAGGGCGTGCTGGAACCGCAGGTTGGGCCCCGGACCGCCGCCGCGGCCCAGCCGGTGCCGCTCGGTGGCCGCGGCGAAGGCCCGCGCCGTCTCCGCGGCCCGCTCGAAGAGGGCTCCGTGGCCCGCCTGCTGGGCCGTGCGCAGGAAGTTCTTGTACAGCTTCTCGAAGATCGACGGCACGCCGTACAGATAGGTGGGCCGGAAGGAGCGCAGCGCCACGGACAGGGACGCCTCGCTCAGATCGGGCTCATGGCCCATCAGCACGCCGCCGCGCAGACAGATCTCCTGGATCATCAGGCCGTAGGCGTGCGACAGCGGCAGGAAGGCGAGGACCCTCGGCTGCTGTCCGGGAGGCGCCGCGGTGTGCCCCCAGCCGGCCAGCAGGGTGTCGCAGGGGCTCGCCAGGCTCCGGTGGCTCAGCGCGCAGCCCACCGGGCGGCCGGTGGTGCCCGAGGTGTAGGCGACGACGGCCGTGGCGTCCGGGAGCACGATCCGGCGCAGCGAGTCGACCGTGGTGGCGGGGATGAACGTCCCGCGCTCCACCAGCTGGCTCAGCCCGCCGGAATCCAGCTGCCAGACATGGCGCAGATGCGACAGCGTCGCGCACACCGAGCCGACGGTCATCACCGCGTGCTCGTCCTCGACCACCACGGCCACGCACCCGGCGTCCCGCAGGATCCACTCCACCTGGTCGCGCGAGGACGAGGGATGGACCGGCACGACCTCGGCGCCCACCGCCCACAGCGCGTGCGCGAACACCGTCCACTCGTAGCGGGTGCGCGCCATCAGGGCCACCCGGCTGCCCGGGGTGACACCGGACGCGACCAGACCCTTGGCCAGGTCGACCACCTGGTCCCTGAGCTCGACCGCGGTCACTTCCTCCCACCCGCCGGAGGAAGTGCGCCGGGCCAGCAACGGGACCGTGGGGCTGTGGACCGCGGCCTCGAAGACACTGTCGGCGAGTCCGCCGGACGACGGCGGGACGACGGGCGGAGCGAGAGCGAAGTCGCGCATGCGCTGCTCCTGGTCGGTACGGAATGTGACGGCGCCGACGAGCACTGTTATCGACGGTGGTCGAATCTAGCCCAGGAGTGAGCGGACCGTGTCGGGAATGGAATAACGGTTGCGCCTCGTTGATCTCGCCGTGCGAGGGGACTCGGCCGGCCCGGCCGACCCCGGTCCCGACGGCTCACTCCTGCGTCCGGCGCACGCAGCCGGTGACCACCTCGCGCAGGCTGCCGGTCCGCTTGTACAGGGCGCGCTGCGTCCGCGCGCCGTTGCCCTCGCGCAGCAGCAAGGCGGCGCCCGCGCGCACCCGTTCGAGGTCCCCGGCGGCGTCGAGCGCCTCGCTCACGTGGTCCAGCAGGGCCCCGACGACGTCCGCCGCCGGGGCCGGCCGCAGAGTGACCGGGTGCAGCAGGTCCCCGTCGAGCGCCCAGCGCGCGGCACGCCAGCTCGCCAGGCGCAGCAGACTCACGCTGTGCGCGGGCGCCGGCAGCCCCTGCCGCCACTCACGGGCCGCCGTCTCGACCAGGCCCCGCGCCAGCGTGGCCACGAGCACGGCGGTGTCGGCCCGCAGACACACGTCCGCCACCCGGATCTCCAGCGTCGGATAGCGCACCGACAGCCGGGCGTCGAAGTACACCATGCCCGCGTCGAGGAGGGCGCCCGTGGCCACCATGTCCTCGACCCTGCGGTGGTAGGCCTCGGCCGACCCGAACACCTCCGTCGGCCCGGCCGAGGGCCACTGCTGCCACACCCGGCTGCGGTAGCTGCTGTAGCCGCTGTCCCGGCCCTGCCAGAAGGGCGAGTTGGCGCTCAGCGCGGACAGCACCGCCAGCCACGGCCGGATCCGGTCGGCGACCGCCACGCCCTCCTCGTCGGAGTCCACACAGACGTGCACATGGCAGCCGCACACGAGCTGCCGGGAGGTGATGTCGTACTGCTCCGCCATCCACCGGTAGCGGCGGCTCATCCCGACACTCGGGCTGACCGGCAGCGGGGAGGTCGCCAGCGCGGCCACCGCGCAGCCCAGCTCCCCGGCGTGCCGCGCCGCCTCCGTACGGCAGCGCACGATCTCCGCCCGCAGCGCGTCCATGTCCTCCTGCGGCTGCGTGGCGAACTCCACCATCTGGTCGTGCAGTTCCTTCTCGAAGACCTGCTCGCCGGTGTCGCCCCGCCCCGCACGCGCCAGCACTGCGGCCGACATCGACCGCGGCTCCCCGCTCTCGGGGTCCACCAGGAGGAGCTCCTCCTCCACTCCGACGGTGCGCACCGGGTAAGGCCTTTCTGCAGCGGGTGACACGCACCCGACTGCCCCGTCGGAGGCGTTTCACACGGTGTACGGCCGCAACCACACCGTCGCCAGCGGCGGCAGCGTGATGCTGATGTGCCCGTCCTCCGGCTTCACCGGATCGGCGTTGACGACGTCACCGCCGCCATAGCGGGCCGCGTCCGTGTTCAGCACCTCCGTCCAGGCGACCGCGTCCTCGTGCAGGCCGAGGCGGTAGTCGTGGCGTACGACGGGGGAGAAGTTGCTGACCGCAAGCAGCGGATCGCCCCCGGCGTCGAAGCGCAGGAACGCGAAGACGTTGTCCTCGGCCGCGTGCGCGGCCACCCACCGGAACCCGGCCGGGTCGGTGTCGCGCTGCCACAGGGCCGCGGCGCCCCGGTACACGGTGTTGAGGTCCCGCACCAGGTCCCGCACGCCCCGATGGTCGGCCTCGGCCCCGTAGCCGGGGTCGAGCAGCCACCAGTCGGGGCCGTGCGGCTCGGACCACTCACCGCCCTGCGCGAACTCCTGCCCCATGAAGAGAAGCTGCTTGCCCGGGTGGGCCCACATGAAGGCCAGGTAGGCGCGGTGGCCGGCGCGCTGCTGCCACCAGTCGCCCGGCATCTTGGAGACCAGGGCCTGCTTGCCGTGCACGACCTCGTCGTGGGAGATCGGCAGGATGTAGTTCTCGCTGTACGCGTACACCATCGAGAAGGTCATCTCGTCGTGGTGGTACTTGCGGTGCACCGGCTCGTGCCGGATGTACTCCAGCGAGTCGTGCATCCAGCCCATGTTCCACTTCAGCCCGAACCCCAGACCGCCGCTGTCCGTCGGCCGGGTCACCCCGTCCCAGGCCGTGGACTCCTCGGCGATGGTCACCACGCCCGGCGCCCTGCGGTACACCGTCGCGTTCATCTCCTGGAGGAACGCCTTCGCGTCCAGGTCCTCGTTGCCGCCGAACACATTGGGCGTCCACTGGCCCGAGTCCCGCGAGTAGTCCAGGTAGAGCATCGAGGCGACCGCGTCCACCCGCAGGCCGTCGACGTGGAACTCCTCGCACCAGTACACGGCGTTCGCCACCAGGAAGTTGCGCACCTCGGTCCGGCCGAAGTCGAACTCCAGCGTGCCCCAGTCCGGATGCTCGGCGCGCCGCCAGTCCCCGGGCTCGTACAGCGGCTCCCCGTCGAAACGGGCCAGCGCCCAGTCGTCCTTCGGGAAGTGCGCCGGCACCCAGTCGAGGATCACGCCGATCCCCGCCCGGTGCAGCGAGTCGATCAGGAACTTGAGATCGTCGGGCGAGCCCAGCCGGCCCGTCGGCGCGTAGAAGCCGGTGACCTGGTACCCCCAGGAACCGCTGAACGGATGATGGGCGACCGGCATGAACTCCACATGCGTGAACCCGAGATCCCTGACGTACGGGGGCAGCTCCTCGGCCAGTTGACGATACGTCAGGCCAGGTCGCCAGGACGGAAGATGGACCTCGTACACCGAGAACGGCGCCTCGTGCACCGGGGTGTCGCCCCGGTGCGCCAGCCAGTCCGCGTCGTCCCACTCGTAGCGCGAGACGTGCACGATCGACGCCGTGTCGGGCGGCGTCTGCGCGCACCGGGCCATCGGGTCGGCCTTGAGCAGACGCTGCCCGTGCCGGGTGGTGATCTCGAACTTGTAGCAGGCGCCCTCTCCGATGCCCGGCAGGAACAGCTCCCACACACCCGACGCGCCGAGCGAGCGCATCGGGAACGCCGTCCCGTCCCAGCAGGTGAAGTCGCCCGTGACCCGCACGCCCCGGGCGTTCGGCGCCCACACGGTGAAGCGGGTGCCGGCCACGCCCTGGTGGGCCATCGGCTCGGCGCCGAGCGCCTTCCACAGCTGCTCGTGCCGGCCCTCGCGGATCAGATGCAGATCCACATCGCCCAGGGCGGGCAGGAAGCGGTACGGATCGTGCGTCTCCTGCTCGGGGTCGTCCCCGTACGCCACCGACAGGGTGTACTCGGGGATCGCGTCCAGGGGCAGCACGGCCGAGAACAGGCCGTCCCCCTCGGAGGCGAGCGGATGCCGGGCCCCGCCCGTCAGGACGCTCACCGAACGGGCGAAGGGCCGCAGCGCCCGGAAGGCGATCCCGCCCGGCACCGGATGGGCACCGAGCACCGCGTGCGGATCGTGATGCGCGCCCGACAGCAGCCGGCCCCTCTCGCCGGGGTCGAGTGCGGGAGCGGCCCGGCCCCGGGTCGGCGGGCCGGACGGCTCGGGCGGCGAAGTCTCACGCAGGGCCATGACTCTCAGTCTCCTCTCACGGCCAGGCGCTCGATCGCCGCCATCGGCACGGCGACCCAGTCCGGGCGATGCCGGGCCTCGTACAGCACCTCGTACACGGCACGGTCCGTCTCGTAAGCACGCAGCAGCGCGTGCTTCTTGCGCGGGTCCCAACCGGCCCGCTCGGCATAACCCGCGCAGTACGCCTCGCGGCAGCGGCGCGCCCACTGCGGCCGCCACGGGCGGCGCTGGCGGGCGGCGTAGTCGAACGAACGCAGCATCCCCGCGATGTCCCGCACCGGGGACTGCGGGGTGCAGCGCTCGGCGAGCGGACGCGACGGCTCGCCCTCGAAGTCGATGACGAACCACTCCCGCCCGGCCCTCAGCACCTGTCCCAGATGCAGGTCACCGTGGATGCGCTGGGCGGCGGGCCCCGGATCGCAGGTGACGAGCATGCCGAACGCCCCACGCAGACCCGGCACGAACGGCCGGAGCGCCGGCACGCTGTGCGCGGCCGCGTCCAGCCGTTCCGCCATCGCCGCCGCGGTACGCCCGTTCTCCGTGGGCGGGCCGCCGGAGAACGCCGCGGCCAGCGCCACATGCACATCGGCGGTGGCCTGTCCCAGCGCGTGCGCCTCGGCGGTGAAGTCGTCGCCGGTGGCGAGCGCGTCCAGGGCGAGGGTCCAGCCGTCGGCCGCGTCGGACAGGAACGGCTGGAGCACCCCGAGCGTCGCCCCCTGCGGCTGGGTCGTGCGGAACCACGCCACCGGCGCGGGCACCCGCCGGCAGCCCTGCCCGGCCAGCGCGCTCGTCACCTCCAGGTCCGGGTTGACGCCCGGCTGGATCCGCCGGAACACCTTGAGGATGTACGAGTCCCCGTACACCAGCGAGGTGTTGGACTGCTCGGCGTCCAGCAGCCGCGGCGGCAGCCCGGACGGCACGGCCACGCCCGGGGCGGTCTCGAACCGCAGCGGACCCAGACTGCCCGGCCGGCGCAGCCGCTCCAGGAGCAACTGGGCCGACCGGGGGTCGCGCAGCGCGTCGTAGACCGCCATCCCGGCCAGCGGGCCCTCCTGCGCCCTGCCCACCAGAGCCCGGCCGAGCCGGGGCGAGAGGTGTTCCTGGATGCCGAGGATGAGCTGGTAGCAGTCACCGGGCGGGGTGGCGGCACCGGGCGCGGGCACGCCCGCGTGCCCGGACGGGCTCGAGGCGTGGTCCGCGTGCACCAGCAGATGCAGACAGCCCGGGAACAGCTCGGTCAGCGACAGCAGGCGCAGTTCGGTGACCGGCCGGTCCTTGCCCGCGAACCAGCGCTGCCGCGGGAGCCACTCGCGCAGCAGGCCGTCCAGCGAGGCCATGGGCCGCACCGGCCCCGTACTGTCCCGGTGCAGGGATGCGGTCTTCGGCATGGCGCCGCGTCCTTTCCTCGGAGCACGCTCACACTCGTCGGCCGATGCGGGATGCCACTCGGGTGAGCCGGAACCAGTAGAAGCCGTGGCCCCCCAGGGTCAGCAGATACGGCAGCTCACCGATGGCTGGGAACCGCACCCCGCCGAACAGTTCGACCGGGTGACGTCCCTCGAACCTCCGCAGGTCCAGCTCGGTAGGCTGGGCGAACCGCGAGAAGTTGCTCACGCAGAGCACGATGTCGTCCCTTCCGTCCTCGGACGAGGGGGCCTCGCGCAGGAACGCCAGCACGGCCGGGTTCGACGACTGCAGTTCGGTGAAGCTGCCGAGCCCGAAGGCGGGGTTCTGCTTGCGGATCTCGATCATGCGGCGGGTCCAGTGCAGCAGCGAGGAGGGCGACGACATCGACGCCTCCACGTTGGTGACCTGGTAGCCGTAGACCGGGTCCATGATGGTCGGCAGGGAGAGCCGGCCCGGGTCGGCGGTGGAGAAGCCCGCGTTGCGGTCGGGTGTCCACTGCATGGGGGTGCGCACCGCGTCGCGGTCGCCGAGCCAGATGTTGTCGCCCATGCCGATCTCGTCGCCGTAGTAGAGGATCGGCGA
>NZ_JBEXPR010000049.1:0-34950 GCF_040612135.1 Streptomyces sp. NPDC006458 | reverse complement strand
CGATCTCGTCGGCGGTGCCCTGGAAGTTGGACACATTGCTGAAGACGCCGTCCGAGGACGCCGACGAGGCCGCGCCCGCCCGGCGCAGCAGGGCCCGACCGGCGTTCCTCGTCTCGGATCCGATGCGGATCCGTCTCACACAGTGGCCGGCTCCCGGTCCTCGGCCGGGGTCTCCCGCACGGTCACCCGCCGCAGCGTCACCGCCGCCAGCACGGCCGCCCCGGCGAGCAGCACCACCGCGGCGAGCGCCGCCCCGTTCATGCCGCTGGTGAAGGCCTCCCGCGCGGCCGTGGCCAGGCCCGGGACGCGGTCGGCGATCGTCAGCGCCCCGCCGAGGGTCTCCCGGGCGACGTCAGGTGCCGAGGCCGGGATCTCGTGGCGGTAGACGGCCGTGCCGATGGAGCCGAGGGCCGCCATGCCCAGCGCGCCTCCGAACTCCGCGCCCGTCTCCAGCAGCGAGGAGGCGGAGCCCGCCTTCTCGACCGGGGCGGCTCCCAAGGCCAGGTCCGTGATCAGGGACATCACCACGACGCAGCCCGCGGCGAGGACCGCGCAGGCGACCAGCACCAGCGCCAGCGAGTCGGTCCCGGCCAGGGCCAGCAGTGCGAAGCCGCAGGCGGTGATGGCGAAGCCCGCCGCCACGACGTAGGCACGGTTGACGCCCTTCTGCACCAGCTGGGTCGCGATCGGCGCCGCCGCCCCGATCGGCACCGAGGGCAGCAGGCCCCACAGCGCCGCCTCCAGCGCGCTCTTGCCGAGCACCGACTGCAGGTACTGCGTGGTGAAGTACGCCGAGCCCATGATCGCCAGCGCGGCGACCAGGTTCAGCACGACGGCGGGTGCGAAGCCGCGGCCGCGGAACAGCGCCGGGTCGATCATCGGCGAGGCGGCGGTGCGCTGGCGCTGGACGAAGAGGGCGGCGAACAGCAGGCCGACCGTGACGCACATGACGTGGCGGAGGTTCCAGCCCTCGGCCGCGATCTCCTTCAGGCCGTAGATCACGGGCAGCAGCGCGGCCATCGACAGCGGGACGCTCAGCCAGTCGAAGCGGCCGGGGGCCGGGTCCCTGGACTCCGGGAGCAGCACCGGGCCGAGGACCAGCAGCAGGGCCATCGCGGGCAGGTTGACCAGGAAGACCGAACCCCACCAGAAGTGCTGGACCAGCAGTCCGCTCATCACCGATCCGAGGGCGACGCCGCCGGTCATCACGCCGGACCACACCCCGATGGCCTTCGCGCGCTGCCCCGGGTCGGTGAACATCGTGCGCAGCAGGGCCATGGTCGACGGCATCAGGGTCGCGCCGCCGATGCCGAGCACCGCGCGGGCCGCGATCAGGGTCTCGGCGCTGTCGGCGTACGCGGCGACCAGTGAGGCGGCTCCGAAGGCGACGGCGCCCGCCAGCAGCAGACGGCGGCGGCCGATCCGGTCGCCGAGCGAGCCCATCGTCATCAGCAGGCCCGCCAGGACGAAGCCGTAGATGTCGAAGATCCACAGCTGCTGGGTGCTGGTGGGCGCGAGGTCCGCGCTGATCGAGGGGATCGCGAAGTAGAGGACGGAGACGTCCATCGAGACCAGCAGCAGCGGCAGCATCAGCACGCCGAGGGCGGTCCATTCGCGGCGCCCGGCGCGGGAGTTGGGGGAGGCGGTGGTGCTCGTCGGATTCGTCATGCCCAGAAACGTACAGTCGTCTTAAACGCTTGTCTAGAACGAATGTATAAGTCATCCGTATGAGACGGTCGTATGGATCCGGCGCTAGGCTGACGCGCATGGGACACCGTGAGGATCTGCTCGAAGGCGCCAAGCGCTGCCTGCTGGAGAAGGGCTTCGCGCGCACCACCGCGCGCGACATCGTCAAGGAGTCGGGGACCAACCTCGCCTCGATCGGCTACCACTACGGCTCCAAGGACGCGCTGCTCGCCCAGGCCTATGTGGAGCTGGTCGAGGGCATGTCCACCGCCTTCGAGGACGGTGTGACCGAGGTCCGGGGCGCGCCGGGCTCCCCGGAGCGGTTCCAGGAGGTGTGGACGAACATCATCGGCACCATGCGCGAGTCCGGTTCGCTGTGGCGGCTCAGCGTGGAGATCGTCGCCATGGGCGATCAACTGCCCGAACTGCGCGAGCACTTGGCCCGTGCCCAGCGGGAGGCCGCGCGCGGCATCGTCGCGCTGTTCAGCGGTGTGCCGGAGGAGGAGGTCACGGAGGAGACCGTGGACTCGACGGGCTACTTCTATCTGACCCTGATGATGGGCCTGTTGATGCAGTGGACCTTCGACCCGAAGAACGCGCCCGAGGCGGCGCAGCTCACCGAGGGGCTGCGCCGCGTGATCGAGGGCTTCGAGGGGGCCTGACTCAATCTCCCAAAAGGCCGCGGCACCTGGGCGCCGACCCTCGGCGGCGCGGGCCTTGAGGGGCGCGGGGAACTGCGAGCCACAACGGCGCCGCACGGAACCCACCCGCCGGACAACCGCAACGTCACCCGCACCGGGTGGCGCGCTCAGGCGTCGGCCGACACCCGGAAGCCGATGTTCCCCGCCGAGCTGTCCGGGGTGTTGGAGCTGCGGGCCGCCACCCGGTAGCGGTTGCAGTACGACGCGTGGCACATGTGGGAGCCACCGCGCATGACCCGGGCCAGGCCCGAGGGCGGTCCGGCGGGGTCGGTGCGCGGGCCCGTGCGGTGGAAGTCGGGGCTGAACCAGTCGGCGCACCACTCCCAGACGTTGCCGACGACGTTGAACAGCCCGTATCCGTTGGGGCGGTACGACTTGGCGGGCACCGTGCCGCCCCGGGCGCCGGGCCGCGGCGTGGGGAAGTCACCGTCGAAGATGTTGAGCAACTCCCGGCCGTCCGGCGCGAGTTCATCGCCCCACGGATAGCGGGCGCGGTCGAGACCGCCGCGGGCGGCGAACTCCCACTCGGCCTCGGTCGGCAGCCGGGTGCCGGACCAGGCGCAGTAGGCCTCGGCGTCGTTCCAGGAGACGTGCACGACGGGGTGGTGCTGGCGCGCGGCAAAGGCGGAGCCGGGCCCCTCGGGGTGCCGCCAGGACGCGCCGGTCACCGCCCGCCACCAGGGGACGGCGGGGACGACGGGGGACACCTCGGCGAGAGCGGCGGGCAGGAAGCCCTCGAAGACGTACGAGAAGCCGAAGCGCTCGGCGTCGGTGACATACCCGGTGGCCTTGGCGAAGGCGGCGAACTGGGCGTTGGTCACGGTCGTCGGCGCGATACGGAACGGGCTCAGCTCGACCGTGCGCACCGGGCCCTCCCCGTCCGCCGGGTAGCCGACCGGGTCGTCGGTGCCCATGGAGAAGGCGCCGCCGGGCAGGTCGAGAAGCTGTCTGCGGACGCGCAGGGCGGCGGCGGGCGGCTCGGCGGTGGCGGTGCCCGGCGGCGCGGTGAGACCGATCGGCTCCGGCCCGCGGCCCGGGGTGCAGCAGGAGGACATGGGGGCTCCCCTCGATGACGGGGCCGCCCGCCCGGTGGACCGGGCGGGCGGCGAGGCGGACGTCCGTGCGGCGCGGTCAGCCGGTGCGGTCGGCGGCCAGCTGCGCGGCCAGGGCGGGGATGCCCAGGCTCTGCTCCTCGGCCGGAGTGGCCTGGTACAGCTTGTTCGTCAGCTGGTACTGGTCGTTGACGAGGTCGTAGTACTCGCGGAACGTCACCTGTCCGGTGCCGGACACCTTGCCGGAGGCGTCGGTGTGCAGGTCGTAGTGCTCGACGTACTGCTTGTTCTTCCCGACGTACGACGCCCAGGTGTCCTTGACGCCCGCCGTGCCCTGCTTCCACCACTCGACCAGCACGTGGTCGCGGCTGAAGCTGCCGAGCAGGGACTTGCCGTCCACGGCGTGGGACGGGGTGACACCGGCCGCGGCGAGGATGGTGGGCGCGATGTCGATGTTGGCGACGATCCGGTTGTCGGTGGTCCCGGCGCCCAGACCGGCGGCCGGCCAGGACAGGTAGAACGGCACCTCGTGGGCGGGGGAGTAGGGCGTGGCCTTGCCGAGGAGACCGTGGTCGGCCCACTGGAAGCCGTTGTCGCCGATGTAGATGACCAGCGTGTTGTCCAGCTGTCCGAGGGCGGCCAGCTTGTCCTTGAACGCCTGCACCGCGTCGTCGACGGACAGCAGCGTGCGCAGCTGCCGCTGACGGACCGCCCTGCCGTCCGCCAGGGTGTTCGTCGCGTCCTTCACGTACTGCGGCTTGTCGCTGCGGTCGCTCTCGGGGACGGAGGGGCGGCCGTTCCAGGTCGGTACGACGGTGTCCGCGTAGGCGGGCGCGGGGGTGTTGGGCTCGTGCGAGGCGTACGGGGTGACGTACGCGAACCACGGGCGGGTGTCGGTGGCGGACTTGTCGATGAAGGAAAGCGTTCTGTTCTTGATGATGTTGGTGGTGTAGCCGTTGATGGTCTGGACCGTGCCGTTGACGTTCCACTGCGCGTCGACGAAGCCCGGCTTGAGGAGGGCGAAGTCCTCGAAGTGCGGCGGATTGTCGGACAGGGTCCAGGAGTTGAGGTACTTCCCGAACAGGCCCGTCCGATAGCCCGCCTGCTTCAGATAGCGCTGCACGGTGGTGCTCTGGTCCAGGCTGTACGAGGCGCCGTTGTTGCGCACGCCGTGGTTGTGGGCGTACTGGCCCGAGAAGATCGACGACCGCGAGGGACTGCACAGCGGCGTGGTGACATGGCCGTGCGTGAAGGTCACGCCCTGGCCGCCCAGCCAGCTGATGGTCTTCTGGAGCGCCCAGTCGGTGTGCTTGGGGTTGTCGTCGGTGACGATGAGCAGAATGTTCGGCCGGGTCGCGGCCGACGCCGCGGAGGCGCCGGCCACCTGCGCGACCGCGGGGACGGCGGTCGCCGCGGCGACCGCGGCCGTGCCGGCGAGAAATCCGCGGCGGCTGACCTGCGGCTGCACATGCTCGGTCATTCGGTTTCCCTCTTCTGTCTGCGGGCATCGGAAATTCCCGCTGCCGACCTTTTCGAGAAAAGGCGCACGGAATTCCCGGAAAACCCGGGTGGGGGTGATGCGATGAATGCGCGGAGAAGAGCGGGACGAAAACCGCGGCCGAGCCGCGGCGGAGTGCCGCGGTCGGTGGGGATGCCCGGTGTCCCGGTGAAAATGCGGCGATGACCTGTCGATTCACTGCTCGGACGAGCGGCGCCCGAGCAGGGAGATCACGCCCTGGCGGCGTTACACAGCGCGCTCGCCAGCCGTCCCTGATCGACGTGCCGGCGAGTGGCGAGAATCCTCACGACTGCCATGCCCGTGAGAATAGGGGCGGGCGGGAGGTCCGGGCAATGGGAACCGCGGAGTAATCTCAGATTCCGGTCCATTGTTGCCGCAATATTGCCTGGCTCGGGCCATTCGGATTCCGGGTGCGGACGCGCGTCCTTCGGCGCCCCGGGTGGCGGCGGGTCCTTGCGGGCGGGCGGACTGGCCGGAACTTCATGGCTCGGAGTGACCAGTTCCTTACTGGCGGTGTGCACGTCTGTTCTGTGATGATCCGGGCGAATTCGTGCGACTCGTGTGGCTGTTGCGGATGGGGGGCGGGCTGGTACATGGCCGGTCGGGTGTGGGGACGCGGACGGTTTCTTCCGCTGCTGCTGGGGTTGGCCCTGCTGCTGTCGCTGTTGTCCGGCAGCGTGTGGCGGCCCGACTCGGGGGAGCCGGCGCCCGTCGCCGACGTGCAGCCGCTCGGCGGGTGCGTGCCGGGTTCGGAGGCGGCCGAGAAGGGCCCGCTCGCCAAGGAGTCGGCTCCGCCCACGAAGGCATGGGTCGACCCGGGCACCGGCGTGACCAAGAAGGTGGAGCGTGACGGCGCGGCCGTGGCGCTGGCGCCGGAAGCGGTGTCCCGGCCGACCGAGATCGGCATCCAGCCGCTGACCGAGTCCACCCTGCCGGGCCTCGGGTCCGGCATGGACAACATGACCGAGGGCCCGCGCGGTTACCGGTTCACGCCGACCCCGCACACCTTCGAGACCGACATCACGGTGTCCCTGCCGTACGACCCGGACGCGCTGAAGGCCGCCGGGCACAGCCCGTCCGACGTGCGGACCTTCTACTTCGACGAGACGGCCGACTGCTGGCAGGCGCTGGAGCGGATCGCGGTCGACGAGGCCCGGCAGGTCGTCGTCTCGCGCACCGACCACTTCACCGACATGGTGAACGCCGTCGTCACCGCCCCCGAAGGGCCCGAGCAGGTCTCCTTCGACCCCAACCGGATCCAGGGCATCCAGGCGGCGAACCCGGCGACGGGGGTCGGCCAGATCGCGGCCCCGGCCGCCAACAACCAGGGTGACGCCCGTCTTTCGTACCCGCTGGAGCTTCCCCCGGGGCGTGCCGGACTCGCCCCGTCGCTGTCCATCGGCTACTCGTCCCAGGCCGCCGACGGCTGGGTCGGCAGCGGCTGGGACCTGACGGTGCCGTCCGTCTCCATCGAGACCCGCTGGGGTGTGCCGCGCTACGACGCGGCCAAGGAGACCGAGACGTACGTGCTGGCCGGCCGGCAGCTGACGCCCGTCGCGCACCGCACCGCGCCCGGTCCGCGCGGCCGGGGCGACAAGGTCTTCCACACCCGCGTCGAGGGCGGCTTCGCCCGCATCGTCCGCACCGGCGACTCCCCGAAGTCGTACGGCTGGGAGGTCACCGACAAGTCCGGCGTCCGCTACGTCTACGGCGGCGAGGGCCGGGTGCTCGCGGACGACGCGGGCAACATCTTCTCCTGGGCCCTGCGCGAGGTGCGCGACCCGCACGGCAACACCGTGCGCTACCACTACACGCTGGTCGAGGACGCGGGCGTGGCCGGCGGCACCGTCGCCGGCCGCGAGCTGTACGTGAAGAAGATCGCCTACACCGGGCGCGGGGACGACGACGGCCCCTACACGGTGACCTTCGTCCGCGACCGCGAACTGGACGAGCCGCGCCGCGCGGACGTCTCGATCGACGCGCGCGGCGGCTTCAAGCGGGTCACGGCGGACCTGCTGCGCCGCGTCGAGGTGCGCTACGGGGACGAGCTGGTGCGCGGCTACGAACTCACCTACCAGGAAGGCGCGTTCCACAAGACCCTCCTGAAGTCGGTCGCACAGCTCGGCGCCGACGGCAGGCCCTTCACCGAGCACGCGTTCTCCTACTACGACGACATCCGCGACGCCCACGGGGCGTACGAGGCGTTCGCCCGGGTCGACTGGACCTCGCCGGACGACGACGTGCGCAACGGCCGGGTGAACGGCGTCCGTTCGGGCGCCGGTGAGGCCGGAGCGCTCAACGGCAACAGCTCCACCGGCGCCGGCGGGCACCTGTACGTCGGCTACGGCTTCACGGGGGAGAAGTCCGGCTCGGTCGGCATCAAGGCGGGCTACAACCGGGGCAGGGACGAGGGCCTGCTGGCGCTGGTCGACGTGGACGGCGACAACCTGCCGGACAAGGTCTTCGAGCACGGTGACGGCTTCGTCTTCCGCAAGAACCTCTCGCGCCCCGGGGGCGAGCCCGAGTTCGCCGGCGCCACCACGCCGCTGCGGGGCCTGCCGGGCATCCTGGGCGGCACCTCCACCTCCCGCACGGTGGGTGTCGAGGGCTACCTCGGCGGGATCGCGGCGCAGCTGGACTACGTCGACACCGTCTCCACGACCCGCCGCTACTTCTCGGACGTCAACGCCGACGGCGTGGTGGACCTGGTCGACGGCTCGTCGGTGCTCTTCGGCCGGGTGGAGGACGACGGCTCGCTCGCCTACGGCACGGCCGACCGCACGCCGGTGCCGATCGGAGCGGGCGCGGTCGACACGGACGGCCTGCTGCCGGACTACTCGGCCGAACGGGAGCGGCGGATCGAGTCGTCCCCGCTGGTGGACACGGTCCGCCGGTGGACGGCCCCGTACGACGGCACCGTACGGATCACCGGAACGGTCGCGCTGGGGCAGGCCCCGGCCGACGAGGCGGACTTCGCCGACCCCGACGGGGTGCGGGTGGCGGTCCAGCACGAGGACCGCGAGCTGTGGTCCGCCCGGATCGGGGCCGGTGACCACACCGCCCGGACACCCGAGGGCGTGGACGCGATCGAGGTCGAGCGCGGCCAGCATCTGTACTTCCGTGTCGGCTCGGTCTTCGACGGCACCGCCGACCGGGTCGCCTGGGACCCGACGATCACCTACACGGGTTTCGCGGCGCAGGACGCCGACGGCCTGCCCCTGCACTCGTACACCGCGTCGAAGGACTTCACCCTCGCCGGACGCGCCGGGACCGTCGAGGCCCCGCTGGACGGCACCCTGCTGCTGACCGGCGATGTCGAGAAGACGGCCGCGACCACCGACGACATCACCGTCCTGATCACCCGCGACGGAACACCGCTGCTGGAGCGGCGGATCGCCGCGGGCACCACGGGAACCGTCCCGGTCGACCTCGCGGTGTCCGTGACCAAGGGCCAGAAGCTCGCCTGGCGGCTGAAGACCGACTCGCCCGTCGACGTCACCGCGCTGCGGTGGACGCCGCAGGCCCGCTACACCGCCGCCGACGGCGTGAGCGAGCCCTCGCAGGTGAGGTTCCACGCCCCGTACGACATCGACACCTACGAACCCACCGGCCCGGCAGCGGCACCGGCCGCCCCCTACCGGGCGCCCGGCGGCACCCTCACGGTCGCTCCGCGCATCACCGTGCCCGAGGGCACCGAGGGGCGCGCGGTGTTCACCGTCAAGAAGCGCGGCGCGCTGCTGTCCAGGAGCACCGTCGAGCTGGGCACCGAGCCGGCGCCGCTGCAGGTGACGGCCGAGGCGGGCGAGGAACTGTTCTTCGACGTCACCGTCGCCACCCCGGCCCTCGCCGCGAAGATCACCGGCGCCGAGGTGACGGTGGGCGGTGACGCGGCGGCCGCCACCGTGCACGCCCCGGCGGCCGAGGGCGTCTTCGGCCGCTCCTACCGCGGCTGGTCCTTCGTCGGCTACAACGGCAACAAGGAGCGGGCCGAACAGCCCATCAGGCAGAGCGATCTCGCGGTCGACGTCAAGGACCTGGCCGCGCAACTGCCCAGCGAGGTCGATCCGGACAGGGACCGGGAGGCGTTCGAGCGGGACCCGCGGATCAAGCCGACCACGGTGGTGCCCTTCACCCCGGACAGCGAACACCGCCGTTGGGGCACGGGCGAACTCACCTGGGTGGCGGCCAGCAGCACGTCCAGCTCCCGGTTCGGCGGCCCCACCGTCGGTCTGCCCCAGGCCGCGTCCCTGGCGTCGGCGTACGCCGTGCCGCGCATGTCGCGCAACCAGCAGATCTCGGTGACCGGCTCCCTCGGCGGCGGCGTCGGCGGCGTCGGCGGCAGCGTGGCCACCGGCACCGCCCGGGGCATCCTCGACTACCTCGACATGAACGGGGACGGCTTCCCGGACGTGGTGGGCGCAGGCGGTGTCCAGTACACCGACCCCACCGGCACCCTCGGCGCCACCCGAGGCAGCGTCCCCGGCGGCGCGGTCCGCGAGTCCGGCACCCGCAGCGGCAACGCCAGCGCGGGCAGCGCGGCCCGCACCATCACCACCGGCCCCGGCCACGCCGACCCGCCCGCCTCGGGCACCGCGAACACCTCGAACGCGGGCAACGACATGCCCCCGCTCGGCGTCGGCGGCAACCTCGGCACGAGCCGCTCGGACGGCGAGTCCGACCTCCTCGACATCAACGGCGACAACCTGCCCGACCGGGTGTACGAGGACGGCCGCGCCGCGCTCAACCTCGGCTACCGCTTCGCCGCGCCCGAGCCCTGGCCGGGCGGCAGGCTCAACGAGGGCTCCGGCTCCGGCGCCGGCGTCAACATCGGGTTCAACACCGACTTCTACGGCTTCGGCGGGGGCGCCTCCTTCGAGCAGGACTCCTCGACGACGAAGGACTCGCTCGCGGACGTCAACGGCGACGGCCTGGCCGACCGGGTCCTGGCCGGAAACCCGATCCGGGTGGGGCTGAACACCGGCAGCGGCTTCGCGCCCCTGGTCCCCTTCCGCGGCAGCCTGGACGGCGTCAACGCCGACGCCAACGCCAAGCTCGGCGGCGGTGTCTACTTCAGGATCTCGTTCGGCACCCCCGTCACGGGCTACCTGATCATCAACCCGGGCGTCAACGTCTCCACCGGAGCCTCGCGCGCCGAGCAGATGCTGCGCGACATCAACGGCGACGGGCTCGCCGACCACCTCGCCTCCGACAAGGACAGCGAGATGACCGTCGCCGCCAACCGCACGGGCCGCACCAACCTCCTCAAGTCGGTCTCGCGGCCCCTGGGTTCACGCATCGACCTCGCCTACACCCGTGACGGCAACACCTACGACCAGCCCGGCTCGCGCTGGCTGCTGACCGGCGCGACGGTCCACGACAACCTGCCCGGCGACGGCCCCGACACCCAGGCGCTCGCCTTCAGCTACAAGGACGGCCGGTACGACCGTCAGGAGCGGGAGTTCCGCGGCTACGGCACCGTCGCCACCACACAGGACGGGCAGCGCACCTCCACCACCCAGTACGAGACGGGCAGCCACTACACACAGGGCCTGGTGAAGCGCCAGACGGTGGCGGACAGTTCGGGCGCCCTGTTCACCGAGACGGTGAACACCTACGCCCTGCGGGACGTCGCCACCGGCGAGAGCTCCGACGGCCGCTCCACCCGCGCGACGGTCTTCCCCCAACTGGTGCGGACCGAGTCCCGCTGGTACGAGGGCCGTTCGGAACCCGGCAAGGGCACGTCGAGCGCGATGTCCTACGACGACCTCGGCAATCCGACCCGCACGGTCGACTACGGCGAGCCGGGCGCGGCGGACGACGTGGAGACCACGACCCGCTACACCGACTGCGCCGACAGCCATATCGTCGGCATCGCCCGTGCCGTGGAGGTGCGCGGCGGCGGCAGGCCGATGCGCTCGCGCTCCTCGGAGATCGACTGCGCCACGGGCGACGTCACCCGCCACACCGCCCGGCTCGCCGACGGCACCGAGGCGGTCACCGACCTCGTCCACCACGACAACGGCACGCTGAAGTCGGTCAGGTCCCCCGAGAACCACCGGGGTCAGCGCTACGAGCGCACCTACGCGTACGACGGTCCCACGGGCACGTACGTGACGTCGACGAAGGACAGCTTCGGCTACACCTCGACGGCCCTCTACGACCTGCGCTTCGGGCAGCCGACGCAGACCACGGACATCAACGGCCAGCGGATCGAGACCACTTACGACCGGATCGGCCGGGTGGTGTCGGTCACCGGCCCGCACGACCACGGGGCAGGCCGTCCGACGATCGCCTTCGCCTACCACCCCGAGGCACCCGTCCCGTACGCGGTCACCCGCCATCTCGACCGGGCGGCGGACGGCACGGTGAAGGACGACACCATCGACACGGTCGCCTTCACCGACGGCCTCGGCCGCCTCGTCCAGACGAAGAAGGACGCGGAGGTCGCGGGCCAGGACGTGATGATCGTCTCCGGACGCACGGTCTTCGACGCGCTCGGCCGGTCGGTCGAGCAGTACTACCCCCTGACGGAACCGAAGGGCGACGCCAACACCACCTTCAACACCACCTTCAACGCCGCCTTCGACACCGTCCGCCCGACCACGATCACCTACGACGTCATGGACCGGCCCCTGCGCACGGTCCTGCCCGACCGGACGGTCAGCTCGCTGGCGTACGGCTTCGGCGAGGACCGCACGGGAACCGTGCAGTTCGAGACGACCGCCACCGACGCCAAGGAGAACCAGACCCGCTCCTACGTCGACGTACGGCAGCTCAAGACGGCCGTGCGCGAGCCGGGCGCCAAGACCGGTGACGCCCCGGTCTGGACCTCGTACGCCTATGACCCCCTGGGTCAGATCACCGAGGTCAAGGACGACAAGGGCAACACCACGACCACCGGCTACGACGACTTCGGGCGCCGTACGGTGATCGACTCCCCCGACGCGGGCCGCAGCAGCACGGTCTACGACCCGGCCGGCAACGTGATCCGCACCATCAGCGCCAACCTGGCGGCCAGGGACGAGGCGATCGAGTACACCTACGACTTCGACCGCCTGGAGTCGGTGGACTATCCGGTCTTCACCGACAACGACGTGCGCTACACGTACGGCGGTCCGGACGCGGAGCACAACGCCGTCGGACGGGTCACGAGGATCGAGGACGCGGCGGGAGAGGTGACGCGGTCCTACGGCCCGCTGGGCGAGGTCGTCGAGGAGACCCGCACCCTGCCCGGCCCCGGCCCGCACGTACGCACCTTCACCACCGGCTACCGCTACGACAGCTTCGGCCGGGTCCTGTCGCTGACGTACCCCGACGGCGAGGAGCTGACCTACACGTACGACAGCGGCGGCGAGGCCAGCACGGCGACGGGCACGAAGAACGGCTTCAGCTACCCGTATCTGAAGTCCCTCGACCACGACAAGTTCGGCCAGCGCACCCGCGTCGAGCTGGGCAACGGCACGACCACGCGCTACAGCTACGACGCCGAGGACCGTCGACTGGCGACGCTGAACTCGACGCTGCCGACGGGCTATGCCTTCCAGAACCTGTCGTACTCCTACGACGAGGTCGGCAACCTGACCCGCCAGCAGAACGCGACCGAGCTGCCGACCAGCCCGGACACACCGAAGCTGGGCGGCCCGACGGTCCAGACGTACTCCTACGACAACCTGTACCGGCTGACGCAGGCCACGGGCTCCTACGGCTTCGCCAAGAACAAGACCGACACCTACCAGGTGTCCACGTCGTACGACACGATCCACAACATCACCGGCAAGGCCCAGAGCCACGCCGTCGTCCTGGACAACGGCAACCAGCAGGGGCAGCGGAACACCACCTACACCTACGGCTACGCCTACGCAGCCGGCCGCCCGCACGCCCCCGCCAGGGTGGGCTCGGACACCCTGACCCACGACGCGAACGGCAACCTCGTCGACAGCGTCTCCGACACCCCGGGCAATCCGCGCCGCCAGCAGATCTGGGACGAGGACAACCGCCTGGCCTGCGTCCACGACACTTCGAAGAACCACACCCAGGCCCAGGACCCGTCCTACTGCAACACCCCGGGCAAGCCCCCGACGGTCCGCTTCCTCTACGACGCGGACGGCGCGCGGGTGGTCAAGGACGGCGCCCAGACCACCCTCTACCCGAACCAGAACTACACGGCCCGCAACGAGACGGAGTTCAAACACGTCTTCGTCGGCACCACCCGCATCGCGACGAAGACCTCCAAGCCGGGCAACGCCTACGAGAAGGACCAGTTCTTCTACCACGCCGACCACCTGGGCTCGACGACCTTCGGCACGGACGGCACCGGCCGCCTGGCGGAACACCTCGACTACTTCCCGTCGGGGGAGGTCTGGGTCGACGAGCACCCCGGTGAGAAGAACCCGTACCAGTTCACCGGCAAGGAGCTGGACCCGGAGACCGGCTACACGTACCACGGCGACCGCTACTACAACCCGCGCTCCGGTGTCTGGCAGTCCTCGGACCCGGCCCTCGGGGAGTACCTGGAGGGCTCACCGAACGGTGGCGTGTACACACCGGCGAACCTCGCCTCGTACGCCTACGGCGGCAACAACCCGCTGAAGTACTCCGACCCCACGGGCGGCTATCTCGACCTGGCCATCGAGGTCGTGAGCATCGGCGTCGGTGTCGCCAGCCTGGTCGACAACGTCCGCAAGGGGAACTACTGGTCCGCCGCCGCCGACGCGGCAGGTGTCGTCGCCGATGTGACGCTGGCCGTCGTCCCCGGAGTCCCGGGCGGCGTGGGCCTGGCCCGCAAGGCCGTCACCAAGGGAGCGGACGTGGTCACCACCGTGGCCACCAAGGCCGACGACGTCGCGGCGGCGGCCCAGACGGCCCGGCGCACGGCGAACCGGGCCGACGCGGTGGCGGACGGCTCCAAGGCGGCCAAGTCCGCGAACCCGCCGTGCAACAGCTTCGCCCCCGGCACCGAGGTCGTCCTGGCCGACGGGTCCACCCGGCCCATCGAGGAGATCGAGACGGGCGACCTGGTGCTCGCCACCGACCCGGAGACCGGCCGCACCGCGGCCGAACCGGTCACCCACCTGATCACCGGCAGCGGCGAGAAGGACCTCGTCCGGCTCACCGTCGACCTCGACGGCGACCGGGGCGGGCGCACCGGCTCCGTCACCGCGACCGCCGAGCACCCGTTCTGGTCCGAGGACCTCGGAGGCTGGGTCGACGCGGAGGCGCTCAGGCCCGGCATGCGGCTGCGCACCGCAGCGGACGAGCAGGTCCGGGTCACGGCGGTCGAGCCGTGGACGGCCCAGCGGCAGCGGGTGCACAACCTCACCGTCGGCGACCTGCACACCTTCTTCGTGCTGGCCGGCGACGAGCGTGTCCTCGTCCACAACTCGGGTCCCTGCACCGCGAAGGCAGGCCGCCCGCAGGAGGACGCCATCGCCCGGACGACCGGGGTGAAGCGCAACCCGGGCACCGGGCAGCAGACCATCACCGGCCCGAAGACCGGAAAGTCCCGGGTCCCCGACTTCGACGTGAACGACTCCGTCACCAAGCGCGGAACCATGCTGGAATCGAAGGATGTGGCCGACCTCGAGTACCGCGGTCAGATCCGGGACTTCGAAGCCCATGCGAACGACACCCTCGGCGTTCCGCTGGAGATCGTCGTACGCCCCGGCACCGGGACCCGGGTCCCGCAGACCGGCGGGCTGGCCGACGCCATCGACAAGGGGAGGATCATCGTCACACCCCTGGACAAGCTGTGAGCGGTGACCGTCTGACCGCCGAGGTCGTCTTCGACACATCGGTCGTCGAGGACCCGGGTGACGCCGTCCTGGCCGGCGTCGCCCGAGTCCTGGCCGGTGCCGCACCGGCCTGGGCGGACCGGATGGTCGCCTGGAGTCCCGAGCCCCGGGAGCGGCGCGAGATCGACGCGCTCGCCACGCTCCCGGACGTCGTCCGCGGCAGGACGCGGTGGGCCACGCAGGACCGGCACACGGGAAACGTCGAACTGCGCGGCGCCACCGCCGAGCTGAACGTGGTCGTCTCGGTGAACAGCTCACCGCTGGCCCGCGTCGGCGGCAGGCTGCTCCTGTCCAACGGGATCACCCTCACCGGCCTGCGCGAGCAGGTGGCCGGTGAGCCGCGGACCGACTGGATGCGTGCGGTCTTCGGGGAGATCTGCGCCGCGACCCGCCCCGTGTGGGGGGCCCTTTACAGCGCCTCCGAATACCGGGCGAAGGTGATGGCGGACGGTCCGGTCCTGCGTGCCCTCGGCCGGGACTTCTCGCGGCACCTGCCGGGGCTCTTCGCGGGCAACTACTTCGGGGCGCCGTACGTCGGCCTGATCGGCGAGCGCGTGTTCGAGCGGATCGGCGCCCCGGCGGCGCGGAAGGCCGCGGACGGCTGGTTCGTGGACGTGCTGCACGACCCCTTCGCATGGCGGGACGACGACTCCGTCACGAGGAACGCGGACCTTCTGGCAGAGCTCGGACCCGAGTGCTTCTTCCGGAAGGGAGCGGCCGAGGGGCGCGTGACCCGGGCCCCCGACTGGTGAGAAGGCGACCCGTGCCCCGCCGGGCGGGCATGTGCTCACGCTCAGAGCCGCGCCGCCTTCAGAGCCATGTGCAGCAGCAGCCGGTCCTCACCGTCGTCCAGGTCCAGGCCCGTGAGCGCTTCCACCCGGGACAGGCGGTAGTACAGGGTCTGCCGGTGGATGCCCAGGGCGGCGGCCGTGCGGGCGGCCTGGCCGGCGTGGTCGAGGTAGGTCTCCGCCGTGCGGGCCAGTTCGCGCTGGGCGGGGGAGAGGAGCAGGGCCACCGAGGCGTCACGGCCGGCCTCCGCGGGCAGCGCGGTCAGCAGGCGGTAGGGCCCGATGCCGGACCACTCGGCCACCGGCCCCAGCCGCGGCTCCGCCAGCGCCGCACGGGCCGAAGCCGAGGCCTCCTGCCAGGAGGCGGCCAGGCCGGACAGACTCGTGCGGGCCTCGCCGATCCCGGCCGCCGTACGGGCCCCCTCAGGCAGCAGCCGCTGCGCCGCCGCGTGCGCCGGGACCTGCACGTCCGTCGAGCGCAGGCGGACCAGGACGGCCAGGCAGTGGTCCGTCGCAGCCCACGGGAGGGTGCACAGGGCCGTCGCGTGCGGCACCGTGCGCGCCGACGGAGCGTCGTCCGGGTCGGCCGACGGCCAGGGCGCGACGCAGAGCACCGCGTGGGGCCCCTCGCCCCGCGGTCCGAGCGCCGTCCGCAGCGCGGCCACCGCCATGTCCTGCTGCCAGCCCCGTTCTGCGGTGAGCACCGCCCGGAACTCCCGGGTCAGATCCGCCCCGTGCTGCGCCTCGTCCGCGAGCAGCGCGCCGATCCGGGCGGTCACCTGCATGGCTGCGGCCAGCTGGGCGTCCGTGGGGCCCGGGTCGTCGTCCAGCAGCCAGACATAGCCGAGGACCACGGACCGGTGGCGCACCGGGAGGCAGATCCGTCCCCGGTAGACGCCCGCCGCGGGCGTCGGCGGGATGCGCACCGGCCCCGTCGCCCGCGTGATGCCGAAGCCCTCGAACCACTCGCGCACCGCCGCCGTGGAGCGCCGGGTCAGGATCGAGCGGGTGCGGACGGGGTCCAGGGCCGACGGATCGAGGGCCTCCTCGCTGTCGTAGGTCCCGAAGGCGATCAGTTCGAAGTCCCGGTTCTCCAGCGTCGCGGGGGCGCCGAGGAGCTCGGAGATCTCGTCGACGAGCTCCTGGTAATCACCTTTGAATTCCGGCGTCACCCGGGCATTCTGCCTCACACCCAGGATCTCTTCATACATCTGTCTGAGATCTCCGGCACGAATGCGTGACAGCTGTCGATGGCCGACGATCGGAGAGATCCTTAGGTTTCACGGTGGTTCTCCGTGCCGTATCCGACTCGTAGGGATACGGCCCGATTCAGCTGTTCTGTGGAGGTGCCCCGTGCTGGGTCCCGTGATTCTCGCCGCGTCGCGCAGCGACCGGATGCGACGCCTGATCTCGGCGGCCCCGGTCACCAAGCGGGTCGTCGACCGGTTCATCCCCGGCGAGACCCTGGCCGACATCGTCCCGATCGTCTCGGACCTCGCGGCCAAGGGCCTCGAACTGACGATGGACGTCGTCGGCGAGGACATCACGACCCCGGAGCAGGCCACCGCTGCCCGGGACGCCTACCTGGAGCTGGTCGAGCGGCTGAAGGACCTCGACCTCGGTGAGCGCGTCGAGATGTCCGTGAAGCTGTCCTTGTTCGGGCAGTCCCTTCCCGGCGGTCACGAGCTGGCCCTGGCCAACGTCCGCCAAGTGGTCGAGGCCGCCGCCGCGATCGGCACCACGGTCACCCTGGACGCCGAGGACCACACCACCCTCGACTCGATGTTCGCCATCCACGAGGAGCTGCGGAAGGACTTCCCGCAGACCGGCTGCGTCATCCAGGCCTACCTCTTCCGCACCGAGGCCGACGCCCGCCGCCTCGCCGCGAACGGCAGCCGGGTCCGCCTGGTCAAGGGCGCCTACAAGGAGCCCGCCGAGGTCGCGTACCAGAACAAGCACGAGATCGACAAGGCGTACGTCCGCATCCTGACGACCCTGATGGACGGCGAGGGCTACCCGATGATCGGGTCCCACGACCCGCGCCTGATCTCCATCGGCCAGGAACTCGCGCGCAAGGCCGGGCGCAAGCTCGACGAGTACGAGTTCCAGATGCTCTACGGCATCCGCGGCGACGAGCACCTGCGCCTGGCCGCGCAGGGCCACCGCATGCGCGTCTACACCGCCTACGGCACCGACTGGTACGGCTACTTCATGCGCCGCCTCGCCGAGAAGCCCGCGAACCTGCGCTTCTTCCTGCGCTCTATGGTCAGCAAGGGCTGAGCCCGAACACCCGCTCACGTACAAGGAGTTACGGATCTCATGGACGCTGTGACCCAGGTCCCCACCCCCGTCAACGAGCCGGTGCACGGCTACGCCCCCGGCTCGCCCGAGCGGGCCCGTCTGGAGGCCAGGCTCAAGGAGCTGGCCGAGAACCCGATCGATCTGCCGATGACCATCGGGGGCGAGAGGCGGATGGGCGGCGGCGACGTCTTCCAGGTCGTGCAGCCGCACAACCACAAGGCGGTCCTCGGCACCTACCGCAACGCCACCCAGCAGGACGCGCAGGACGCCGTCGACGCGGCCCTCGCGGCGGCTCCGGCCTGGCGCGCGATGTCCTTCGACGACCGCGCGGCGATCATCCTGCGCGCCGCCGAGCTGCTGGCCGGCCCCTGGCGCGAGACCCTGGCCGCCTCCACCATGCTCGGCCAGTCCAAGACCGCCCAGCAGGCCGAGATCGACACCCCGTGCGAGCTCGTCGACTTCTGGCGCTTCAACGTGGCCTACGCCCGCCAGATCCTGGCCGAGCAGCCCCCGGCCAACTCCCCGGGCGTGTGGAACCGGCTGGACCACCGCCCGCTGGAGGGCTTCGTCTACGCGATCACGCCGTTCAACTTCACGGCCATCGCGGGCAACCTGCCGACCGCCCCGGCCCTGATGGGCAACGTGGTCGTCTGGAAGCCGTCCCCGACCCAGACCCACGCCGCCGTGCTGCTGATGCGGCTGCTGGAGGAGGCCGGTCTGCCCAAGGGCGTCATCAACCTCGTCACCGGCGACGGCATCGAGGTCTCCAAGGTCGCCCTGGTCCACCGCGACCTCGCCGGCATCCACTTCACCGGTTCGACCAAGACCTTCCAGTACCTGTGGAAGACGGTCGGCACCAACATCGAGAAGTACCGCTCCTACCCGCGTCTGGTCGGCGAGACCGGCGGCAAGGACTTCGTCGTCGCCCACCCCTCGGCCGACCGCGCGGTGCTCAAGACGGCGCTGACCCGCGGCGCCTTCGAGTACCAGGGCCAGAAGTGTTCGGCCACCTCCCGCGCCTACATCCCGGCGTCCATCTGGAACGACGGCTTCAAGGAGGAGTTCGCCGCCGAGGTCGACTACCTCACCATGGGTGATGTCACCGACCTGTCGAACTTCGTCGGCGCCGTCATCGACGACCGTGCCTTCGCCAAGAACAAGGCTGCCATCGACCGCGCCAAGTCCGACCCGGCCTGCACGATCGTCGCGGGCGGCTCCTACGACGACGCCGTCGGCTACTTCGTCCGCCCGACCGTCATCGAGTGCACCGACCCGGAGAACGAGGTCTTCACGACCGAGTACTTCGGCCCGATCCTCGCCGTGCACGTCTACGAGGACGACCGGTACGACGGGATGCTGACCCAGATGGAGTCGGTGTCGGACTACGCCCTGACCGGCTCGGTCGTCTCGGGCGACCGCGCGGCCGCCGCTCACACGATGGAGAAGCTGCGCTACGCCGCCGGCAACTTCTACATCAACGACAAGTCGACCGGCGCCGTCGTCGGCCAGCAGCCCTTCGGCGGCGGCCGTGCCTCCGGCACCAACGACAAGGCCGGTGCCCCGCAGAACCTGATGCGCTGGACGCTGACCCGCGCCATCAAGGAGACGCTGGTCGCGCCGACCGACTACACCTACCCGCACATGGGCTGACACCCCCGCCCGCCGCGCGGGGCCACCTCGCGCGGCACCCCCGAACCCCGCCCCCGCTCCGGATCCCCCCTCCGGACCGGGGGCGGGGTCATGCCCGGGCCGGGTCGCACCGGCCGGCCGGTGCGTCAGAAGGAGAAGTACTTCGCCATCGCGCGCCCCTCCCGCGCCGCACTGACATAGGTGTCGCGCAGGTCTGTGTAGTACCCGGCGAGCAGCTCCGCGACCTTCTCCTCGGGCCGGCCCCAGGACGCGGCCGGTCCGGGCCCGCTCGCGGCCCACAGCTCGGCGAAGTCCGTGGTCCGCGCGAACTCCGCCGCCAGGCGTACCTCGTCGGGGGTGAGCAGCACATACGGGTCCGGATACTCCGGGTGGTGCACGGGCCGCCCGCCGAATATGAGCAGCGAGGCGGGCAGCCAGGGGCCGATGTCGTGCTTCTCGGCCCCGCAGACGAGATGGTCCAGCGCGAAGAAGTCCTTCTCGATCACCATCTCGATGTCGTCCGGGGACTCCTCGTCGCTGTTCCAGGACGCGTCGAAGAGCTCTTCGAGCCAGACGCCGTCCTCACGCAGCTCGGCCTCGGGGACGGCGATCAGATGCAGGTGGTAGCCCATGCGATCACGGTAGGGGCAGCCACTGACAACGCCCCTCAGCCGGGCATTTCCGTGCGCTCCCACCACTCGTAGACGGGGAGCCTGCCGGCCGGGGTGTCCGCCGCGCGCGAGGTCGGGCGGAAGTGCTCGTAGCCGTTGAGGAACTCGACCTTCACATCGGGGCCCGGGGCCGGGACCGGGACGATCCGCTCGGGGAGATCCTTCGGGCCGCCTTCGAGGAACACCTTCTCCGTGTCGTTCATGACGTCAACTGTTCCCCTCACGGCAGCCGCATGTCAGGCCCCGCGCGGAGGATCAGTCGTGTGGGCGATCCCGGCCCGGGGTCCTGCCAGGGTCGGGCTCGGCCCAGCCAGGGTCCGGCCGGGGATCAGCCCGCCACGTTCCGGCCGAGGAAGTCCCGCATCAGGCCGGCGATCTGCGCCGCGTGCGTCTCCAGGGCGAAGTGGCCGGTCGGGAGCAGGTGGATCTCGGCCTTCGGCAGGTCCCGCTGGAAGGCGAGGGCGCCGGCCGGGACGAAGATCTGGTCGTGTCCGCCCCACACCGCGAGCAGCGGCACCTGGGTCTCGCGGAAGTAGGCGTGGAAGGCCGGGTACAGGGCGAAGTTGGACCCGTAGTCGGAGATCAGGTCGAGCTGGATCTCGGCCTGGCCTGGCCGGGACACCTCGGCCGCGTCCCGCTCGTAGGCGTCCGGGCTCACCAAGTCGTGCTGGTCCTCCGGAACGCCGTGCAGATACTGCCACTTGACGCCGTCGAGGGTGTAGATCTCCCGGACGGCCGCCTCCGTCCGCGCGGTCCGCTCGGCGATCAGCGCCAGCACCGGCGCCCAGGCCTCGGCGCCGAGGCCGTCCTCGTAGGCGTTGCCGTTCTGCGTGACGATCGCGGTGACGCGGTCCGGGTGGTTCAGGGCGAGACGCAGCCCGATCGGGGCGCCGTAGTCCTGGATGTACAAGGCGTACCGCTTCAGGCCCAGCTGCTCGGTGAACTCACCCGTGATCGCGGCGAGTTCGTCGAAGGTGTAGCCGAAGTCCGCGGCGGAGGGCATCGCCGAGCGGCCGAAGCCGAGGTGGTCCGGGGCGATCACCCGGTAGCGGTCGGCGAGCAGCGGGATCAGGTCGCGGAACATGTGCGAGCTGCTGGGGAAGCCGTGCAGCAGCAGGAGCACGGGCGCGTCTCCGGGCCCCGCCTCGCGGTAGTGGATCTCGAACCCGCGGACGGTGGTGGAGCGGTGGTGAACCCGGTGAGTGGTCATGACGGCATCCTGGCCCGCTGTCGCCTAACCAGTCAAGTAACCTTTAACAGTTAGGTTGGGGGTGGGTGTGCTAGGAACAGCGTCGTGACTCTCACAAGCGAACGCGCCGACGCGCGCACCTGGGCCGAGGAGCAGCTCGCGGAGCTGTTCGGCGAGGGATTCCCGGAGTTCATCACCGCCGACCAGTTGGTGAAGCGGTACATAGGCCGGGTCCGCGAGCACTTCGCGGAGTTCGACCTGTTCCTGCTCGACGAGCGGGACGTGCCCGTCGCGGCCGGCTGGGGCGTGCCGCTGCGCTGGGACGGCACCGTCGCCGATCTGCCCGGCGGCTACACCGACGCGCTGGTCCGGGCCGTCGAGGGCCGCGAACAGGGCCTGGAACCGGACACGTTCGTGATCTGCGGCGCCGTCGTCACACCGGCGCGCAAGGGGCGGGGGCTGGCCGGCGAGGCGCTGACGGCCCTGCGCCGGACGGCGGAGAAGGCCGGGCTGGAACGGGTCCTGGCACCCGTGCGCCCGACGACGAAGGAGCGCTACCCGCTCACACCCGTCGAGTCATTCATGACCTGGCGCCGCCCGGACGGCACCCACCTCGATCCCTGGATCCGCACCCACGAACGCCTCGGTGCCCGGCTCCTCGCCCCCGCGCCCGCCTCGCAGACCATGACCGGCACGGTCGCCGAGTGGGAGAAGTGGACCGGCCTCGCCCTGCCGGAGTCCGGCGCCTACGTCATCCCCGGCGGACTGAGCCTCCTGCACGTCGACCGCGAGGCCGGCGCCGGCGTCTACACCGAGCCCAACGTCTGGATGCGGCACGCCGGATAATCCGGCGCCCCGGTCCTGCACCCGGCCGATACTGGCGCGGTGACCCTTCGCACCGCACACACCAGCGACCTCACGCCCGCCGAACTCCTGTCCGTGCGCGGCCTGTTGTACGACGCCTTCGACGGCGACCTGGCCGACGAGGACTGGGAACACACCCTCGGCGGCATGCACGCCCTGGTGCACGACGAGCGCGGACTCGCCGCCCATGGCGCGGTGGTCATGCGCCGGGTCCGGCTCGGCGGACGCTGGCTGCGCACCGGGTACGTCGAGGGCGTCGCCGTACGCCGGGACGCGCGCCGCACCGGACTCGGCGGCCGGGTCATGGACGCGCTGGAGGGCGTCGTCAGCCGCGCCTACGACCTGGGCGCGCTGTCCGCGAGCGACGAGGGCGCCCTGCTGTACGAGAGCCGGGGCTGGCGCGCCTGGTCCGGCCCGATCCGCGCGCTGGGCCCCGGGGGTCCGGTCCGGCTGCCCGACGAGGAGGGCTCCACCTATGTGTGGCCCGTACCCGCCGCGGCGGCCGACCCGGACGCCGAGCTGCTCTTCGACTGGCGTGACGGGGAGGTGCTCTGACGCGGCGTCAGGAAGACGCCCGTACCAGGATCTTCCCGGTGTTCCCGCCCCGCGGCATCAGCACGAACGCCTCCACGGTCGGGCCCGGCACGGCGGGAAAGGTGGCCGCGGGGCGGGCCGACATCGGGATCGCCGCGATCGGCACCGGTTCGCCGATCCCGCCCGAACCGTTCGGCGACGTACTGCTGGAGGAGCCGTACGCGCTCGTGCACCCGGCCGGCCACCCCGACCCGCGCTCGCTGCCGCTGGTCGACCGGCTGGAGAACTGCTCCTCCTACACCCGCCCGCACCTGGTGGGCGGCCCAGGACCGGATTCCGGCGGCGACCGTGCGCGCCGAGGACGACGGAGCGGTGCTCTCGATGGTGAGCAGTGGTCTCGGCATGGCCATCATGCCCGCGCTCTCCCTCACCGGAGCACCGCTCACACTGGAGATCACCGATCTCGGACCGCGTCGCCCCACCCGGCGGATCGGCTGTGTCACCACCACCGGGCTCGCCGCCGCCCCGGCCGTCCGCGCCCTCGTCCGAGAGCTGCGCGCTCGGCACCCGCGAGAGGCGAAAGCGCAGGTCGCGACGGTGTGGCGGAGGTCGCCGTCTCAGATAGTAGGAAGTCCGAGTAATTGTGGAGACAGAAGCGAGGTCCTCCCTTAGCTTTGTAGGAGCCGAACGACTCGCTCGATCAAGCGAATGGCGGTCGTGAGCCGGGCCCCGTGCAGGCAACCCCTGCGGCCAGTGCTCCCCGCCTCTTCCGGCGTCTCGTACCCCCCTTCCGCGCTCCGGGATCTCCGAAGGAGTCGATCAACCATGGCCGAGACGACCGTCCGCCGCCGAGTCCGCCACGCCTCCCGCACGAGCGAGACCGACCGCAAGCAGGCCGCCGCCGCCCTCCAGCGCGCCCTCGACCGCCGCGACAACGGCGGCTCGACCGGCCACTGAGCCCTCCCCGCGCCCGGCCGCCGTGCCGGGCGCGACCCCTGACGCCGGGAGCCGCACCCGCACGAGGCGCGGCGCGGACGCCCGAGACCTGCGGGACAGGCCTCGGCGCCCGCGCCGCGCCTCGGACTTCCCCTCCGGCGCCGCCCTGGCTGCCCGCGCCGCGGGATGCAACGCTCGCGCGGCGCCTCAGCGTCCGCGGCGTATCTCGAACCGGTCGATCCGCTGACCCGTGTGCGTGCGCGCCGACACCCTCAGCCGCGGGGCCGCACCGCCCTCCGCCTCCACCGAGAGGTAGGAGAAGCCCCGGAAGCGCACCCGGGACCACTCCACCGTCTCCGCGCCGGGCTGCCTCGACCGGGTCCAGTGGAAGGTCTCCAGGGACTCGGCGTCGTGCACCTGCCCCTCGTAGCTGTCCTTCGCGCCCACCGGGAAGCCGTACGGATCGCGGCCGCCCCCGCCTGCGGTGACGTACACCGTGCCGTCCCGCGACGGATCGGTGGAACCGCCGATCGGCACGCGTCGGCCGACCGCGCCGTCCTTGATGGCGTCGGTGCGCTCGTAGACGTGGTTGTGCCCGTTGATCACCAGGTCCACCCGGGCCCCCGCGAACAGCGGCAGCCAGGCCGCGCGCACCCCACCGTCGGAGGCGTGCGCGGAGGTGGAGTAGGCGCAGTGGTGGAAGTAGACGACCACGAAGTCGACGTCCTCCGACGCCCGCAGCCTGCGCAGCGTGCGCTCCAGCCAGGCCGTCTGCCGGCCCTCGCTGTAGCCGAGGTTCGCCGGGATCTCGTACGACACGTCGTTGGCGTCCAGGGCCACGACGCCGACGTTGCCGTAGACGAAGGAGTAGACGCCCGGCGCCTGCCGCGGGTCGAAGCCGCTGTCGGGCAGCGAGAAGCGGGCGAGATGGCCGCCGTAGCCGTCGGGGGAGTACCAGGCCTCCATGTCGTGGTTGCCGGTCGTCACCATCCAGGGAACGGACCGCGCGACCGGCTCGTTCTGCCGGAAGAACTGGTCCCAGAACCCGGCGTCGTAGCCGTCCGCCGTGGTGCCCCGGCCGTTGGCGTTCGCGTAGCAGATGTCGCCCGCGTGCAGATGGAAGGCCGGCTTCTCACGCAGCAGCTGCCGGTCGATGGCCGCCGCAGCGTCCCCCACGCCCTGGTCGCCGAACGCCGTGAAGACGAAGGACTCGGGCCGCGCGGGTGCCGTACGGAAGGAGGCCACCGAGGCGCGCCGGCCGGCGTCGGCCGGATCGAGGCCCTCGTGCCCGACGCCGTAGTAGTACGTCGTCCCCGGCAGCAGGTCCTCCAGCGCCGCGTGCACGTAGTACTGCTCCACGTCCGGCCGTACGCCCTCCACGCCCGGGGTGTGCAGATGCCGCAGCTCGGCCCCGATCCGCTGGCCGAGCGCGTCGGGGCGCGCGCCGAGCCGGACGTACGGCTTCTTCACCGCGGCCGGCACCTGCCAGGAGATCCGCATCTGGGTGCGCGGGTCCGCGCCGAAGGAGAGATGGCGGCCGAAGGGCGTCACCGCGGCACCGGGGGCCGCCGAGGTGGCGGAGGCAGGCGCGGTCGGGGTCGCCGTACGGGCCGGGCGGCCGGCCGCGTCCGCGGCCGCGCATCCGGTCAGCAGCCCGCTCGCGACCGCGCCCGCGCTCACCAGCGTGCGGCGCCGGGTCATCTTCGTGCGCAGGTACTCGTGCTGCTCCGCCATGCTCATCCGGCTCGCGAGCGGCTCGGGGATGCCGAAGTCGGGTGTCTCCATGTCGATGAAGTTCCCAGCGGCCTCCGACGCCGCTGCTACATACGGGTGAACGTGATCCGACGAGATGGATTTCAGCCCGGACGGGTGCTCGTCGGACCCTCGTACGAATGTCCAGATGGCGGACGCCGCATGTCATTGCATGGGACGAAGAGTAGGGTGCCCGCATGTCTCGCAGCATCGATCTCGCAGTGATCCCCGGTGACGGCATCGGCCAGGAGGTCGTGGCCGAAGGCCTGAAGGTCCTCTCCGCCGTCCTCCCGGAGGACGTGAAGCTGGAGACCAAGGACTACGACTTCGGCGCCCGGCGCTACCACGCCACCGGTGAGACCCTCACCGACGCCGACCTCGACGCCCTCAAGCAGCACGACGCGATCCTGCTCGGCGCCATCGGCGACCCGTCGGTGCCGTCCGGCGTCCTGGAGCGCGGCTTCCTGCTCAAGCTCCGCTTCGCCTTCGACCACCACGTCAACCTGCGCCCCTCCAAGCTGCTCCCCGGCGTCGCCACCCCGCTCGCCGGCCAGCCGGAGATCGACTTCGTCGTCGTCCGTGAGGGCACCGAGGGCCCGTACACCGGCAACGGCGGCACCATCCGCAAGGGCACCGTGCACGAGGTCGCCACCGAGGTGTCCGTGAACACCGCCTTCGGTGTCGAGCGGGTCGTCCGCGACGCCTTCACCCGCGCCCAGGCCCGCCCGCGCAAGAAGCTGGCGCTGATCCACAAGAACAACGTGCTGACCTTCGCCGGTCACCTGTGGACCAACATCTTCAACAAGGTGGCCGAGGAGTTCCCGGAGGTCACCACCGAGTACATGCACGTCGACGCGGCGACCATCTACCTGGTCACCCAGCCCGAGCGGTTCGACGTCATCGTCACCGACAACCTCTTCGGCGACATCATCACCGACCTCGCCGCGGCCGTCTCCGGCGGCATCGGCGTGGCCGCCTCCGGCAACATCAACCCCGCCGGGGAGTTCCCGTCCATGTTCGAGCCGGTCCACGGCTCGGCCCCGGACATCGCAGGCCAGGGCAAGGCCGACCCGACCGCCACGGTCCTGTCCGTCGCCCTGCTGCTGCGCCACGTCGGCTACGACGCCGAGGCCGCCCGCATCGAGGAGGCCGTCGCCTCCGACCTCGCCGAGCGCGTCGGCAAGCCGGCCCGGAGCACCACCGAGATCGGCGACGCGCTCGCCGTACGAGTAACCGGCTGACCCCGGGACTCGACACCTCAGCCACGTCGAAGCCGCCGGGTCGCATCCGCACCCGGCGGCTTTCGTATGTCTCCGCCGGGTGCCACCATCAACCCTTGGGCCGCACTCACGCAGTTTTCTTCCACGGCACCCCGCGCGCGATAATCGAACGCGGAGCCGCGGAATGAGGGAAAGCTCGGACGTCCTAGCAGTGGCCGGAAACGGCCGCACGGGCGTGAGCGCGGCCCGTCACTACAACCGGTGAAGGACAACCACTCATGACGACGCCCACGATCGAGCTGAAGCCCTCCGCCCATCCGCTGTCCGCCGCGGAGCGCGAGGCGATCCTGGCCAACCCCGGGTTCGGCCGCCACTTCACCGATCACATGGTGATCATCAAGTGGACGGACGGCCGCGGCTGGCACGACGGTCAGCTCGTCCCGTACGCGCCGCTCTCCCTCGACCCGGCCACGACCGTGCTGCACTACGCGCAGGAGATCTTCGAGGGTCTGAAGGCCTACCGTCGGCCCGACGGCTCGGTCGCCACGTTCCGCCCCGAGAAGAACGCCCTGCGCTTCCAGTCCTCCGCCCGCCGCCTCGGCATGCCCGAGCTTCCGGTCGAGACCTTCATCGAGGCCTGTGACGCGCTCGTGCGCCAGGACCAGTCCTGGGTGCCCGCGCACGGCGGCGAGGAGTCGCTGTACCTGCGGCCCTTCATGATCGCGACCGAGGTCGGCCTGGGCGTGAAGCCCGCCAACGAGTACCTCTTCCTGGTGATCGCCTCCCCGGCCGGCGCGTACTTCCCCGGCGGCGTGAAGCCCGTCTCCATCTGGGTCTCCCAGGACCGCGTCCGGGCCGTCCCCGGCGGCATGGGCGACGCCAAGACCGGCGGCAACTACGCGGCGTCCCTGCTCGCGCAGGCCGAGGCCGCGGCCAAGGGCTGCGACCAGGTCTGCTACCTCGACGCGGTCGAGCACACGTGGGTCGAGGAACTCGGCGGCATGAACCTGTACTTCGTGTACGGCGACCGCGTCGTCACCCCCACCCTCACCGGCTCCATCCTGGAGGGCGTCACCCGCGACTCCCTGCTCACCGTCGCCCGCGACCTCGGCTACCGGGCGGAGGAGGGGCGCGTCTCCCTGGACCAGTGGCGGACCGACAGCGAGAACGGCTCGCTCACCGAGGTGTTCGCCTGCGGTACGGCCGCCGTCATCACGCCGGTCGGCACGGTGAAGACCGACGGGGCCGAGTGGCGGCAGGGCGACGGCGAGCCCGGCGAGGTCACGATGCGACTCCGCCAGGCCCTGCTCGACATCCAGCGCGGCAAGACCGAGGACAAGCACGGCTGGATGCACCAGCTCGGCTAGGACTCGGTCGGTGTCAGGGCCGCCTCGGACTTCGCGCCGACGGCGGCCCCGCCCTTTTCCGCCCGGCCGTTCTCCGCCCGGCCGTTCTCCGCCCCGCCGTTCTCCGCCCTGCCGTGTTCCGTCCTGCCGTTGGCGCTGGTCGCCGAGGGCGTCTCACGGGGCGAGTTCCGCCCGGTGGACGCGGACCGCTTCGCCGCCCGGCTGCGCGCCCTGCTGGACGGTTTCTCCATCCATGTGGCCATCGGTCTGCGGGGCACGGACCGGGAGATGATCCTCGGCCATGTCCAGGACTTCCTGCGCGAGGGTCTGCTGCCCTAGGTGTCGTCGATCTCCCGTCCGCCGAGGGCGACGACGGGAAGGTGTCCGACAGCCCCTGGAACCGCCCGGGACGGACATGGGACGACGGGGTTCGCATACTGAGACACCGCCGTCACACAGGGGCGCTCTGTGCCAGACTGCCCCCGTGCTCTCGTTCGCCATGATTATTGGCAGCAGGCGCGCCGGTCCGCAGTGACCGCTCCGTACGACCAGGTACGAGCGGACACCGTCGTCCTCGACCCGCGCGCAGACCTCTCGCACCCGCGAGAGGTTTTTCGCTTTTCTGGCCGACCCGCAGCCGGGGAGCACAAGCGCGAGGGACCATGGGGGGACGGTGGAGCCGGTCATTCCGGTAAGACCGAAGATCCACAACAGGAGCCTTGAGATCATGACCGAGACGGCAACCAGCGAACTCGACGACTCGTTCCACGTCTTCGACACCACCCTGCGCGACGGCGCCCAGCGGGAGGGCATCAACCTCACCGTCGCCGACAAGCTGGCCATCGCACGGCACCTGGACGAGTTCGGCGTGGGCTTCATCGAGGGCGGCTGGCCGGGCGCCAACCCGAGGGACACCGAGTTCTTCGCCCGCGCCCAGCAGGAGATCGTCTTCCGGCACGCCCAGCTGGTCGCCTTCGGCTCCACCCGCCGCGCCGGCGCCAAGGCATCCGAGGACCCTCAGGTCAGGGCGCTGCTGGAGTCCGGCGCCCCGGTGATCACCCTGGTGGCGAAGTCCCACGACCGCCATGTGGAACTGGCCCTGCGCACCACGCTGGACGAGAACCTGGAGATGGTGCGGGACACCGTCTCCCACCTCCGCTCGCAGGGCCGCCGCGTCTTCGTCGACTGCGAGCACTTCTTCGACGGCTACCGCGCAAACCCGGAGTACGCGAAGGCGGTGGTCCGCACGGCATCCGAAGCCGGAGCCGACGTCGTAGTGCTCTGCGACACCAACGGCGGCATGCTCCCCGCCCAGATCCAGGCCGTGGTGACGACGGTCCTCGCCGACACCGGCGCCCGCCTCGGCATCCACGCCCAGGACGACACGGGCTGCGCGGTCGCCAACACCCTCGCCGCCGTCGACGCGGGCGCCACCCATGTCCAGTGCACGGCCAACGGCTACGGCGAGCGCGTGGGCAACGCCAACCTCTTCCCGGTCGTCGCCGCCCTGGAACTGAAGTACGGCAAGAAGGTGCTGCCCGAGGGCCGCCTGCGCGAGATGACACGCATCTCCCACGCCATCGCCGAGGTCGTCAACCTCACCCCCTCCACCCACCAGCCCTACGTCGGCCTGTCCGCCTTCGCCCACAAGGCCGGACTGCACGCCTCCGCCATCAAGGTCGACCCCGACCTCTACCAGCACATCGACCCCGAGCAGGTCGGCAACACCATGCGGATGCTGGTGTCCGACATGGCGGGCCGCGCGTCCATCGAGCTCAAGGGCAAGGAACTGGGCGTGGACCTCGGCGGCGACCGCGAGCTGGTCGGCCGCGTGGTCGAGCGGGTCAAGGAGCGCGAACTCAAGGGCTACACCTACGAAGCGGCCGACGCCAGCTTCGAACTCCTCCTGCGCGCGGAGGCCCAGGGCACGCCCCTGCGCTACTTCGAGGTCGAGTCCTGGCGTGCCATCGTCGAGGACCGCCCCGACGGCACCCACGCCAACGAGGCCACGGTCAAGCTCTGGGCCAAGGGCGAGCGCATCGTCGCAACCGCGGAGGGCAACGGCCCGGTCAACGCCCTCGACCGTGCCCTGCGTGTCGGCCTGGAGAAGATCTACCCCCAGCTCGCCAAGCTCGACCTCGTGGACTACAAGGTCCGCATCCTCGAAGGCGTCCACGGCACCCAGTCCACCACCCGCGTCCTGATCTCCACGACCGACGGCACGGGCGAGTGGTCCACGGTGGGCGTCGCCGAGAACGTCATCGCCGCGTCCTGGCAGGCCCTGGAGGACGCCTACACCTATGGCCTCCTCCGAGCAGGCGTCCACCCGGCCGAGTAGCCACCCGGATCTGCACACTGGTCACCGAGGACGGGACGGTCCACAGCGACGGGCGAGCGAAAGCCGCAGCAACGGGCGTCGGGAGGTCGCGCGGGACGCGGGGCCATGGCCCGGGGGCGATGTGAAGCCGCGTGCGATGAGGAGTGATCACGGTCTGCGGCGTCGTAAGGCCGGTCCGTAGGCCGCCCGCGGCGAGGGATGGCCGCAGCGACGGGTGTCGGGAGGTCGCGCGGGACGCGGGGCCATGGCCCGGGTGCGATGTGAGGCCGCGTGCGATGAGGAGTGATCACGGTCTGCGGCGTCGTAAGGCCGGTCCGTAGGCCGCCCGCGGCGGGGAGGGGACGTGTCGGGGGGTGTCCGCCCGCAGCGGCCGCCGGACACCTCCTGAACCTCCGTAGGCGACCAGTTCGGCGGACCGAGGACGGACACCCCCCGGCGCGGCCCCGCACCACCCCCGAACCGATGGCGCTACAACGACCCCCACCGGACAGCAACAGGCCGCCGCAGGCACACCCACCCGCCGCAGCACCAAACCTGTTGTACGACCACCCGCGCAGGCGCCGCCGCGGTAGCCGCCGGTCGTCAACAGCCCGGTCGGCAGCAGCCGGATAGCTCGTGTGGGCCTTCAGGGGAGGTATACGAGCGGTGAGTAAATGACGATGGGGTGCCCGGTCAAGGGTTCGCGCGTTCACTACCCGAACCGACAACACCCAGGTCTGCGCGGCGATGAAGTGCGCGGTGCTGATCGTCTCCGGGCGCCCGCAGCTCATCGGCGACCGACCGGGGGAGATCGACTCCCTGGTGGCCTCCTGGCTGCCGGGTGCCGAGGGCTCCGGCGTCGCGGACGTGCTCCACGGCCGCCGTCCGTTCACCGGGCAGCTCCCGGTGACCTGGCCGAAGTCCGAGGCGCAGCTGCCGATCAACGTCGGCGACACCTCCTACGACCCGCAGTTCCCCTACGGCTGGGGCCTGACCACGCTGACCAAGGCCCCCGGCGGCGGTGCGGTGACCCTGAAGGCGCTCGGCGCGGCGGCCACCGTCGCCGAGAAGGCCGGTGCCGACGCCACCGGCCGGGCCCTGGTCGCCAAGGCAAGGCTGCTCGTGCAGGAGAGGACGGGCCGGCACCTCACCGCCGCCTCGGCCAAGCCCTTCGCCGAGGCGGAACACCTGGTGCTGACGGGACGCTACGGCGCTGCCGTGGTGAAACTGACCGCCGCCTACCGGGCAGCGTGAACAGAGAGAGGCGCGAAGTATGACCGATTTCGGACACCTTCGGGTAGCTTCGATGGTATGAAGGTCGCGACATCGACCCGAGGGCCCGCCGGTCTGCTGATCGTGCTGGCGCTCGCCGTCCTGACTCTCCTGACGGCGGGCGCCTCGCCTGCCGGCGCGGTCACGGACGTCACGAAGATCGCCGACGGTCTCCGGCAGAACCCCGTCTTCGTGGACCCGTCCGCCGACGGCCTGCTGCCGGACTCCGACGCGGCCGCCCTGCGAGGGAAGATCGAGGACGCCGACAAGCCGCTGTTCATCGCGGTCCTGCCCGCGGACCAGCCCACGAAGGACCTGTTCACGGACCTGCGGACCGCCACCGGGATCACCGGCCTGTACGCGATCCGCCTCGGTGACCGCTTCGACGCGCGCGCCGACTCCTCGGTCCTGTCCCCGTCCGCCGTACGCAATCTCGTGCGCAGCGTCCAGGACGAGGACGACCCCGTCACCCAGCTGAACGAGTTCACCGACCGCGCCGTCGCCAACATGGGCGGCTCCGCCCCGGCGAGCTGGGGTTCCGGTGACGAGGGCGGGGCCACGGCCGGCACGCTCATCACCCTGGGCGTGGTCCTCGCCGCGGGCGGGGCGGGCGCCTACACCCTGGTCCGCCGCAACCGGCGCCGCCACGAGGAGACCCGGCGGGCCGCGCTGGAGAAGCTGCGGGTCGTCGTCGACGAGGACATCACCGCCTTCGGCGAGGAACTGGACCGGTTGGACTTCCACCCCGCCGAACCCGGCGCCGACGACGCGATGCGCTCGGACTACGAGCACGCGCTGGACACTTATGAGCAGGCCAAACGCCTGATGGAGCAGGCCGCCAGACCCGAGGACGTGCGCGCGGTCACCCAGGCCTTGGACGACGGCCGCTTCTCGCTGGCCCGGCTCGCGGCCCGCCGCGAGGGCGCCTCGCTGCCGGAACGCCGGCCGCCCTGCTTCTTCGATCCGCGGCACGGCACCTCGGTCGCCGACGCCGAGTGGACACCCGGGAGCGGAGCCACCCGCGAGGTCCCGGTGTGCGCCGCCGACCAGGCCAGGCTCGCCGACGGTCTGGACCCGATGGTGCGCGAGGTGGAGACCGTCTCCGGCCGCCGCCCCTACTGGGACGCCGGTCCCGCCTACGGGCCCTGGGCCGGCGGCTACTTCGGCGGCGGCCTGCTGCCCGGCCTCCTCGTCGGCACCCTGCTGGGCAGTGCCATGGCCACCCCGTCCTACGGTGCCGACTACGGCTCCGGCTACGGGGACTTCGGCGGCGCCGGTTACGAGGGCGGCGACGTCTCCGGCGCCGACTTCGGCTCGGACGACTTCGGCGGCGGCTTCGGCGGCGGTGACTACGGTGGCGGCTTCGGCGGGGGAGGGGACTTCGGCGGTGGCGGGTTCTGAGCGGGTCACGACTAGGACAGGATCTGGCCTAATGCCCGCGTAGGTTGAAGGGCATGAGCACCCAGGACGCCACCCTCCCCAACGAGGGTTTCGAGACGCCCGCGGACCTCGATGCCTGGCTCGCCGGGCACCCGGCGCCGGACCCCGGACTGTGGGTGAAGGTCGCCAAGAAGGGTTCGGGCCAAAAGTCCGTCACCGCGGGTGAGGTGAACGACGCGGCCCTGTGCCACGGCTGGATCACCGGTCAGCGCAGGGCGCTCGACGCCACGCACTACCTCCAGCGCATCACGCCGCGCCGCACGGGCAGTGTGTGGTCGATGGTGAACGTGCGCCGCGTGGCGGAACTGACCGCCGCCGCACGGATGCGCCCCGCGGGCCTCGCCGAGGTGGCGGCGGCGCAGGCCGACGGGCGCTGGGCAACAGCCTACGAGTCGCAGCGCAACGCCGACGTGCCCGAGGACCTGGCCCGTGCACTGGCGGACAGCCCGCAGGCCGGGGCCGCGTTCGAAAGGCTCGGCAGGACGGACCGCTACCAGGTCATGCTCGGCCTGCTCCAGGCCCGTACGCCGAAGACCCGGGCGGCCCGCCTGGCGGCGGCGGTGGAGCGACTGGAGCGCGACGGGGCCTGAGGCACCGAGCACTTCTCGCCACGGACGGGTCCCGACACGCCGAATGCCCGCCCTCTCGCCACGGACGGGTCCCGATCCGCCGAATGCCCGCCCTCTCGCCAAGGACGGGTCCAGGAACGCCGAGCGCCCGCTCTCGTCACTGGGGAGTAAGAGGGCGGGCGCGCTCAGGACGCGGCGGTGCCGCGCGGCCGGGTTCCGGACCCGGCGCCGGATCAGGCGTTCTTGATCGCGGAGATGTCGAAGTTCAGCTTGATCTTGTCGGACACCAGGACACCACCGGTCTCCAGCGCGGCGTTCCAGGTCAGGCCCCACTCGGAGCGAAGGATCTCGGCCTTGCCCTCGAAGCCGACGCGCTCGTTGCCGAACGGGTCCTTCGCGGCGCCGTTGAACTCCAGGTCGATGGCGATCTCCTTGGTGACGCCGAGGATCGAGAGTTCGCCGGTGACGCGGTAGTCCTCGCCGCCCAGGGCCTCGGCCTTGGTGGAGCGGAACGTCATGACCGGGAACTCGTCGGTCTTGAAGAAGTCGGCGCTCTTGAGGTGGCCGTCGCGGTCCGCGTTGCCGGTGTCGATGCTCTCCATCTTGATGTCGATCGAGGCGGTCGAGCGCGCCGGGTCGGAACCGTCGAGGTGCAGCGCACCGGAGAAGTCGAGGAACTTGCCCTTCACGTTCGTCACCATCGCGTGCCGCGCCACGAAGCCGATCGTGGTGTGCGCGGCGTCGATGGAGTAGTCGCCGGTCAGCGCGGCGAGCTCCGGGTTCACGGCACCGGTGCCGACGGTGGTGGTCCCGGTGGTGCTGTCCTTGCTGCCGAAGATGCCCATGATCTGCTCCTTGGGGGGACGGGCCGCGGCTCATCGGGTCGAGCCGCGAGCCGAAGCTATTGAATGTTCAATGACCTCAACGCCGACGACGTTAGACCTATTCCGTTCAAAGTTCAACTTCTCTGCCCGGGGTGTCGTCCGAACGGCTCCGGATGATCTACGGTGTGCTTGGTCGTCACTCCATGGATGGCATCGGGTGATCGTGAATGTGTGCCGTCTCCCGCTTAAGGTTTTTGTGGGATCCCTACAGAGTGCGGCCCCCCTGAGCAGTTGGAACGCCACCATGCTGTCGTCGTTCTGTTCAGGGGTACCAGGAAAACGGGCTTGAGACTGTACGGAGTCGACGGCTCGCATTCCTTGATGGGCTTCGTATGGTCGCTACATGACCGTTTTGGAAGAGACGACGGGTGAGCCCACCGACGCGCGCGGGCGGGTCGCCGAGTTGCACGAGATCCGTGCGCAGGCGCTGGCCGGACCGAGTGAGAAGGCGACGGCCGCGCAGCATGCCAAGGGCAAGCTGACCGCCCG
>NZ_JBEXPR010000048.1:0-39435 GCF_040612135.1 Streptomyces sp. NPDC006458 | reverse complement strand
AGACCGCGGACCTGACATCAGCACGACCGATGTGAATGCCGAGCCCCGCCGCGATGCTCGACGCCTCACCGCCTACCGTGCACGAGCTCGTTAGGGCTTGCAGATCATTAAGGTGTTGCTTCCCGTCCCATGGCTCGTTGATGTGGTATGCGCATCCCGGACGAGATCCGTGCCCAACTCGGCGTCAAGTTCACGGTGTTGTTCCCGCATCTGGATGAGCGGCAGCGACGGCTGCTGATGGCCGCAGAGGCCCGTGTCCTGGGACACGGTGGTGTTCGGGCCGTCGCGCGGGCGGCGTCGGTGAGTGAGACCACGGTCCGCAAGGGCGTGTTCGAGTTGGAGGCGGGCGAGGAGCCTCTGGGGCGGGTGCGGCGGCCGGGCGGAGGACGCAAGGCGGTCGCAGATCTCGATCCGGGGCTGCGGCCGGCCCTGCTGGCGCTGGTCGAGCCGGACGAGCGCGGTGACCCGATGTCGCCCCTGCGGTGGACCGTGAAGTCGACCCGCACGCTGGCGCGGGAGCTGGCCCGGACCGGGCACAAGGTCAGTGCGGACACTGTCGCGGACCTGCTGCGGGAGGAAGGCTTCAGCCTGCAGGCCAACGCCAAGACCATCGAGGGAAGCCAACATCCGGACCGGGATGCCCAGTTCCGCTACCTCAACGAGCAGGCCCGCGAGCACCGGGACGCCGGCCAGCCGGTGATCAGCGTGGACACCAAGAAGAAGGAACTCGTCGGCGAGTTCAAGAACAACGGCCGCCAGTGGCGGCCTGCGGCTGATCCGCTGCCGGTGAACGTCCATGATTTCGCCGACCCCCAGCTGGGCAAAGCCGTCCCGTACGGGATCTACGATCTCGCGGCGAACACCGGCTGGGTCAACGTGGGCACCGATCACGACACCGCCGCGTTCGCGGTGGAATCGATCCGCCGATGGTGGTGCGGCCAGGGCCGGGCCGCCTACCCGCAGGCGACACGACTGCTCATCACCGCCGACGCGGGCGGCTCAAACGGCTACCGCACCCGGGCCTGGAAGCTCGAACTCGCCCGGCTCGCGGCCGAAACAGGACTGACGATCACCGTGTGCCACCTACCACCGGGCACATCGAAGTGGAACAAGATCGAGCATCGGCTCTTCTCGCACATCACCATGAACTGGCGCGGCCGACCGCTGACCAGCCACCAAGTCATTGTTCAGTCCATCGCCGCGACCACCACCCGCACCGGCCTGCGCGTCACGGCTGAGCTGGACACCAACACCTACCCCATCGGAGTCCGGATCGGCGACGCGGAGATGGCGTCCCTGCCACTGACCCGACACGCCTTCCACGGCGACTGGAACTATGCCCTGCACCCGCAGCCCTGCCCTGTCATCCCAGCGCCTCGGGCTCCGCAGGAGCTGGCCCAGGAGTGGGACCACGCTCTCCTGTCTGACCCCGCCCTGACCGGCATGTCCCGGCAGCAACTGAGCGATCTCATCGACACTTTGGCCGTCGACGGCGACGTCAAGCGCGGCCGCCCGCCCCGACTCGCCTTCCCTGAACAGGTTCTGGCAGCCGTCCTTCACCTGCGGGTCGCCCTGGCCGCGGAACCCCTCGCGGTGCTGTTCGGCAGCAGTCGGACCGCCATGCACCGCACCCTGCTGAAGATCAGGACACTGCTGAAGGCACACAGCATCGTCATCCCGCCGGCGGCCACCCTGCCCTCCGCCCTCACGGCCCTCCAGGCTCGGGTTCAAGCCCTGAGTGGCGACGCCAGCAGCATGATCAAGACAACGTGTTAATGATCTGCAAGCCCTTAGTCAAGTCATCTGTCGGAAGTTGTGCTGTCGCGTACCGCAACAGCCGCGTCAACGGCATCTCTTCGGCTGGGCAGGGGCTCGGACGCGTGGGTTACTGCGTCGAGTTCTCTATGCCGAGGACGTCATACAGGTGCTGGCCGTGGGCCCACTTCTTCAGCTCGGGGCGGCCCATGAGGATGAGCTGGTGATACTGCGCGAAGTCGACCGCAGGCTGGGTGAAGCCGTTGAGTCCGATCATGACCGGGAGATCGGCTCCGTGGTGAAGGCGGGCCGTTCCGTTGAATTTCTGCACGTGCCCTGAGCCGACCGGATTCTGATACTGCTTGCACTGCAAGATCAGGAGCCGGCCGTCGTCGTCGCGGGCGGTGACGTCCACGCCAAGATCTCCGGCACCCCCGACCCGTCGCGTGCTGCGGAATCCGTCGCGGGCCAGGAGGTCGGCGCACGCCTGCTCGAAGCCCGTCGCGCTCATCCCGGCCAGTTGCTTCATCTTGAAGGTCAGCACGTCCGGATCCACCGCCTCGCTCGAGGGGCGCTGGAGGCGTAGTCCTCATCCTGATCGGCGTAGGCGTGCGTGCTTGCGTCAGTGCCGAACAGGAACGAGAGCCGCTTCGTGAGGAGGATGAGCGAGACCAGCGCGCTGATGACGATGATGCCGGTCCACCAGGGGTGATCGGCGATCAGCCCCCACAGATCCACGGTGATCCACCGGCTGACGTCCTCGGTGAGCCACTCCCAGAGCATCTTGCCGATGGCCAGCGCGAGGACGGCGTACAACAGGAACTTCAGCAGCGGGTCGAGGGACCCGTCTTCGTCGAACACCACACCTCCGGAACGTTGATGATGGGGAAGTTCCTGAGCCCGTCAGGCGGCCCGCTTGAACCGGCCGCGACGGGTGCGTGCGGACAGCCCGAGAAGCTCGTGCAGCGCCGTGCCGGTCTCCGCCCAGCGCCGCAGCTTGTCCCGGTCGACCCAGTGGACGCCGTGCCGGTCGCCCCAGGCCATGGCGTCTCGGGTGAAGGTGCCGTTGGTGACGACGACGGCATGGTCGGCTCGGTGGGCCGGCCCGGCTGTCCCCTTCACCGCGTACATGACCGACGACCCCACTTTTCCGCCGACGCGGGTGTGCTTGGCCTGCACGACGATCCGGCCGCGGTGCATGTGGTCACCGATGACGTCGGCCGCCTGGTCCCCGCCACCGCCCACACGGCGTGCCGGCCAGCCGTCCCGCACCAGCAGGTCCCGCAGGGCGTGCTCGAACTGCCGGTCGTCCATCGCGTCGAACTCGGCCAGCGTGATCCGCAGCAGGGCCAGCCGCTCGGCGTCACGCCGCCGTCGGCCGATGGCTCGTGTGACCCACCAGGCCCCTGCGGTTCCTGCCAGGGCCACGAGAGCCAGCAGGACGGGCCACGCCTCCCTGAGCGCTCCGACTGCCGCCGTGGCTATCCGGACGGCCAGGACCAGGACGGCCAGACCGACGACAGCCGCCGAGACCACCTCGGAGGCGCCGCGGAGGCGTCGAAGGCGTAACGGCTTGCGTCCCATCACCGGGCAGCCGGCGAGGAGAGAGCGGGCTGCGGCTGAGCGGGCGGTGGGGTGCTGGCCGCCTCGCCGAACCCGAACACCTGCCCCCATAACCAGACGCCGGCGGCAAGGCCGGCAATCATCCAGCCGCTCATCCGCTTCGCGCTCCGCGGCTTCGGATTACGGCGGATGTGGCCGCGGACGTAGTGGAAGCCGTCCGGCACCTTCGGCATGGTGTCCCCTCCCGTCGGCGGGCTGCGGTCGCGGCCCGTCCCTCACATTGATGTAGCAGCGGGCACTGACAGAAACTGATGGATCATCACCAGGGCTCGGAGGGCTCGACCGACATCAAGCCAGGCGCGACGAACCGCCTTGGCCGTCCCCTCACGGTGGCATGCACGGGCCGCTGACCTCGGCGGACCGGCTTGCCGACCGGCCCCTGCCCGGCCGCCACCGGCCGCCCGCCGCGGCAGTATGAAGATCACTGCCGTGGGCCGCTCACCTGCGAAAAGGGTCGCTGTCGTATCGAGCGGCACCGCGGCGGTGAATGGCGGAAAGCGACAGGAGCGCGACCGGCATTCCAGCACGCCGGTGCCGCCCCCGGGCGGCTCTTCGACGCCGCTACGGCTACTGATCGACAGCCCTGGCACTCGACCAGTCACAGGCATGTGGCGGTGACGCCAACGAGGCGAGGCTTACCAGTCGGACAGGGGCGGGCGGGTCAACCACCGCTTGATCAGCACACCGGGCATCCGGACCGGCTCGTAGGGCGCGATGGACAGGGCGATGACCACGGCCAGCTCGTCGACCGTCTGCACCGTGTGCCCAGGCGGGGTGGTCCAGATCCGGGGTTCCGCGTCCGGGCCGTCCTGGTTGGGGATCAGCTGCGCGTACAGGTGCTGGTGTCCGCCCGGGTCCTGCTCGTAGCCCCAGGTGCTGTACTTCTCCCAGCCGGGGAACCAGAACGGGTGCGCCCGCCGCGGGTCAGGTCGGGCTCGGCGGGCCGGGGCTTGGGCGGGCGGGTGTACGACGGCCCATAGACGATCTCCCAGAGGCCGTCGGAGTGCTCGAGGACGTCCATCTTCACGTGCTGCTTCAAGGCGCGCAGCTGCTGGCGGAACTCCTGTGGGTCGAGCCCGGCCCGGACGGCGAGCGCGGGGACGTCGGAGTCCTGAAGGTGCAGGCCCATGATGTCGGGGATGTCCTCGGGACGACGATGGTCTCCTGGTGCGTCGGTGCGTTCGGCCAGCAGCTGCAGAACGGCACGGACGATCGCGTCGGTGATGCCGAGACTGTTCACGTACGCGATGGCGTGCCTGTTCATCGTGCTAGTCCTCCCCGAGTCGGGGCCGTGGCGGCCGGAGACGCCGATCACGCTACCGCTGAGCTGCTGGCATGGTGGCGTGATGGATCAGGTGGCCGAATCACGCCCGCCCGGCAGAGGCGTCGGCCACCGCTCTAGTCGATCGAGGCGAGCGCGTCGAATCCGGTGTGCCGCAGGGTGCGCTGCACGTTGCGCCGGGCGCCGCGGACCTGGACCGTGGTCGTCCGCGGCAGGCGGACGGCTGCTCGCAGCAACGCGTACGCGCAGTTCAGGTCCATGTGTGCGAGGCCGGTCAGGTCCAGCACCCAGGCGCGCGCCTGGGACAGGCACGGATCGAGGAGTTTTTGCTCCAGGTCCAGAGCGGTGTCTGCGGTCAGCTCGCCGGTGAAGCGCAGGGTGGCGCAGCCATCTGCCTCCGTGACGCTGAGCGGGGCCGGCGCGGCGGCTTCGGCGTGTGGGTCGGCTGCCACGGTGACCTCCTCGTCCGGTGCTTTCCTTCCAATATGCCCCAGCGGCCGATGGAACCGAAGACGGCGCCGGCGGCTACTGGTGCCCGGGCGGTGGACGGCGTCCGCCTGCCGCTGGGCAGCCGCAAGGATCGGCGCGGACAGGACGCGAGGACTCCTCGCCTCCTCGGGCCGCAGGTGGCTGGCTCCGCCGCTCACGGGACGATGGCGCCGGTAGCCGTCCACCGTGCGCCTTCGCCGCTTGTGCGGCGCGAGCGGGTCATCGGGACCGATGCGCCGTACCGCCGGGGACGGCTGATCCGGCGGTACGGGACGGCTGTGCCCGCCCACCCGGTCCGGTGCCGGTCAGTGGCCGGGGCGCAGGGAGACGACGATGTCCTTGTCCGTGTTGCGGGTGATGAAGAGGCCGGAGCCGTCCGGTGTGGTCAGGTAGGGGACTTCGGTGCCGACGCTGAGGACCTTCGGGTCCCCGGTGACGGTTCGGAGGTTGAGCTGGGCGGGGACGGGTTCGGTGTCGCTGCCGCTGGAGTCGTCGCGGACGGCGCCGTAGGCGGTGCCGTCGTTGCGGAGGGAGGCCAGGACGATGGTCTTGCGGTTGCCGTCTCCCTGAAGGCAGATGCCCCGCTTGGTCTGCAGGTCGAACGCGAGGGGGCCGGCGGCGAGGTAGCGGCCGTCGGGCGAGGTGATGACGGGGAAGTCGCGGCTGGCGCTGGTCTCGTCGGGGATGTCGTAGTCGCAGACGACCTGGGCGGTGAGCGTGCCGGTGGCCAGGTCGTGCACGGACCAGACGGCGTTGTCGTCACGGCCGTACCTGCCGCCGGTGTTCCAGCCGGCCAGAACGTACCCGTGGGCGGCGGCGTAGACGGTACCGTTCCACGAGTCGAGGATGCCGGTGGTCGCGTTGACCTGCTTGGGCCGGATGGAGTCGCTGAACCACTTCCCCGGGATGCCGAAGCCTCCGCCGCCCATGCCGACCAGCGGCCCGTCGCCGGTGGCGGCCATGACGCGGCTGCTGTTGCAGGCGGCCGCCTTCTCGCACTGCGGCAGCAGCTTGTTGGCGTCCTCATACACGGTCGTCTTGCCCGTGGCGACGTCCACCGCGGCCGACGAGCGGGGGAACGCGCCGCTTTCTCTCCAGGCCACCAGCAGGCGGCCACCCGATGCCTGCACGCGGATCTGTCCGGGGGACGCGGAGACGGGGACGTCGATCTCCTTGACCGGCTTGACCGCCGAGCCGGAAGCGTCGGCCGGGTAGAAGGCCAGGCGTACCACCTCGACACCCTCGTGGAGATCGTCCTTGCCGCACATGCCGTGCGCGTACGCGACCACGTAAGCCCGGCCGTCCTGCTCGAAGCCCGTCACGTCGGGGATCTCGGCGGTCTCACCGCTGCTGTCTCCCTGCGCGCCGTCGACCGGGGTGGGCGGGTTCCACGGCGCCGAGCGCCAGGCGACCTTGCCGCTGCTGCCCGACCGCGCGGTAACCGTGTAGCCGTTGGAGGCCACCTGCATCACCGCGACCGTCTGCGTGCCCGGAACGTTCGTCACCGGCAGCGTCGTAACCGACCCTGGCACCCACGACAGCTTCTCGTCCCAGCCCTTCGCCGCGTCGTAGGCCGCCGGCACGCTCAGCTTGGCCAGCGGCTCCGCGCGATCCAGTGGACCGGGACCGCCAGGCTTGGCCGAACCGGCATCCGACCCGGAGCCCGAACAGCCCGTCACCACCATCAGCACCAGTACCCCGGCCACCGCCGCACGCGCTCGCATGATCCCCCGCCCTCGTGATTGCCATGATCCGATCAGCTCCGCACCCTAGCAACGCACCCCGGACCCCTCCGTTCGCCGGCTCCGCGATCAAGCCACCTCGTGCGACATCGCCCGACGACCACCCGTAGGTACGCGACAGGACGAAAGGCGGCAGGTACGCGTCTGGCCCCGGCTCGCCGAGAGCCGGATTCTCAGCCCGGTGAGGGGGAGCATCAGCTCATGATCTACGCAAGCCACCGCGCCAAGGGCGCCCCGGTGCTGGGCGCCCTCCCCGGACAGGAAGGCTCCTTCGGCCGCCGACCCGCCCCGGATCGGCGCGGCAGTGGCCGCCCTCGCGGCAGTGGTCGGGTTCGGGATCTGGCTGGGAGCCTGGCTGAACGAGCACTCGGGGATCTATGCCGTCGTGCCACAGGTGGCGTTCATGCTGCTGGCCGTCTGGGCTCTGGCCGGTGACCAGCGCCGCCGGTGGGAGGAGCGGCGGGCCAGGGGAGTGCGGGTGCCGCTGGAGGAGATCGACGCTCCGCATCACCGCGAGTTCGAGTTCGCGGTGCGGGATCTGATCCGCCGTGACGGCTTCGAAGCCGAGCGGGTCGGCGGAGCGCACGATGACGTCTGCGACGTACGCGGTGTCGACGCAGATGGCCGGATCTGGGTCGTTCAGTGCAAGCACAAGCGGGACGGCTGGGAGGGCAAGGCCATCGGGGTGGAGGTCTTGCAGCGGCTCAACGGCACTGCGAAAACGGTCCACGGGGCCCGGTTCGCGGTCATCGTCACCAACGGCCGGTTCACCCTGTCGGCGGTGGAGCGGAGCAAGACGTACGGCGTCCACCTGATCGACCGGGGCCGGCTGGAGCTATGGGCTGCCGAGGGCCGGCCGCTGTGGACGGTGCTGGAAGGGGTCAAGCCCGCCCGGCGGCTGCCAGGCCAACGCCGGCGGCGGCCCGGGCAGACCCGGGCCGCCGCTGCCGTGTCGGCATTGAGCCGTCAGCGTCGGCCGAGGGCTCGGTAGATCCAGCCGGCGCCGCGCCAGTCGTCGGCGTTGAGGGTGCCGCGGGCGTCGATCACCTTCGCCTTCGCGACGCGGGAGGCGAGGCGGGCGGGGTCGATGTGCCGGTAGTGGGGCCACTCGGTCAGGTGCAGCAGCAGGTCGGCGTCCTGCGCGGCGGCCATCGGGTCGTCGGCGTAGTCGAGGGCGGGGTGGAGCTTGCGGGCGTTGTCGAGGGCTTTGGGGTCGGTGACGGTGACGCAGGCGCCGAGGTCGTGCAGGGCCTGGGCGACGGCGAGGGCGGGTGAGTCGCGGATGTCGTCGGTCTCGGGCTTGAAGGCGGCGCCCCAGACGGTGATCCGCTTGCCTCGCACGTCGCCGCCGAGCTCCTGGCGGGCCATGGCGGCGACGCGCTCGCGGCGGCGGGCGTTGACGGCGTCGGCTTCGCGGAGGATCCCGGCGGCTGGGGCGGCGTCGAGTTCGTCGGCGCGGGCGATGAAGCCGCGCAGGTCCTTGGGCAGGCAGCCGCCGCCGAACCCGAGCCCGGGGCGCATGCCGCGGCGGCCGATGCGGTGGTCGTGGCCGAGGATGTCGGCGAGCTCTTCGACGTTGGCGGCGGAGGCTTCGCAGACCTCGGCCATGGCGTTGACGAAGGAGATCTTGGTGGCGAGGTAGGAGTTCGCGGCGCCCTTGGCGAGCTCGGCGGTGGCCCAGTCGGTGACGATCGTCGGCGTGCCGGCATCGATGATCTTCGTAAACGCCTCCCGCAACATGGTCTCGGCCCGGGCGCGGCCGGGGCCGAAGCCCAGGACGAGCCGGTCGGGGCGCAGGGTGTCCTCGATGGCGAAGGACTCGCGCAGGAACTCCGGGTTCCACGCGACCTCGACCAGGTCGCCTGCCGGGGCGTGCTCGTGGAGCAGTTCGGCGACGCGGGGTGCGGTGCCGACGGGGACGGTGGACTTGACCGCGACGACCGACGGGCGGGTCAGGAGCGGGGCCAGCTGGCGGACGGCGTCGAAGAGGTGGGTGAGGTCGTAGGCGCCGTCGGGCTGCTGCGGGGTGCCCACGCCGATGAAGTGGAGGTCGGCGAAGCCGACGGCCTCGGCGTAGGAGGCGGTGAACCGCAGCTGGCCGGAGGCGGTGTGCTTGGCGAGGAGGTCGTCGAGGTCCCGCTCGTAGAAGGGGGCCCGGCCGGTGGACAGGGTGTGGACCTTGTCGATGTCGCAGTCCATGCCGAGGACCTGGTGGCCGAGTTCGGCCATGCAGGCCGCGTGGGTGGCGCCGAGGTATCCGCATCCGATGACGGTCATCTTCATGGGCGTGCTCGTCCCTTCGGGTGGGGCCGCCCGGCCCCACCCTGCCCGTTTCGTCGGGGGGTCAGGAGGGCCGGGCGGTCGGATGGCGGTGGATCCCGGCCCGGATGGACGGCGGGATCGTGAGGATGTCGAGGTGTTCGGGGGCGAAGAACTGGAGCTTGACGCCTTCGGCGAGCGGCAGCTGCGTCTCGTCGCCGTCCCAGGAGGCGGAGAAGAACGTGATCAGCTGCCCGGAGCCGTGCTCGTCGCGGATCTCGAACAGCTCGGTGAGATCCCCGGGGTGGAGGCCGGCTTCCTCGTCGAGCTCACGGACGATCGCGGCGTCCGGGGCCTCGTCGGCGTCGCAGCCGCCGCCCAGCAGGCTCCAGTGGTTCGGCCAAGCGATGACGCCGGGGAGGTCGTCGCGCAGGTGCATCAGCAGCTCGCCGCGACGGTTGGTGATGAGGGCGACGGCTCCGCGGGCGGTGGCCGGCCCCTGGGCGTCGGTGGTGTCGGAGTGCATGCCGACACGGTAGTGACCGCCAGGGTCGTCATGCCGCTGCCCTGACCGGCTGGTCCGAGAACCAGGCCGCGGCCATCAGGGCCTGCATGCGGGTGCGGTCGAACCGGCCGCCGGGCGCGAGGCCCGTCTCCAGCAGCGGCCGCCAGGCGGGCGGGGCGTCGGCGAGCGCGGTCTTGATCGCCGCGTCGGCCCAGGCCGCGAGCTGTCCGTTGAGCCAGGCTGGGACGGGGCTGGCGAAGCCGAGCTTGTCCCGGCTCGCCCAGACCTCGCGGGGCAGTCCGAGAGCCTTGGCGCCGTCGCGCAGGATCAGCTTGCCCTGCGCGGGGTCGGTGATCTTGTGGGAGGCGGGGAGGCGGTAGGACAGCTCGACCAGGTCGCGGGCCAGGTACGGGGAGCGGCGTTCGAGGGCGTAGGCGGAGGCGAGCTTGTCGCTGGTCATCACCAGCGGCAGCCAGGCCGTGGCCAGGTCGGCGAGCGTCAGCCCGCGGGCGAGGTCGCCGCCGACCCGGTCGAACGCGTCGGCGACCAGGTCGCGGATCCGGCCCTCGGGGTCGGGCCCGCGCAGCACCAGACGGGCCACCGCCTCCGCCGGGGCGAGCGGCTGCTCGGCCGGGTGCAGGAGCTTTCCGGCCAGAGGCCGGTACGCCTCCAAGCCGGCGGCGAGCACCTTCTCGGGCCCGAAGAGGACGAGGGTCTGGCGGACGTAGCCCATGGGGAACTCGTCTGGCCCGAGCCCGCCGATCACCACGCGCAGGCTCAGGTCGGCGATCCTCCGGTAGGCCATGTTCTCCGAGAAGGTGGAGGCGTTGCCCATCGGGTAGTCCAGGGCCCGCACCATGTGCGGCAGGGGCCCGGGTGAAGTCGGCCGGGTCCGGCTCGACCACCACCAGCTCGGCGCCGATGTCCCGGGCGATCACCGCGGCGGTGTCCGACTCGTCCAGGCGGTCCTGGCCCGGGTAGCGGACGGTGACGCAGACCGGCGGGTAGGCGAGGACGGCGGAGTCCAAGCCGCCCGACAGCAACAGCGCGAAGTCGCAGGCCGGCACGCGCAGCGGGATCTGCTCGGCCAGGACGGTGGAGAACTTCGCCAGGGCCTCGCGGTATGTGCCGGTGTACGGGGCGCGGTCCTCCAGGTGCCACCACGTCATCTGGTCGATGGAGCCGGTGGGCACGTCGAACGTCAGCAGCGTGGCCGGGGCGAGCAGCTGTATGCCCTGGAAGGGGGTGTCGACGCCGACCGGGGTCTCGATCGCGGTGACTTCGGGCCGTAAGACCAGCGGCGCCGGGCCGTACCCGGTGAGGGTGGTGACCTCGGAGGCGAACGCGAGCCGGCCGCCGTCCAGCCGCCAGTACAGCGGCTTCTCCCCCAGCCGGTCGCGCGCCAGGAACAGCTTCGCGGTGCGCGGGTCGTACACGGCCAGGGCGAACATGCCGTCGAGCCCGTCCAGGCACGAGGGGCCGATCTTGGCCCAGGCGCGCAGCAGGAAGTGGGCGTCCGACTCGCGTTCGCCGATCTCGATGCCCCAGGCGGCGGCCTGCCGGCGCCAGTTGTAGATCTCGCCGTTGAAGGCCAGCACCAGCCCGGTGCCCGGGTCGGTGTAGGGGCCGGGGTCGGCGTGCGGGTCGACGATCAGGAGGGTGTTCATGGCCAGCACCGCCCGGCCGTCCCTCGTGGCGGCGTGCATCGTGCCGTCGGGGCCGCGGTAGCGCTGGGAGGTGCTCATGGCGGCGATGGTCCTCTCGTGCCGGGCGGCGTCTCCTACGGCCAGTCCTGCGATTCCGCACATCCTGGTTCACCCCCGAGCGTGAAGTCGTCGTGGTGCCTGGGACGGCCGCCGCCGGAGAGCTCTGGGCAGTCCGGCGGCGGCCGGTGCCCTCATCTCACCGACCGGCCGCCGGGCTCGGGAGGGCTCACAGGGGGGCTCACAACTCGCAGAAGCGGTTCGCTGCAGCCCGGTGAGGCAATACCCTCGGTTGCCCAACGTGTGCGAGGCGTACGGCTTGAGGCTCGCCGGGAGCGGGCCTGCCCGGCTCCGGGATCAGGCCGGGCATACGCCGTCCATCGTGTGCGAGCACCTTCAGCACCTGGGTTAAGGGGGACACGGTGGCCTCGACCGCCCGCCGGACCCGTCCGCCCAACGCGGACCTGGCCCGGCTCATCGAAGCCTGCGGCGCAAGCAAGAAGTCCCTGGCCCTGCGGGTCAACCAGCTCGCCCACCAGGCCGGGATGGAGACCGACTACTCGCACACCTCCATCGCGAACTGGTGCCAGCGCGGCATGATCCCGAAGTGGCCCGTGCCCACCCTCCTCGCGCAGGCGATCGGCGAACGGCTCGGCCGCCCCGTGGATCTCAGCGAGATCGGTATGGGCGAGGCCGAGACACCGGATGCTGATGTGGGGTTGGATTTCCCCCGGGATCGCGCGGATGCGGTCCGGGTAGCCACCTCGTTCTGGAGCAGCGTGAACCGCCGCGACTTCCTCACCGGATCCGGCTTCGCCGTGTCCGCCTTCACCACCCCGGTCACCCGCTGGTTGGTCACCCCCGCCGACGAAGCCGCCAACCACACCGGCGGCCAGCAGGTCGGCCGCGCCGACCTCGACGAGTTGCGGGACGCCGCCGACGAGGCCCGCCGCTGGGACTCCAAGTACGGCGGCGGGAATTGGAAGGCCAACTCCGTCACCGCCTGCCTGACCGAACGCGCCGCCCCACTGCTGCGCGGCTCGTTCTCCGACGCCGTCGGCCGCGAGCTGTTCTCCGTCACCGCCGAACTCTCCCGCCTCGCCGGGTGGACGGCGTTCGACGTCGGCCAGCACGACGCCGCCCAGCGGCACTTCATCCAGGCCCTGCGCCTGGCCCGGGCCGGCGGCGACGTCCAGCTCGGCTGCTATGTCCTGACCACCATGGCCATGCAGTCACTGCTGCGCGGCTTCGCTTCCGAGGCCGTCGACATGGCTCAGGGCGCCTTCGAGCGCGCCCGGGGACATGCGGCGCCGCGGGTGCTGGCGTTCACCAAGCTCATCGAAGCCCGCGCCCACGCCCGGGACAACGACCCGAAGGCGGCCTCCCGCGCGCTGGCCGTCTCCGAGGACCTCCTCGGCCAGGCCGACGCCCGGGCGGGCGAGGAGCCAGGGTGGATCGACTTCTACCACCACGCCCGGCTGTCGGCCGATGCCGCCGAGGTCTTCCGCGACCTGAAGAATCCCAAGGCCGCCCTCGCCTGGAACCAGCAGGCAGCCGCCATGCCGACCGGGGTGTTCACCCGCTCGGTCGGCATGCGGCTCGCGATCGTCGGCACCGCCCACCTCCAGGCCCGGGACCTCGAGCACGGACTCGACCTCGGCAACCGGTCCGTTGACATCCTCACCCGCGTCCAGTCCGCCCGCGCCAAGGACTACGTCCGTGAGTTCACCGGCGCCCTCGCCCCCTGGCGCCGCGAGTCGGCCGTCCGCGACTTCCTCCACCGTGCCCGCACCGAACTGAGCATCGCGGCCTGAACGGCCGGGCGGACCACGGCCCCGCCGCTGGGCACGCCTACTTGCTGCCGGCCCGGGGGAACCGGGAGACCTCCACCGCCCACTGCGCCACCGCTTCCAGATCTCCCCGCGGCTGGGGCCGGCCGGCAGCAGCCGCTAAGCGAGGGTAAGCCGGGTGCATGTCGTGATCGACCCCGGTGACCAGCGCGGACAGCAACGGCGCGGTCCCCGGACGGCTCCGGTCGACCTGGATGAGCACACCCGTTTGCTGGCTCCGTTCGAGGGCGGGCAGACCTGGTGGGAGCTGGGCGCGGATCTCTGGCCAGGTGAGCGTTGTTCCGGTCGCTGCGGCCTTCTGCAGGATGGTCTTGACCGCGGCGGCCAGCGGGTCGAGCTTCACCCGCGCCCAGCTCTCCGGCTTCCCGGCCGCCGGGGGCTTCGTGCGGGTACGGGGCGGTACGGCCTCGGTGCGTGCCGGTCGCCGCCGTCGTGCCCTGCGACCCCGCCGAGTGGCCCGGTCTCGCTCGGGGTCTTTGAGGTGGGGGCCTGCGACGTTCGCCGCCCGCGTCAGCTCCTGAACCAGCTTCGCCAGCTCATCGTCGGCCAGCAGGTCGCTCTCGCGATCGAGCCGCTCCAGCAGGGCACGGGCTGTTGCCGCCGCCTCCTTCGCCCGGTTCGGCTTCCTGCTCCGGGAAGGCTCCGCCCTCTTCGGGGCCGGCGGCACCGGCCTGTAGTGCAGCTGCCTGCGCACGGCCGCCTGGGCCGGGGACTGGCCAGCGTAGTCGTGCTCGCGCAGATAGGCGCGGGCCGCGGCCAGGATGCGGTGCTCCTCGGCGCTGGCTCCACGCCGGGTCAGTGACGCGGCTTGCTGAATCCCGGAGCGGACATCCCACGCCCGCCGTTCACGGACCGCGGCCTCCAGGTTCCTGAAAATGCGGCGCTGGTACTCCTCGTGGGTGGCCAGCCACCCCTTCGCTTCCTCCAGAGCCCGCTCGGCCTCGGCCCGGGCCGTAGAGCCCAGGCTGTCCAGGAAGGAGGTGCTGCCGTTGCAGAGCCTGCGCACGTGGTCCACCGTCCCCGTCCGCTGCGCTGCCTCCAGGCCGCGCACGAACGTGACCACGCTCTCTGGCAGGACGCCCCGGGCGGTGGACGGCGCCGGTGCGGTCAGCCGGCTCCGATCGGCGGAGCGCTCTTGCAGGATGCGGGAGGCGGCAGGCGTGAGCAGGCCCTCGCCCGTCCACGCGCACTCGCTGAGCGGGACCCACTCGGTGGGGTGGGCCAGGCTCTGCGTTCCGATCCAGACCCGGCGGGTGGCGCCGTCGCTGTCGCACCGCACCCGGTAGACGTACGGGCAACCCGCCAGCCGGGCAGGGTCCAGCACCACGCCGGGTCCGAGGACCACGGTCCGCTCGGGGTCGTCCCCGTCGGGCCTGACGGAGCCATCCATGTGGATGCGCAACGCGGTGCCGTCCTCCAGGTCCACGTCGACCATCGAGCCGATCGGCGGCGGGAAGGCGAAGCGTGCGGCCCGGCCGTGGTCCAGCAGCAGGCGGGACATCGCCGACTTCACGTACAGGTGGTCCGCGCTGGATTCGCCCACGGCCGGCCGGCGACAGGTGTTCGGCATGCCGTTCGGCTGAGGAAAATGCTGGAAGTGGCATTGACGGTCGATGTAGAGCTTGGTCGCAAGCTGGGCGCCGCAGCCGCCCAGCAGCACCCCGCACCAGAGCGTGTCGCCTTGGTGGGTGTGGCGGAAGGCATCGAGTTCTATCGCCTCGGGTGGCAGGACGACGGGCACATCGGAGTGCTCATCACCGATGACCGCCGTCTGCACCAGCCTGGAATCACGCACCCGTGCCGCCCCCTTCACCCCTCTGAACCACGATAGGGGCAGCGTGCCGGCGCTACGGCTGGTCTGCTTGTACAGGGGCTGACGGGTGCGCGTTCGTGTCCGGATGTCGGCGGGTGTTCCCCTGACCGCAGCGCTGCTCGACGAACAGCACCGCCGCGGTACGGCTTCGAAGCCCACAAGGAGCCGGTCGGCAAACGCATCACCGCCCGCCTCGCTCTGGCACCCGACCCGGTCACCCGCCCCGCCGTACGTTAGGAGCAGGTGAAGCCGTCCCGGAGGCGCCGCTCGGCAAGCGGCGTGACATCTGCCTGCCCGCGACCGGAACTGCGAAGGGCTTCGTTCTCAATGGACAGCTCGGTGACGGCGCGCCGCAGGAACGCCGTCGTGCGGCGCTCGGCGGCCAGTTCCTCCTTGGCCCGCTGCAGCTCCTCCCGCGTCTTGTCCAGCTCGCGCGCCAGATCGGCCATCGCCTCGGGCACCGCGTCCCGGACCCGGACCTGGGCCTGGTAGGACTCCACGAGGTCGGCGTGCTGGTAGACGACATCACGGCGCAGGCCGGCTTCGACGGCCAGTTCGCCAGCGGTCAGCCTGCCCGTCCGGGAACGCAGCGGGGTGCCGGTCAGCAGCCGCTCGGCGGCCGCGGTGATCGCGGCCCGGTCTGCGGCCGCATCGCGGCGCTTGCCGCCCATCAGATCCCTCCCGACGCCGTACCGCCCAGAGCGGGGCGGCCGGCCTGGTGCTGGTCGATGATGCCGCGCGTGCGGGCGGCCTGCGCCGCTGCCCGCTCCTTGCGCGGGCGCGGGACCAGCGGGTCGGCGGCCGCGGCCTCCTGACGGACAAGACGGCCGTTCAAGGCGTCGATGTCGCGGTCGGTGTAGGCGAGGTTGGGGCAGGTGGGCCGACACTCCGACTCGTCGGGGCCGTCAGCGCTCAGCCCGGCCTCAAGACGGATCCGGCGGCACACGGCGGTCTCCGCGCGGTAGACGCACGTCATGGCCCGGCTGTGGTGGATGGCAGGGTCCGCGCTCGTCAGGAGGCGTTCGACGCTGCGGACACTGTTGACCACCCGGCCGGCGTACGGCGCCACCCGGGCGAGGCGGCGCCGGTATTCGTCGGCGGCCGGACCGCTGACGTGCTCGCCAGCGTCGAGGGCCACCAGGTCGTCCTTGATCTGGTCGATGGCCATCTCCAGCCGCTCGACGGCCAGGTCGTCGAGCCAGCCGGATTCGGCCTGGCCCGCGTAGCCGGCCGTCACCCGGGTACGGACGTGGCCGTACTGAAGGCCGCAGGCGATCAGCCCGCCGGGTTTGCGGACGACGAAGTACGCCAGCGTCCGGCGAAACCGCGAGGCGTGCATGTTCCGTCCGCTGGGATCCGGCGGGATCACCGGCCCGCCGCCGGGCCGGTGGAAGGTGGCGTTGACCCAGTCGACGAACGCCGCGAGGTTCCGCTTGAGGTCCTGGGTGGTCGCGGCCCGCTGCTCCCGCATACGCCGGGTGACCTGCCAGCGCGCGCAGGGGAACAGCAGCGGGTAGTCGGCGAGCTGCTCCAGCACCCCGATCGTGGTGGCCACCGGTGCCACCACGGTCCAGGTCCGGGTGACGGCTTCCAGATCATCCGGGCTGCGGCCGGCGCCCTTGCTGGGCCGGCCGTGCACGCACAGGACCTCGTCGTCGCCCTGCACGCAACCGCGGCGCAGACCGAGAGCTACTGGCGGGAGGGGGTTATTCCGACCATGCACTATTCCCCGCCAGCCTGCCCGGCAGAGGCCGACGCGGTCGGGCGCCGGCGCAGGCCGCAGCCGGTCTTCGCCGAGCGCGGTTGCGACCATGATGTCTATCGCGACCAGGTCAGGGCACGCCGCGCTTCAGGTATTCACACCTCGCCGGTGCCATCGGTCCACGACAATTAGCCTGCTGGCGGCGGACTGGTGAACCGGAAGGCTACGCGTATGGGGATACCCACAACTTTGGCCCAGCTTGTGCTGGTAACCCTGACCGTGCTGCCGGGCGTGACCTACCAGTTCGTCGGGGAGCGGCTGCGGGGGCGGCAGCCGGGAGAGCGTGAGCTCGGTGAACGGGTGCTGCGGGCGCTGGCTGCGAGCGTCGTCCTGGATCTGGTCTATCTCACTGTGGCGGGGCCTTGGTTCGCGAGGACACTCGGCAACAGCAGCACGGTAGAGGAGGCCGTACGTCGGCACGGACATCTACTCGGGGCCGCCGCACTGATCTGCGTATTCGCTGTTCCCGCCGGAGCTGCATACGTATGCGCGCGATGGCAGGGACAGCGGAATCCGACGCTCTTTGCTCGCGGGGCGCCGACAGCCTGGGATGCGGCTTTCAGTGTCCGGGGCAAGTGCTTCGTCCGCGCCCGACTCAAGGACAGCCGGATCTGGGTCGGCGGCTTCTACGGGACGAAGTCGTACTGCACCAGCTATCCGGAATCGCAGGAGCTCTACCTCCAGTCCTCTTGGTCTATGACACCAGACGGCCAATTCCTCGCCCGCGTACCCCACACTGGAGGCATCGTCATCCGCGCCTCGGACATCGACATCCTTGAGTTCGTCCACCCGAAGTGATCACGAATAAGGAGCAGTCTTTGATGAACACCCCGGACCCGCGGCCTGAGTCCAGCGCACCCGAGTTCAGCGAGTCCGAGAGTCTTCTCTTCGCATCCGGTAGACCGGGTGATCGCAGGGGGTACCGTCCCGTCGGGGACGACACTGAGCCGGACGAGGCTCCCGATGGCGCGGCAGGCGCATCGGCCCCGGCCGGGAATCAGGACTCCGTCGACAACACCACCGGCTGACAGAGGGTCACGGATGCCTGTCACAGAACCGGACGAGGTTGCACGTCAGCGGCGACTGGAAGCGTTGTTCAACGCCGTGCCCGCGCTGCGTACAACCGTCGCCTGGGCGAACCTGTCCTTCGGCCCCTTCGTGGCGGGCGGCGAGCCGCACGAGTTCGATGCGCGGCACGCCGCGCATCTGATGCCAGGCCTGGCATCACCGCCCCTGGGGGAGGACTGGGCGAACGATCAGGCTCTCACGCTCGCTCTGCTGACGCCGGGGCAGCTGCTCATCGACCGGGACACGGCGGCTGACCAAGCGGAACATAAACTCCGTGAGGCTGCCGAGTCGTTGGATCCGCAGTCGTTGGTGAACGCGGTGACCGCTGCGCGGCTGCTCCTCGAGCCCGGCCGCGGCAGGAACCCGGACGCCTCGGTGGGGCACTTACTCCTCGGCTCGGCGCTCCTGCTCGCGGCGGATGACGAAGAGGCCTGGGCCGAGGGCATGGACGAGCTGCGCAGGGCCGCTGCGTCCCCAGTCCCAAGGTTCCGTATCGAGGCGCTGGCCCGGCTTGCCGTCGGGTACGTGATCGCCTTCTCGCACACCGGTTTCGCACCCCAGCTGGACACAGCGGTCGAGTACATCCGCGAGTGCATCGAGAAGGACGGAGCAGCCCAGGTCGCGGCGAAGAGTCGTCTGCGGGCCATCGCGGCCATCGTCTTCCACACGCGGTACACGGTCACGGGTAGCTGGCAGGACAACGAGGCCGCGGTGACCCAGGGCAGCGCGGCGCTCTCCACGCTGCCCGCAACCTGCGCGTACCGGTCGCTGCTCGTGATGACCGTCGGCTGTGCCGCTATGCAGCGGCACGGCCTTCTAGGCAGGCCCAAGGACCTGACGCTCGCTGACACGCTGCTGCAGGAGGCGCTTGCCACAGTTCCTCAGGATTCGAAGCACTGGCTCTACCTGTACGGTGACGCCGCTGCAGCTCGGTGTCTTTCGGACACCGCCGCCGGGTTGTCGCGGCCGGTAGTCGATGAAGCCTTGCGGCTTCACAGTGAGCTGCCCGTGCTGCATCCGGCACGCATCACGCTCGGCCTGTATATCGCCGACGTGCTGCGTCGGCTGCCCTGGCCTCAACCCGAGGAGAGAGCAGGCGATTCGGATGACACTCTGGCTGTCGCCCTTCTGACCGAGGGCATCACACTGTTCGGCGCCATCCTGAAAGAGATGAACTCGGCTTCGGAGCAAGGGTTGTTCGTGCCCTGGGGTGACGCCCTGGCGGCACACGGATGGTTGCTGTGTCTGCGCGCCCATCGCACCAAGGACGCCGGAGGCCTCAACGAGGCTGTCGGTTACGCGCAGGCGGCGAGCAAGATGCCCCCCGACCGCATGATCCAGCGCCCTGTCGTCCTTCTGCGGGCTGGCCAGGTCTTGCTGTATGCGTACACGGCGCTCCAGGACACCGGGCTCCTCACCGAGGCTGTCCTCCCGCTGCGAGAAGCCTTTCGGGCGGCGAAGGACTCCCTGTCTGGCGCTGAACTCGCCCCGTACCGAGCCGCGCTGGCACTTGCACTCGAAGAACAGCTCTCCCACCAGCGGTCGAGTGACCAGATGCTGAGCGGCCGCACCGACGACAGCACCAGGGAGCTTCACTGCCGGCAGCGCGATCGGTGGGAAGAGGACATGGCGCAGCTCGCGGACGAGACGGTGGGGATCGTCGTGCCGCTCCTTGACGAAGTCGGCGAACAGGACGCCGACCACCGGTATTTCCAGTGGTGCTTGGGTCATATCGTCGATGCCGTTGCGCGATGGCACGACGTCGCCGAGGAGGCGCCGGACCCTGTGTTGCTCCTCCAGCAGTGCACTTCGGGTGTGTCGACCGAATCACCGGAACGCACCCGGTACTTCGCCAGTCTGTCTTCGGCGCTCGATGCTGGCGAGGACAGGCACGACACCGCCGCCACTTGCCGCGCTGCGGCGCTGGCACCGACCCGTGACCTGCGCGGTCGACTCGAGGCCGCGCACATGTGGCTCGGCCTGACTTTCGAGACGCAGTGGCGCGATCTGCCGGCTCGGGAAGCGGCCGAGTCGGTTGTCGGACTTCGTTTGCGGCTGCACGAAGCGTTCCCGGAGACCGGCCAGCGCCTTGCTGTGCTGGGAGAGGAGCCGTGGGCGCCGCAGGTCGCGGCGTGGGCGATGCTGGCGGCCGGGCGCGCCCTGGGGAAGCCGGAGCGCGGCATTGAGGACGCTGTACGGGTTCTCGACACCGCTCGCTGCACCCTTGCGCACCGAATGTCCCCGCGTCTGCCGGACACCGGCTACGACTTGGACGCGCTCAGGCGGGATGCCGAGGACGGCCCCTTGGTCCTGCTCAACCCCATCGACCGGGGATGCGAGGCAATCCTCGTATGCCGGGACGGGGTCGAGGCACGAGAGCTCCCTGTGACCGAGGAGGTGGCCAGAAGTATCCATCTGAAGTTGGTCGAGGGCCTGCAGCGGTCCGAGGACGCCGGCTGGCAGGAGGAGAACAAGAAGACTCAGCTGGTCGCGCAGGCGCAGGTCGCGGAGGCACTCGCCCTCGTCTGGCAGAACGTCACCCGGCCCGTCCTTGAGGCGCTCGGCCTGCACCGCCCGGACGCGGCCGGTGCGAGCCGTCGCATCTGGTGGATACCCGCCGGCGCTCTGGCGCTCCTGCCGCTGCATTCGGCGCTGCCCCGGCCTCAGGACGGTGATGCGCCTGAGCACGAGCGTCTTGGCGCCCTCGGCTTGGTGACCTCGTCGTACGCGTCGTCCCTGAGCATGCTCCGGGCAGCACGGGCTGGCCGTACTGCACCGCCCGCTCCACCCGGAATCCTGGCCGTCGCGGGGGCCCCCGGGCTTGTCGACGCTGAGGAGGAAGCGCGATCCATTGCCGCCGAGTTCCCGCAGAGCCTTGCCTTGGTGAACCACGCCGCCACCCGCGCGCGGGTGCTGCGCGAGCTGTCGGGCTACCCCTGGGCCCACTTCGCCTGCCACGCCATCAGTCAGACATTCAGCTCCAGCAGTTGCATGGGAGAACTGCTGGTGCACGACCACAACCGGACGCCGCTGACCGGACTGGACATTGCCCAGCTTCACCTTCCCGGAGCGGAGCTGGCTTTCCTCTCCGCCTGCGAGACCGCGACCCCGGAGGGCTTCAACACGAACGAAGCCTTTCACTTGGCGTCCGCCTTCCATCTAGCTGGCTACCGGCAAGTCATCTCGACTCTGTGGCCGGTCGAGAGCTTTGCCGCTAAGGAGATGGCACTCGCGTTCTATGCCGAGGTGCGTGCGACGCATGGTCGTCCCGCCGCGGAGTGCATCCAGGCCGCGACGCTGCGGTTGAGAGGCAAGTACCCGAATCTCCCGCTGCTCTGGGCGGGGCACACACACTCGGGGGCCTGAGCAGTCCATATGCATGCCGTCGACGCGGCCGCGGCGGTGTAGGCGGGGCAGTGTCGTCGTCTCTACGCTGGCAGTGAGGAGGCGGTGCCGGATGGGTTCGTTGAACGGCTAGCTCGAGGTACGACAGGCGGCGGTCCGTGCCCGGGTGGAGGAAATCGGAGGTGAGATCGCCGTGTTGATGGCCCGGCTGGAGGCGGAGCGGGAGCGTCTGAAGCGTTTTGACGGTGACCCGGGAGACGCTGGAGGAACTCGCGGCGGACGGCGTACGGGTCGCTACGGCGCGTTGTACCGCGGCCAGAGCAGAAGACGGATCGACGTTCGAATTTGCAAGAGCCCTGACCTGTCTGGGCTCGCTATATTGACGGGTGGACACTCTTCGCCCGCGCGCCGGTTCAGGAACGCAGCCTCACTTACCTGATACAGCAGCTCACCAACCCCCCTCTGCTGACCTGCTCTTCGGATCTGCCGCCCGGGCGGCGAGGTACTCGGCCCAGTCGCGTCGGGCGTAGGCGACCCAGCGGAGCGCGGTGTGGCGGTGCATCCCGGTCACGTCGGCGAGGATCGGGCTGGGGAGATCAGCAGCGAGGGCGGCCAGTGCGCCGTTGCGCGCGGTGCGAACCGGGATGCCGTGCCGGTTGAGTTTCTGGGTCATGCCGTGCGTTGAGATCGGCTTGCCCGGGACCATGCCGGGGAAGAGCCACCGGGGGCCTGGGTGTGCTCGCGAGAGCTGCGGCCGCAGTTCGGGTTGTTCGGCAAGTTGCCGAAGGAGCTTGGCGAGCCGTGGAGGCAGCAGGACGGGGTGGCGGCCCAGGACGAGGTGGGCGTGCTTGTCGCCGAACCTGAGGTCTTCAGGCGTCAGATGGCAGAGACGTTCGGTGGACGGACCGAACAGCAGGGTGATCGCGCCGCCGGCCCGGACGTCCGTGGGCAGGGCATCGTCGGTCAGGCAGTGTTGGAGGAGCTGCCAGCGATCATCGTCGTCGAGCAGGTCCTGGGGCTCCTGCCTCGGGAGGGAGGGGACGGTCAGCTCGCGGGTGAGCCGACGGCTCGTGGTCCACTTCAGGAAGTACCGGATCAAGTAGCGGCGCTGGCTGGTAGCCTCGGTGATCCAGTCGTCGATGTGCTCCTGGGCGAGGTCGGCGAGGGCCAGGCCGCGTTGGTCGATCCAGGCCAGGAAGTCCAGGGCGACGCTGACGCGGCGGCGCAGGTCGCGGTCAGCGGAGGCGGGGTGGCGGCGGGCGGCGGCCCGTTGGCGGGCCCGCCGAAGCAGGAACCAGTTCAGGAACGGGCGGGCGAGGTTGGCGTGCGCGGCCGGCTTGTCCGAGAGCTCGTGCTCCAGCCAGCCGGGAATGCGTTCGAGGTCTTCGTTCCGCTCGTCCAAGATGCCGGTGTGGACGAGGAGTTGGCGGATATAGCGCTGGTTCCGGCTGGGCGGGAGCTCATCCAGCAGCTCGTGGCTGAGTTCGTGTCCTTCGGCCGTCAGGTGGGCGAGGAGCTTGGTGTTCGGGCTCTCCTTGAGCCACTGGATGGCGGGGAACGGTGAGGGGGCGTCCGCCAGCGCGGCCGCGAGCGGTTTCAGCTGTGGGGTGACCGTGCCGCCCGGCCCGGCCAGCAGGGCGTTGACCCGTTCGGCGAGGACGCAGTGAGCGCATCGGCCGCGGCTGTGGGGATTGCCAGCCCGGCCGCACTGCTTGCAGGTGTAGTCGGCGGCGAAACCGACGCATGGCCCGCAGACTTCGGCGCCGTCGTCACCTCGAGCGATCAGCGGCTGGACCAGGCCGCAGCGGGGGCACTCGGCCGGTGACCGGAGCACGGCGGTGTAGCAGACGTGGCAGACCGGTCCGATGGGCCACCGGGTGGTGCTCGGCTTAGTTTTGCCGCAGCGAGCGCACGGCTCGCCGGTGCGATGGCGCTGGTAGCAAGTGGCGCAGATTGGCTGACCCTGGGCATCGCGGCTGGTGCAGGGGCGGACCCGGCTGCAGATCGAGCAGGTCACTTCGGGGCCTCGGTAGCAGCCGTCGCAGAGGTCCGGCTGCCCGTTTCGCGCATTGCACGCTATGCGCTTGATCTGTCCGCATCGTCCACAAAGGCGCCTCGGCCGGCGGTGGCGGTTGTAGCAGAGGCGGCAGAGCGCTCCATCGTCGTCAATGAGGGCGGCGGCTGCGGTCTTTCCGCAGCTCGCGCAGGTGTGCAGCGGGCGTTTCCAGCAGCTCCTGCAGACGGCGCGTCCGTCCTCACGGCGAACAGCGGGAGCTCGGGACTGGCCGCACTCGGCGCACTCCTCGAAGATCTCCGGGTCCGAGTGGTAGCAGGTGTAGCAGATGCGGCCCTCGGGGCGCCGGGCCGCGATGCGTACGTTCTCGCGGCTGCAGCGGGTGCATGTCGCTTGCCGGCTCCTGGCGTCGCATGTGGCGCAGAGCCGTCCTTCAGGGCGGAGTTGGCGCAGGTCGCTTCGTACCTTTCCGCAGTGTGCGCAACCGGGACGGGCCACAGGGTGCCCGGCGTCGTGCAGGACTTCCGCGAGCCGCAGCAGAATCGGCGGGCAGAGCGAGCTGCCGGACGTCATTGCGTCGGGGTGAGTGGCGAGGTGTCCGGCCAGTTCCTCCAGGTAGCGGGCCGCCCCGCGGGTGGGGATCGGCACCGCGGTCACCAGCGCGGCCTCGGCGTCCTTGCGTCCGAGCGATGGCAGAGCCGAGGTGAGGTGGCCGACGGCGGCGGCCGTCGCGGCCTCCAGACGGGCGGCCTGCGCGGCGAGCCGGGCGACGGTTGACGGGGCGGTCGGAGAGGATGCGGTCATAGGCCCTCCGGCCGTCGGATCGAGGTCCGGCGCACGGCCGGAAGCGGGCCGGGCGTCTCGCCGCCGGCGGTCTTGCGGACCTCTTCGTTGACGACTTGGACCTCGATGAGGTCGTTGGGCTGGCAGTCGAGGATGTCGCACAGAGCCGCGAGGGTGTCCATCGACAGCCGCTGCGGCGGCTGCGTGACCAAACGGAAGACCTGCTCGCGCGAGAGGTTGACGCCCCGTTCGGCCAGCAGCGGCACCAGGTCGGTGGTCTGGAACATCTCCCGGTCGGCCATGAGCTTGCGCAGGTTCCAGCGGTAGCCCATCTTCTTGATCACTTCGGGTCCTCCCAGATGCCGGGGTATCGCTGGCCCAACTTCTTGTGCACCAGCCGGTTGCGGTACTCGTCCGAGACGCCGGTATAGAGGGCTGTCGTGCTGGCATAGCCGTGACCGGCCTGGTCTTGGATGAACCGTTCCGGGTAATCAAATTCGGTCAAATGTGTGATATAGGAATGTCTCAGGCAGTGCAATTCGAGTTCTTCGGGCAGGTCGGCGGCCTGCTTCGCGGCCTCGAAGGCTTCGTTCGCCGAACGGCGTGACAGGCGCCCGGAGCGTTCGGTGACCCAGATCGCGGGTTGCTTGCCCACGTTGAAGCGGGGCAGGACCTCGGTCAGGTAGTGGTCGAGGTCGTCGACGATCCAGTCCATCTCGGGGACGGTGAAGATGGTGCGGCGCTTGGGCGGGCTGCCTTTGGAGGACTTGCCCCAGCGTACGAACACCGCTCCGTGGCGCTTGTATTGCGGGGCCTTTGGGTTGCGCCGCAGGTCGGCGAGGTCGAGGCCGACGTTCTCCCGGCGCCGCATGCCGTAGGCGTAGTAGGTCTTGAGCAGGGCGGAGTCGCGCATCGCGGTCAACGCGCCCTTGCGGCCGCGCTTTCGGATCTCTTCGACCCGTCCGTCGGCGGCGTCGAACAGGTCTTGGATCTCGTCGTAGGTCAGTGGCCTGCGGCTCGGGTCGCCCTCGTACTCGCTGACGTGGGTGACGGTATTCCACTCGTGCAGGATCTGGACCGGCACCTCGCCGAAGCGTTCCCGGCAGACGGACATCCAGCCGTAGCGCGGATCGGTGATGAACTCGCAGAACAGTCGCAGGTGGTTCTGGTAGTTGCGGCCGGTCGCCACCGTGAACGTCGGCGTCTTCGTGCGCAGGTGGTCGATGAACGCCTCGAACTCCGCCGGCTGCCACTGCCACGGGTACTGGTTGGAGTACTCGGCGAACCGACGGACCAGCGACAGCCGCGGCTTGATGGTCCCGTCCCACTTCAGAAAGCGGGCCCGCTGCTGCTTGGTCCACCCCTCCAGCATGGCCTCGAATACGGCGGGCGCGGGGTCCATGTAGGAGATCCCGTCCACGAGCATCAGATGTGCCGCACCTGCCAAATCGGCCGCTTTCGCCACTCCAACCTCCGTTGCGTTAGACGCATCATTGTTGGGACGGCATCAGTGGAGCGCAAGAGTTGCTGGTAGATCGCCTGCGCGGTGCGAGAGGACGGCGGAGCAGGGGCCCATCACCTGCTGATTCGCGTGTACTTGGACCCTGCGGAGTGCCACATCAGATGCAACTCCGCCCCGTTCTCACCCGGCCGCATGCCCGACAGGTAGGCGATGACGACGAAGCACGCGGTCGCCAAATGCATGACCATCTGCGGCAGTTCGCGCAACCCGATCGGCTGGATGCGCCAGGGCACGCCGTGCAGAAGGGCAGTGATGCCGCCGAGAGGGGCGTCCGAGGCGAGCGGCAGGCCGAGGTCTCCCGCGATGTCGAGGATGCCGGGGCTCACCCGGCGGACCTTGTCCTTGTGGACGCCCAGCAGCCGCGCGAGGTGGGGGACGTCGAGCACGACGTTGCCTTCTCGCCCCGTCTTGCCGGGCAAGCTGCCCCCGGAGGCGGCCAACTGCCGCACGTAGGCGCCGGCCCGGTCCGCGACCGGCGTACCCCGGCCCGGTGCGAAGGAACGCGTCACCGGATGGGTGCCGTTCATGAGGTGGCGGTACTCGCTGAGCGCGTCGTGGATGTCGGGCGCGAAGTCCTCCACCATCCGCAGCGCCCAGCCCAGCAGGGCCTCCATCGTCTCCGGCGGGATCCGCAGCGTGCGGTTGTGCCGGGTCTTCACCACGGCGTCCGCCAGCTCCAGGCTTGAGGCCGCTCCGAAAGGCCGGGAGCCCGCGACGCGGCACGACGCCGGCAGGTGGTCCCGGTAGGCCCACAGCACGCGCACCGCATGCAGCAGATGGGCCCGCCGGCCGGGGCTGCGGGCCAGGTCGAGCACGTGGGCCCGGTAGCGGTCGAGGTCGTCCCCGGTGATGTCGCACAGCTCCCGCACGCCCTGGGCAGTCAGCCACTAAGTGAAGACCAGCAGGTCGTCCCTCCACGTGCGCAGCGTCCCCAGGGCGGCCGAATCCCCCGGCGGGCCGAGCGTCAGGACCGCCCGGCGGGGATGGTCCAGCACGGCGAGGGTGAAGGCTTTGATGGGGCGCTCGAAGCGGCGCGGGAACTTCGCCCAGTGCAGGCACCGCCCGACCGAGTGATCATCGGCCTGCGCGTGGTCCAGCACCCAGACTGCGTCGGCGAAGCGGGACAGCTCGGCACGGGCCACCCCGGGGCGCAGTTTCCTGCCCCGCAGGACGATCGTGTCGGGCGTTGGCCACGCCACGTCGGCCTCGGTCGGCGCGGTAGCAGGGGTGTCGATCACAGGTCCAGTCGTCCTTCCAGCAGGTCCTCGGCCAGGCGCCGGTCGCCCTCGGTGAGCTGTCCGCGGGCCTGGTCCCGGTCCGCGAGCGTGTAGTGCGGCGATGCGAGCAGGTGGGTCAGCCCGGCGAAGGCGTCCTCGTAGCGGAACGCCCACACTTCTGGGTCCATGTGGCCGCGCAGCTGTGCGAGCCGGTCGTGGACGTGGACCTGGACGGGCAGGTGATGGGGCAGCGCGCGGGCGTTGCGGCAGCCCAGGCACGCGAGGAACGAGGCGGTGCACGGCTCGCCTGCTGGTGTGTCCGGTCCGTTGCGGTGGTCGGTGCAGCTCGCCAGGACCGTGTCCTGCCGGCCGGCGAGGACGCCCTTCAGGGCGGTGACGTCCACGCCCATCTCCGCTGCCGCTCGTTCCGGCTCCGCCGCGGCCATCGCCACGAAGTCGGCACCGAACACCGGCACCTGCTGGACGGCACGGGCCTTGGCGACCTGTCCTTCCAGCGCCGACTGCACGATGCCGCGTCCTTCGCGCTGCACCGCGGGGCTGCGCTTGAGGTAGTGGTCGTTCAGATTGCGACTGGAGTGCGCGACCGGGCGCCGCAGGCGCTCCAGCGCGGTCTGCCGAAGCCGCAGCACCTCCACACTCGGCTTGCCCGCGCCCTCACCCGGGCTCGGCCTTCGCTGGGCGGCGCCGGCCGGTGCCTTCTGCTCCTTGGCCGCCGGGGAGGCGGTCCCGCGGCGGGGCAGCAGCGGGAAGCCGCGGCCCGCCGCCCAGTCGGAGGTGTGGCCGGAGGTCACGCCCGCAGCCCACCGGCCGAGGCTGGTCTTCGACGCCCGCGCGTACCCGAACGCCAGGCCGTGGCCGCCACGTCGTCGCGACAACTCGGTCAGCTCCAACAGCGCCCTGTCGGGTCGGAGCCTGCGCTGGCAGTGCCCATGACCGGGTGCCGTTGTGCACGTACCACCGCGAGCGTTGGCGCCGCCACCGGCACGAGATGGGCATGTAGGGCACGGTCTACGAGGGCCTGGATGCCTGGGCTGCCGTGCAGCCTCCGTGGCTGACCGGCTTCCAGTTCTCGCTGGTCACACTGCCCGAGCCCCATCGATCTTCCTGGCGTCCAGCGACACCGACCCTCCCCAAACACGACGTCGGCCTTCACGACCACAACGGGTCACGGAGGCCGACGTCACGTTCAGCTCCAGGATTCGCCAACGGTGTCCTTCATCTGCCGGGGGCGCTGCGTTCGGACTCCGGGATTCTCACCCCCCCTGGAGTTCCTCATGTTCTGCGGCTTCTCTGCGCATGAGCTCCCTGCCGTGTCCGGCACTTGGCGGAGATCTGGCCGATGAGTTCCCAGAAGCACACCAGGGCCGTGACCGGTGGAATTCCGAACATCACGAATGCCATGAGTGAGCGGGACGAGTGGCCGACGGACAGGGCTGCCGCCGTGGCCGAGGACGTGAGGAGAACGCCCCAGGAGCGGTGCGCGCGCCGGTGCTGCACAGTGGCCCGCAGAATCGACAGAGCGGCGACGAACCACGGCCCGTACACCGCCAGCGGCCACCACTGGGCCATCTTGTCGGGCAGCATGCCCTCGGCGATCGTGCGGAGCTGGCCGTAGGTGTAGGCGACCGACCAGCCCAGCAGGCACGCCGCGCACACGGCGATCGCGGTGATCAGGACCGTGCCGGTGGTGATGCGCCGACCGGCCGGAAAGTGCGGCTTGTGCCGCATGCGCCGCCGGTCGACTCTGTGAAGCGGTTGGTCCAGGGAGTCGTGGGGAGCGGGCTGCCGGCTCGTCGAGGCCGGATACAGCATGGCAGCGAGCTCTTCGTCCGGGTCCCAGCTGTCCCCCACGGTGGCCTGCGGCCCGTCGTCCCAGGACTGCTGGACCGGGAAGGGAATGTCGTACTGGCTCAGCGACTCCTGTCCTGCCCTCGGAGGGTAGGGCTGTGCGTAGGGGAATCCTTCATTGCTGTACCTGTCCATTGGAAGTTTCTCCGCGCCCTCTTTCAGGGCGTCGTGTCGAGCGCGCGAGACACGGACGACATTACGGCGGCATTGCCGTGATGCAGTCTTTGAGTCGCCTTCAGGTGCTCGCTTTCGAGTCCATTGATCGCGTTCAGGAAATCGACCAGCAGGCCCGAGAGAGGGCCGATTCATACTGTGGCGGTGGTGAACACATGGCCGCCGTTCGCTGACGAAAGTCTCACTACTCCCCATTCTTCGTGATCTGTCACGCCCGCATAACGAGCATGACGCAGGGGGTGGATGTGCTGCATTCGGAGGAAAAATCGGCCCGAACGAGCTACCAGGACGCTCGAATGAAAAATTTAGCCGATAAAAGCAGGAACCAGTTGATGGAGTTGCCTCCGCATGGTCGTCAACTCGTCGCCCGCGCAGCTGGATTTATGGCTCCGGGGGTGATCTCCGGTGAGCCGGGACGCGGTGCGAGCGAGTGTCGCAGCGGCCTCTGCGGGACCACCATGAAGAAACGTTCCCGTCGCTTTGGAGGTCGCGCGGATAGGCGCATTGGGGAACACCGGCAACAGAACGGGCACAGATCCCGGAGACTTCCTCGCCGTCATCCGCGCCGACGAACACGCCCACCGGCCGGGACCGAACCACGTGATCCAGCTGACCTGCCACGAGATCCAGCACCCGTTCCTCACCGTCGCCGTCCGACCTCTCGACGGGCTGGCCCACCGACTCGGCTGGACCGACTGGCGACGCCGCCACCAGGCGCGATCACAGACCAGCCATTACCGACGACAGACCGCATCGCAGGGCATGAAGATCACAAACTGCAGCAAGGCCCAGCACCCGGTACTGCCCCGGCAGCCGGCCGACACCGTCTACAGTTCGACGCTCTCGCCAGGGCGGAGCCGCCGGATGTCGGCACCTGACCGCCTGGCCTCCATGGCGAGTACGTCGTCCAGGACCTTCAGGCCCCACTCGTTGAGGAGCCCGTCATGAATGGCGTACGCACGGAGCGGTGACATCCGGCGCAGGTAGCCGATCATGTCGGGCACCGTCAGCCACGGAGCCTGGCCAGGCAGCAACAGCGTCGGTGTATCGACCACGGTCAACGCGTCGCCCGGGTGGAAGACCTCCCCGTCGATCAGGAACCCGACATTGTCGACGGGAGACGCATCCGGGTGGCTGAAGTGATGCTTGTCGCCCGCCACTGACACCTCGAAGCCCGCGACGGAGAAGCTGTCGCCGTCGCGGACCACATGCACGCGCTCGCCGAACCCGTTCAAGTGCCGGGCAACCCCGGCACAGGTGTAGATGGCCGACGGGACCTCGCGCAGACGCCCCGGATCGAAGTGGTCAAAGTGTTCATGCGTGATGAGGACGGCCTCGGCTCCCATCAGCGCGTCCGCCTCGGTAGTCATCACACCCGGGTCGATGACGATCGCCGAGCCGTTCCTCTCCAGACGTACGCATGCATGACCGAACTTGGAAATCCTCATGGCCTTCACCCTGCCAACCGAACCAGCAAGGCACACCTACGTTCGCGATCAGCCGAAGTGGACGGACGGGCATCCCGTGGCTTGACTGTGCCGACACGCGGAAGATCACGAAGCTCAGCCCGCCCCGCACCAGCTGAAAGTCAGTGTGGCCCCGATTCCGCCGGCTGCACGGGCGATGCTGGTGAAGGTCCGCTCGCCACTGCCGATAGCCGCCAGCACCGTACGCTTCTGACCTGCACGTTTTGCCAGATCAGTGACGTGATGGTCTGTCACCCGCTACACGTTGAGGCGGAACGTTCGACGCACCTGCTCTGACCTGCTCCCTGCTAAGGAAAAGGGCCGTTGAACTGCGGAAACAGCTCGCGATCGAGATCCAGGTCAACGGCCGTAGCTCCGCCCCCGTCGAATTCACCGTCGTCGAGTGACGGGCGCGGGCGGACCGGCTCACATGATGGGCGGCCGCCCGGCCATGAACGTCTCTGCCGGTCACGGCAGTCAGTCGCGTGCGTGTGGCTCGGCCCTTGCCTCGTCGGGGCCGTCCGTGTCACCCGCTGTCGTCCAACGTCGCGCGTACCGGTATCCCCAGAAGCCTGCCGCGAGCGCGCTCAGCCACATCCAGGGCTCGGGGTTCGCCCCGGCGACCGCGCAGAGGCCGACGGCGATCGGCCCGCCGGCGAGCGCGGGGATGAGAGCGAATCCGGTGCGGTGCGCGGGGTCGACCGTGGCCATGCCGTCATCTTGCCCGAGAAACCCGGGGCGGCACCGGTTTCCGCCATCGAATCCGTCGCGGACACGCCCCGCCTTTGAGCTGCGGTGTTGGTGAGGTCACAGGCCGGTGAGGATGCGCGCCAACTCGTCGACGAGCGCGATGAGTCGAGCACGTTCGGCTCCGTGGCGGCCACGGCGGAACCCGCGCCGGCGGCCGCCGTAGGCGGCCTGGACCGCACTGAACTGCGCCCACCGTCGTGCGTTCTCCCGATCGAGCTCGGCGGCGCTGGTGAAGGCGTCGAGGGTGCGGCGGATCCCCCTGGCCAGGTCTCCCTGCTCGGCGAGGACGACCGACCGGGACTTGGTCAGCGTGCCGCAGTCGTACGCCCGGTCGCCCACCCAGCCCTTCGGGTCGACGGCCAGCCAGGGCTCTCGGATGCCCGCCAGGATGTTCCGCGCGTTCAGGTCGCCGTGGATGAGGGTGTCCGGCTGGTGGTGCGCGAGGGTGCGCACCGTCGCCGTCGCGGCCTGCACCGTCCGGGACGGCAGGGCGTCCGGGAAGTCCCGGGCGTCCCGGCGTAATTGATCCTCCCACCCGGCGGCCCGGTCTTGAAGCCGGGGCAGTCCGGCGGGGGCGGGGACGGCGAGGCGACGGCTGACGTTCCCCGCAATCACCGCCACCTCGTCGCCCTCCGCGGCCTGGGCCAGCGTCGTGGGGTGCGCCCGCTCCAGGAGCATGGCGAACCGGTCGTCGTCCCGCTCGTGCAGCAGGACCGCTCCGCGCCCGCCCCAGGCCGAGAGCGCGTCCGGCTCGAACCGATTCTCCGGATGAGGAAAGGACACCTTCAGCACGGCAGGCTCGGTCGTCTTGCGCAGCACCGGGACAACGATCCCGACGCCCCCGTACAGCAGGTCACCGTCCGCCGTGCAGTCCCAGCGCTCGGCCACCTCCCGCGCCGTGGCCGGGAGAGCGGAGAGCCATGCCGAGCCGGCCGGGCCTTCACGGCCCACGGTGACCCGCACGAACGCCTCCGGAAGAACGATCACCGGCGCACCGCCCGGCCGGGGCACGCGGCGCCGTGCCGGTGCGCGGCTCCTACCGGTCGGCCGGTCACCGCCGTGCCGGCCACTGCTGCTCCAGGAAGCGCCGGAGCTCCGGGGTGGTCGTCGGGAGCTTGTCCAGGGCGCGCACCCACTGGTGGCGATCGTGCTCGGACAAGGTGACCGGGCCCGGCTTCTCCGGCGTGCAGACGAAGACGAACTGGCGGCTGGTGCGGCCGCGGGCGTTGGTGTAGTCGAAGTGGCCCGCGTAGCGGTCGATGGTGATGGTGAGGCCGGTCTCCTCCATGATCTCGCGCGGGAGGGCGTCGATGATCGACTCGCCTCTCTCGAGCCGGCCGGCCGGGGTCTCCCAGGTGCCGCCGAGGTAGTCGTCCGGGTTACGGCGGACGACCAGGAGGCGCTCGTCGTGCACGACCAGGCCGCCGGCGACGAGGGTGTGGATTCCGTCGCGGTGGGCCTGGTCTTCGAGCTCGGCGGCGAGACCGCGCAGGGCAGCGTAGCGGGCAAGCGGGCTCATCGGGCGGTCCCCGAGGTTCTTCGGGTCGATGAACGCGAGTGCCCGGCCGTCGGTGAGGGTCAGGGTGTCGGGGTCGCCGTCCCAGGTGCCGCGGAAGACGTAGGTGAGGTGCCCGTCGTCGGCGGCGTGGGTGAACAGGTGCGAGAGGCTCACGGCGGCTTCATCGAGGCCGACCTCTTCGTGGACCTCGCGCACGATGGTGCCGCGCGGGCCGGCATCGGCGGCCTCTGGTTTGCCGCCGTTGGGTGACCAGGTGTCCGGCCAGCAGGTTCCCGGGCTGTCGCCGCGCAGATGCATCAGGAGATGACCGCTCCGGTTGCCGATCAGGGCCAACGTGCCGTAGCGGTACGGCGGTTGGCGTGGCGTGATGAGCTCCAGGACGCGGCCGGTGTCCTGGCGGGTGGTCGGGTGCAGCGGGATCCGGTCGAGGTCGTCACGCGGGATGAGGGCGAGCTTGCGGCCTTCGGTGAGGGTCAGCGTGTCGGGGTCGCCGTCCCAGACGCCGTGGAAGACGTGGCGGGGGTAGCCGTCAGTGTGGGTGGAGAACAGGTGCGTCAGCCGGATGTTCTACAGACCGGTCTCTTCGCGCAGCTCCCGGCACGCGGTGGCGTGCGGGTCGGGGTCGTCGGGTTCGGCGCCGCCGCTCATCGGCGCCCAGGTACCCGGCGCCCAAATGCCCGGCTTGTCGTCGCGCAGGTGCATCAGCACCTTGGTCGCGGCCGGGTCCGTGATCACGACGAGGGCGCAGTACGGATCCTCGTCCGCCGGGCGGTCCTGGCGCGGCAGGCCCAGGCTCGACAGAACCCGGGCGCGCAGGACGGGGTCACCGAGTTCCGAGGGAGAGCGCCATTGCGCCGCACCGACCTCTTCGGCCTGCAAGGTCAGGCCGACCGGCCCGCGGGCGCGGAACAGGTAGCGGACGTCGTAGTGCACGTGGGCCGGCTCGTTCTTGTCCGGCCGGGCCGCGATCGTGTGGACGTCGATGTGCACAGGCGTGCCGTCACCGAACACTTCCAGCTCGGTGACGCCGGTCTCTTCGGCGATCTCGCGCCGGACGGCCTGCCCGAGCGTGCGGTCCGAGTCCTCCGGGTGGCCGCCGGGCTGGATCCAGCGGCCGGAGGCGAGGTGGTGGATGAGCAGGACGTCGTCGGCGTCGTTGATGACGACGCCCGAGGTGGTGACGTGGCCGTCGAACTCCCGCCTGTCGGTCACGTTGGCGCCGGCGGCGAGACGGTCCAGGAGAGGCTGGAGCAGCGACTGTTCGTCGGGGTGCCCGCGCAGGTAACCGGTGACGAGGTCCTGGAGGTGCGGGGCGGGAATGGTCATGGCTCTCCTGGTGACCTCGTGCGCGGTGCAGCTCCACAGGGGGTGCAGCGGGGGACGGCGCGTTCGAACGTAGCGGCCGATCTGCGGGCGCGGGCACGGAACGCGAGAACACCACCCGGGCGTGCGCCGGCCGCGTCGAAGGTGCCGATGCTAGCCGCCGTCGCGGCCGTCCAGGGGCGTGACGCTCCGGGTGCTCACCCGGCCGCGAACCAGATCGAGCCACTCTCGCGGGCGCCGGATTCCGGGCCGGCCCGGAGAGTTCAAGAATCCTTTCTCCCAGCATCATCCCAGTTCAGAGCCCCCCAGTTCGCGGGTGGCGGCTGACGTGAGGGCGGGTCCGGGATGACCGGATCACGGTGCTGGTGGCCGCGGATTGTCAGTGGCGTAGGCGAGGGTCCTTCCGCAGAGCACAGCCACACCACACCGAAGGAGACGGGTGCTGTCGACGCGTCATGCAATCCGCCGCTCGGGCTGCCGTCCCGCCGCCGTCCCCGTACGTGTGAATCGAACGAAGCGAGAGGAGCCGCCCACGCAGACGGCGCTTACCGTCCGCGTCCCGGCGTCGAACCTTCACTCGACTCGTCGCCCGCGGCTGCCCGTAGCGGCCCTGCGATCAGGTCCGTTGTCCGGGTGCTCTACCCCGTTTCCGAACCGAGGAGAAACCGTGAATCCCGTCCGCTTGGCCACCCTTCACCCTGCTCTTGAGAACCCTCCTGCTGCGGCCGCCGAGGCCCTCGCGCACCGGCGGCCCGTCGACGTGCGCCGCGTCCTGTTCGCCGCAGCATCACGACCGTCATCGGGGTGGGGGGCATGACCAACCACACCACTCCGCCCCCTGCCCTGCTCGCGTGGGCCAGCCGGGCACTCGACGCCCGTCCCGCCGTCAAGGACGTCAGCCATCCGCGCGAGAACTCCCGCGTCTGGCGGCTCGACCTGCCCAGGGCGCGCCGCTTCTACCTGAAAATCTCCCCCAAGGCCGTGATGTACGAGCGCGAGACGCTCGCGCTCCGAAGTGCCGCACCGGCCCTCGGCGCCGGCGGTGCGCCGCAGCTGCGCGCCTCGAACGCGGAGCATCTGGCACTGCTGCTGACCGCCGTCCCAGGACGGCCGCTCGAGCAGCTGAAGCTCTCGCCCGTGGAGGAAGCCCGCGCGCACCGGCACGGCGGCGCCCTGCTGGCTCGCCTCCATGCGGCCGGTGATCTGTCCGGTCCTCGACGGGCCGAGGCAGCGCAGGCTCTGCAGGCCGCGGCCCAGGGTGCCGAGGGGCACCTGGCGGCGGCCGGGGACCGGATGACCGCGCCGGAGCAGAAGCTCGTGCGCCAGCTGGCCGAGGAGCTGCGGGCCCTGCCGCCGCTGCCGCTCGCGTACATCCACGGCGACGCGTGGGACCGCAACCTCATGTGGTCGACCGCCCGGCAGCAGGCCGGATGGATCGACTTCGAGCGCTCCCGGGCCGCGACCGCCGTGCAGGACTTTGTGCTGATGGCCTGCTCCACCTGGACCGATCGGCCCGACCTGCGGGCCGCGTGCCTCCAGGGCTACGGCCGCAACCTCACCGTCGAGGAGCAGCACGCCTTGAAATGCCTGGCGGCGATCGACGCGGTGAGCTGCCTGGTCTGGGGACCGAAGCTCGACGACCCCCACCTCACCGCAGGCGGACAGCGCACCCTGGACCGGCTGATGGCGGGGGTGTTCGCATGACCGCACCGCACCACCGGACCGACTCCCCGGCCGCCGACGCAGCAGACGTCAGCGGCGAGGCGGCGTCCCTCCCGGCCGCGCGGACGGGCCCTCCGCAGCCCTCGGCCCCGCCGGAGCTCGACTACAACGGGCGCAAACACCGGCGGGCGATGGACGACGCCACCTTGTGGGACATGGCCCGCCGCATCCCCGCGGCCCTGATCCAGACGGCCCGCCTGGCCTGGAGCGTCGACCGGCGCATGGCCCTGACGATCGTCGTATGCCAGCTGCTGTCCGGAATCGGCACGGCCGTGATGCTCACCGCCATCGCGAAGGCCCTGCCGCAGCTGATGGTCGACGACCCCCGCCAGGGCCTGGCCCATGCGTGGCCGGCGCTGACCGTCGCCGTCGTCGCGATGGCCACCGGCGCGTCCACGTGGATCCTCGCGGACTGGGCGACCCGGCGCCTGAATCCGAAGATCGCCTCCGCCGCGGACCTGCAGCTCGTGGATCTCCACATGCGGGCCGAACTCGCCGCCTACGACGCGGAAGGGTTCGGCGACCGGAGCCAGGCGGCGGAGATCGGCGCGCTGCGCGCCGTCGACCTCGCCGACGACGCCAAGACCCTCACCAACGGACTCGTCCAGCTCGCCTCCGCGGCCGTGGTACTCACCACCTTGCACCCGCTGCTGCTCGGTGTGCTGCTGCTGTCCGTCGTTCCCCGCGGTTTCGGGGGCGTGATCGCCGCCCGGGTCGACTACCGCGTCCACGACCAGACCATCTCCGCCCGCAATGTCCGCGGCATGATGCGCTGGTGGCTGACGACGGCCGAGCTCGCCGACGAGCTGCGGGCCAACACCATGCGCGGCTACCTGCACTTTTGGTACCGGTCCATGTGTGACCGGGTCGAGTTGAGGGAGGTCGCCGGGGCGCGCCCGTATCTGCGGATCACGCTGCTGGCCGCCTCGCTCGGCGGCCTGTTCACCCTCGGCATGTGGGCCTCGCTCGCCGGCCTGGTCCTCGCCGGGGCCATGACGACCGCGAGCGCGGGCACCGCGGTCGTCGCCTCGCAGACCGCCGGCCGCGCCCTGAACTCGATCATCCGGTACTCGACGGTCATGTTCCACCACGGCCTCTACCTCTCCGACTACTACGAGTTCATCGACGAGATCCGCGCCATGACCACGGCCCGCGGCACCGCGCAGGCCAAGCCCCCGCAGCAGATCCGCCTGGAAGGCGCCTCCTACACCTACCCGAGCAAGGAGGCCGCAGCCGTCCAGCCGATCACCCTCACCCTGAACCGCGGCGAAGTCGTCGCCCTCGTCGGGGAGAACGGCGCCGGCAAGTCCACGCTGATCCGCATGCTCACCGGACTGACCGTTCCGACCGACGGCAAGGTCCTGTGGGACGACACCGACTTGGCCGACGCCGACCCGGAATCCGTGTGGCGGCAGGTGGGCCTGGTGCCGCAGAAGAACGGGCACTGGCCGCTCGCCGCCCGGGAGAACATCACCCTGGGCCAGCCCCGCGAGCACGGCGACGAACGGATCTGGGACGCGGCCGAACGGGTCGGCATGACCCAGGCCCTGCGCGAACTCCCGAAGGGACTGGAGACACTGCTCGCCCGGTCGGTGTGGGGCGGCCACGAGCTGTCCGGAGGTCAGTGGCAGAGGCTGGCCTGCGCGAGAGCGATGTACAGGGAGCCGGCCGTACTCGTCCTGGACGAGCCGACCAGCGAGATGGACGCTCGAGGAGAGCACCAGATCTTCCGGGAGCTGCGGGCCATGGCCCCGGACCGGATCACCGTGGTGGTCACCCATCGCCTCGACAACGTACGGATGGCCGACCGAGTGATCGTCCTCGACCAGGGAACCGTCCGGGAGCAAGGCTCCTTCGACGAACTCGTCGCGACCGAGGGGAGTTTGCTCGGCGAGCTGTACGCCCTCGCACAGGACCGCTGACCTGCGGCCACCAGCAGAGGTCAACGCGGGGCCGCGCAGCCGGTGCGGCCCCGCCCCTCCGGTTGCGTCCTGGGAAGTGGTGTACGGGTTCGACCTGATCCGGGGGTTTGCTCCGGCCTCAGAGTGAGGCCCACATAGACGAACGGCCACCGGCTGATCTTCGAAGTGTCGAAGCCTCGAAGGAGATCAGCACGATGACCGCACCGGACAGTCTGCCCCTGCACGCCCTCGCGGAAGACAACCTCGCCGCGGCGGGTCCGGATCTGCTGCGCGCGATGGTCAAGACGTTCGCCGACGCTCTCATGTCCGCGGAGGCGGATGCCGTCTGCAACGCCGAATACGGGCAGGTCAGCGACGAACGCGTCAACCACCGCAACGGCTACCGCCCACGCGAGTGGGACACCCGCGCCGGCACCGTCGAGCTCGCCGTCCCCAAGCTGCGCCAGGGCAGTTACTTCCCGCACTGGCTCCTCGAACGGCGCCGGCGAGCCGAACAGGCCCTCATCAGCGTGGTCGCCACCGCCTACCCGCTCGGCGTGTCCACCCGGCGGGTCGAGCAGCCCGCCGAGTCCCTTGGGGCACCCAGCTGTCGAAGTCCCAGGTCAGTGCGATGGCCCGGCACCTGGACGAGCAGGTCGCAGCGTTCCGCAACCGGCCGCTGGACGCCGGGCCGTATGCGTTCGTCTGGGTGGACGCGCTGACCCAGAAGGTCCGCGAGGGCGGCCGCATCAACAATGTCCACGCGCTGATCGCGGTCGGCGTCAACGCCGACGGGCATCGCGAGATCCTCGGCATCGACGTCGCCACGGCCGAGGACGGTGCGGGCTGGCCGGCCTTCCTGCGCTCGCTGATCGCACGCGGCCTGTCCGGCGTCCAGCCCGTCGTCTCGGACGCGCACGCCGGCCTCGTCAACGCCATCGGCGCCGTTCTGCCTGGCGCGTCCTGGCAGCGCTGCCGCACCCACTACGCCCGCAACCTGCTGAGCCAGGTTCCGAAAGCGGCCCAGCCGTGGGTGGCCACGCTGCTGCGGACGGTCTTCGAACAGCCCGACACCGACGCCGTCCGAGCACAGATGGCACACGTCCCGGACGCGCTGGAGGCCAAGTTCCCCAAAGCTTGACCCACTTGGACACCGCCCAGCATGACCTGCTGGCCTTCACCGTGTTCCCGCGTGAGATCTGGCGGCAGATCTGGTCGAACAATCCGCAGGAGCGACTGAACAAGGAGATCCGCCGCCGCACCGACGTGGTCGGCATCTCCCCCGACCGCACCGCCGTGATCCGTCTCGTCGGCGCGGTCCTGGCCGAGCAGAACGACGAGTGGACCGAGGCCCGCCGCTACATGGGCCGCGAACTCCTCGCCAAGGCCCGCCTCCACCCGATCGAGTCAGAAAACGACGAGTCCGTCCTGCCCGCCGAACTTCAGGACCAGCGTCAGGGCGCGTGCGGCCTGGCTGCGGCGGCGCAGCAAGTGTCCGAGCTGGGTGACCAGGTCGAGCAGGGCGGCGCGGACCGCGCGCCCGTCGAGGGTGTGCCGCTCGAAACCGGAGCGGATGCTAACCGTGGCGGGCAGAGCGTCGAGGCGCCAGCCCGAGCGCCTCGACCCCCATGCCGCGGTACGGCCTCCGGGTCGCTCAGCGGTACCGAAGGTCGCAGGTCAGCCGGCGGTGCCGGGCCGCGCTCGCTCCGGCATCGCACAGGTTGCCCGAGTAGGCTGAAACGCGTCTTCATCCGTGCTGTGGACCGGCGGCCCCACAGGCAGTTGCCGGGCGACCGGCTCGCACCACGGCGGCCCGGCGTTCTCCGCCCCTCCGGCGTCCGCCGGACGGCATCCCGGACTTCCTGGAGGCGTCATGACCGCATCCGGTCGGCTCCGCGCAACCGCTCTGGTCGGCTGCGCCGGTCTCCTGGCACTCGCCTGTACGGCCGAGGGCCCCTCTGCTCCGGTCAAACCGTCCG
>NZ_JBEXPR010000047.1:0-39982 GCF_040612135.1 Streptomyces sp. NPDC006458 | reverse complement strand
GTACATCCAGTACGAGGGCCTGCACCCGGCACACCGAGAGCACGCGCCGGACGCCGCTCCTTGACGGGCAAACGCTGCCTGCCGGGGCACTAGGTCCCGCTTGCGCGGATCCTCCGCGCGCTCCCATCCCCGCCGCTCCGGCCGCGGCCCCAACTGCCCGGGGTCGCGGCTGCGGTAGACGACGTACGGGCGGAACAGGTACTGCACGGGCGCGCTGAACATATGGACCAGCCGGGTGTACGGCACCAGCGCGATCAGCGTCATGCCGATCACCGCGTGGACCTGGTACAGCACCGGCACGCCCTCCATCAGGGCGGTGTCCGGTGACCGTGAGCACCCCGGCCGCGGTGCCGCCGTACAGCGAGAACAGATGGTAGGTGCGCTCGCCGACGCCCAGGTTCTCCGTCCAGGACATCGGGATGAACAGCCCGATGAGATGACCGACCAGCACGAACAGGATGCCCTAGTGGAAGGCGGGCGAGGCGATGTCGAGCAGCCTGGACTCGTACACCTGCGAGGAGCGGGTCGTCCAGCCGTACTTGTCGTAGCGGTGGCGCCAGATCAGCCCGGCGACCAGCAGGGCGAACGCCAGGTACGGCACGACTCCCCAGAGGAAGAAGGTCATGGGCGCGCTCCGCCGGGTGCGGGCGGCAGGGTGGCGCACACCGCGTCCAGGACGCAGGCGTACGGCGTGCCGAAGGCGGTCAGCCGGGAGCGGAGCTGCTCCAGGCCCGGGCGGTGCTCGACGAGCAGGCCGGTGTCGCCGGTGCGGGCGGCGAACTCCAGCACCGCGGGCAGGAAGTCGGGCAGTTCCTCGCCGGTGAACTCCAGGCCGTGGGCACGGTAGACGTCCTTGAACCGGACCAGCGACATACCGCGCCGCCGGGTGTCCCCGTCTCGCCACCAGCTCAGATACAGGCTGTGCCGGTTCTTGAGGTCGAAGACCCGCACATAGTGCTCGGCCAGCTCACGGTCCGGTGTGACGGCAGCGTGGTCGGTGAACTCCCGCAGTTGCGGGGCGGCTTCGCGCAGCAGCGGCAGCCGCGCCCGGAAGTCGTCGTCCGGGTACGTCAGACACAGCGCGGCCGCCTGGTACAGCACGGCGTCCGAGGGCATCAGGCCTCCTTCGCGTCGTCCGAGGTCTGCCGCCCCCGCAGCACATGGAAGTTCTCCACCGACACCAGCGGCAGCCGTCTGCGGCCGGAGTCCTGGCCGAACGGCCCGTCGCCGCCCATCCCGGGGCCGCCCTCGTAGTCGAGGCTGCACCCCTCGGGCAGCGCCGACTCCTCCAGCCGGGCGCGCGTCGCCCACGGCCGCGGCCGGAATGACGTACCGCTGCTCGTACTTGCCGATCGCCGGCAGCCGGTACATGGTTTGAGCGGCACCCGGGTCAGCGAGTTGTGGATGCCGCCGCGCATACCGGTCGTCTCCGCCTGCTGCGGGCGACCTGGGCCGAGGCCGTGGAACTGGTCGTGGCCAGGAGAACGCGGCGCCGCGCGGGCAGCCGCGGGGCTCGTACTCGGGGCGGTCCGGGCCCACCGACGGGTAGTCCGTCTGCTGGGTCTCCCAGGTGATGATCCCGTCCTTGACGTACACCTTCCAGCGGCACGAGCCCGTGCAGTTCACGCCGTGCGTGGAGTTCACGACCTTGTCGTGGCTCCAGCGGTCCCGGTAGAAGGCGTCCGCCTCCCGGCCGCCGACCAGGCCGATGCTGTGCAGATCGGGTGCGGGCGTGCCGGGCCGGAAGAACCGCCCCGCGCGCAGCAGGGCCGCGCCCGGCTCGGTGGGCGGGATCCGCGTGTCGGTCACGTGCGCTCCCTTGCTCGCCTCGTGACTCGAACCTAGAGGCGAGCGGGAGAGCGCACCCGTTCTCGGCGCCCGTACGGGTCATGCCGTACGGGAGGGGCGCGGCCGCAGGTCAGGGCTTGCGCGCCACCCATACGGGCTGTGCTCCTCGACGAAACGGTGCGGGGTGTTGCCCGGCCGTGTGGTCAGTAGCGCTCGCGGTACTCCCGGAGGATCGCCTTGGTGCGCTGGGCCGGCGCGGCGTGCGCCGTGACATGGTCCAGGACCTCCAGATGGGCGGAGACCTCCCGGCGCGAGTCGAGATAGAGGGCGCCGGTCAGATACTCGGTGAACACCATGTCGGGCAGCTCCGGTTCGGCGAAGCGGAACAGGGAGAAGGGCGCGTACGTCCCCGGGTGCGGACCGCTCGCGAACTCGGCGACCTGGAGCGTGATCCGGGGGTGCTCGGCGGCCTCCAGCAGCCTGTCCAGCTGCTCGCGCATCACCTCGGCGCGGCTGCACACCGGCCGGGCCAGCACGGTCTCGTCCATGATCACCCACAGGTGGGGCGGGTTCTCCCGCTCCAGCAGCCGCTGGCGTTCCATGCGAAGTGACACGTGCCGCTCGACTGCGTCGGGCCCTATCGGCCCTACCGTCCCGGCGTCCAGCACGGCACGCGCGTAGTCCTCGGTCTGGAGCAGGCCGGGCACGAAGTGCGGCTCGTAGGAGCGGATCAGCCGGGCGGCGCCCTCCAGACTGACGTACATGCTGAACCAGTCCGGCAGCACGTCGTGGTAACGCTGCCACCAGCCGGGCCGGTTGGCCTCCTCGGCGAGCGCCACGAACGCCTCGGCCTCGCCCTGCGGCACGCCGTACGTCTCCAACAGGACCTGCACGTAAGGGATCTTGAGCGCGACCTCGGCCATCTCCATGCGGCGCACGGTCGCCGGTGCCACACGCAGCACCTGGGCCGCCTCTTCGCGCTTCAGCCCGGCCGCCTCCCGCAGCTCCTGAAGCCGCTTGCCGAGCACCACCTGGCCCACGGTGGGCGCGGGCCGCCGCTCACTCACGCCACGCCTCCCCTACGCGCCGAAAGCCTGGGGGCAGTGTGTCATGCCGTTCGGTTTCGCTCACGCGTGCGGACGTGAGGCGCTCGACACGTTCGGAGCGCCCCAAAAGGGACGCGGGGCGGTGTCGATCCGCGGTTCCGCGGAGTAGGCGCGACAGGCAGGGGCGGCCCGGCGGCGCGGGTGAAAGGGGCACGGGGCTGGGGCCATCCGCGGTTCCGCCGTGTGGGCGCGTCGAGCCACTCGCGGCCCGGCAGCCGCCGACGAGGACGGCATCCCACCTCGGTGGGCGGGCATTACCTCGCGGGTAATCGACCCCGCCGCCCCGCCGGGCCATGGTTGTTCCACGGGCTCCGGCCGGCGCACTCCGGCCGGAACCCGGCCCGGCCTCAACTCCACCCGACGGAGGGTGACTCACCATGTCCGCAATCACGCTCGCCGCCCTCGCCCGCACTCAGGAGCCGAACGCCGTGCTGCGGCGTTTCCTCGCCCTCGACGCGGTCGTGACAGGCGCGAACGGCCTCGCCTACCTCACCGCCTCCGGCCCGCTGGGCCGCCTGCTCGGTGTCGACTCCACGCTGCTGCTGGAACTGGGCGCGATCCTCACCGTGTACGCGGTCGCGGTGGCCGCCCTCGCCTTTCGGGCCCGCCCCGCCGCCCTGCCGGTCAGGGCCGTGGTGGAGACCAACCTCGCCTGGGCGGCCCTGAGTTCCGTCGCGCTCGGGCTGTGGCTGACCCCGACCACCGCGGGCGCGGTGTGGACCGTGCTCCAGGCCGTCACCGTCGCCGGGTTCGCCCTCCTGCAGCACATGGCTCTGAGGAACCGTCAGTCCATGAGTGAGTGAAGGTACTTGACCGTCGCGGGGTCGGCCGGGAGCAGTGTCTCGATGGCCAGCTCGGCGACGGTCACGTCCACGGGGGTGTTGAACGTGGAGATCGAGGAGATGAACGACAGCACCCGGCCCTCGTGCTCCACCTGGAGCGGAAGCGCGAAATACGGCACCGGCGCCTCGGGCTCCGCACCGGCCGCCCCCTCGGGCACCGGGTACGCCGACACCTCCTCGTACAGCTCCCGCAGCGGCTGCGAGCGGTGCAGGGCGATCTGCCGCTGCATCTGGGCCAGCAGATGCCCGCGCCACTCCGCCAGATTACGGATGCGGGGCGCGAGGCCCTTCGGGTGCAGGGTCAGCCGCATCGCGTTCAGCGGCTGCGCGAGCAGCTCCTCGGACAGGCCGTCCATCAGCATCAGGATGCCCCGGTTGGCGGCCACCACGTTGTACGTCGCGTCGAGCACCAGCGCCGGGTAGGGCTCATAGACCTGGATCAGCCGCTCCATGCCCTCGCGCAGCGAGCGCAGCGCCGGGTCGTCCAACCGGGTCTCGGAGTACCGGGGGGCATAACCGGCCGCCAGCAGCAGGGCGTTGCGCTCCCGTACGGGGACGTCGAGGTGCTCGGCGAGGCGCAGCACCATCTCCTCGCTGGGACGGGAGCGGCCCGTCTCGACGAAGCTGATGTGCCGGGCGGAGGAGCCGGCGCGCAGTGCCAGATCCAGCTGGCTCACCCGGCGTTGCTCGCGCCAGGCCCGCAGCAGCGTGCCGACGCCCTTGTCGGAGGCAGAGGCAGAGGCAGAGGCAGAGGCAGAGGCGGAGGCGGTGCCGGTGGCGGAGGCGCAGATGGCGGCGGACAGGGGTGTGGTCATGTGGACGACCGTAGTCGAGCCGGGCAGGCTGGACAGGTACGCGTCCCCCCAGGAAGGGAGCCATGCCGTGGCCGTCGAACCCCTGTCCCAGAAGGAGATCGAGGACCGGCTGGCCGAGCTGCCGGGCTGGGCGGTCGAGGACGACCGCCTCGTGCGCACCTACCGCCTCGCGTCCCACCCCGCCGCGACCGCGCTCGTGGTGCACATCGCCCGGATCCAGGAGGAGCTGAACCACCACTCCGACCTCACCCTCGGCTACAACACCGTCCGTCTGTCGGTGAACACGCACAGTGCCGGCGGGGCGGTCACCGCGCTGGACTTCGACCTGGCGAGAAAAGTCGAAGACCTCGCGCCCGCCCATGGGGCAAGCTGATCCGGCTGATCGATCATCGAACGGCCGGGGGTGGCGTGTGCTCGACTACGACAAGGAAGCCGACGCATACGACGCCCTGCGCGGCGGCGAGCCCCGGGCCGCCGCCGCGGCCGAGGCCGTCCTGGGCCTGCTCCCGCAGGAGTGCGCCGGGCTGCTGGACGTGGCCTGCGGCACCGGCATCGTCACCCGGCGCCTGGCCGCCGCCCGCCCCGGCACCCGTGTGGCGGGCGTCGACCTGGCCCTCGGCATGGCCCGCACGGCCGTGGCCCGGCTGCCCGGCACGGTCGTCGTCGGCGACGGCCGCCGGCTGCCCTTCCCGGACGCCTCGTTCGACGCGGTGGTGAGCGTCTGGCTGCTGCACCTGCTCGACGACATCGACGTACGGCGGGTCGTCGCCGAGTGCGCCCGGGTGCTGCGGCCCGGCGGGGTGTACGTCACCACGGTCGACAAGGCCGCCGCGCACAACGTCGGCAGCGACATCGACGCGGTCCTCTCCTCCCGGCCGCGCAGCCCCGCACACGACACCGCCGAGCGGGTCACCGCCCTCACCGCCGCGCACGGGCTCGCGCCCGCCGGCCGGGCCAGCTTCACCGGCCGCGGCCAGGGCCGCAGCCCCCGCCGCACCCTCGCGGACCTGCGTCGCGGCTGGTTCGTCACCCTCGCCCCCGACGACCCCCTCACCGAGACCTTCGCGGCCCGCCTGGCCGCCCTCCCCGACCAGGAACGCCCGCGTCCGGACCCGGTGTTCAGCCTGCGGGCGTTCCGGAAGGAGTAGCGGGCCGACAAGTACAGCGGCCTGCGGATCGTCACCACGGTCGAGATCGACTCGCTGCCCAACCTCGTCACCAACGTCTCGGGACGCCCCACGGCCACGCCCGACTGTGACGTGATGAAGGCCAACGGCAACTACCGGAAGGGCGTCGGCTACGCCCTGAACAAGCTCGGCGACATCGCCAACGTCTACAACTACATCGACGCCGGCCACCACGGCTGGCTCGGCTGGGACGACAACTTCGGCGCCTCCGCGGACATGTTCAAGTCCGCGTCCACCACGGAGGGCGCGACCGTCGCCGACGTCCACGGCTTCATCGTCGACACCGCCAACTACAGCGCGCTGAAGGAGGACAACTTCAAGATCACGGACATGGTGAACGGGACGTCCGTGCGCCAGTCCAAGTGGGTCGACTGCAACCGCTGCACCGACGAGCTGTCGTACGCCCAGGCCATGCGCGACAAGCTGGTCTCCATCGGCTTCGACTCGAAGCTGGGCATGCTGATCGACACCTCCCGCAACGGCTGGGGCGGCACCCAGCGGCCGACCGGCCCCGCCGCGACCACCAGCGTCGACACCTACGTCAACGGCGGCCGCTACGACCGCCGGATCCACCTCGGCAACTGGTGCAACCAGTCCGGAGCCGGTCTCGGTGAACGTCCGCAGGCCGCTCCCGCCGCCGGGATCGACGCCTACGTCTGGATGAAGCCCCCGGGCGAGTCCGACGGCGCCGGCAAGGAGATCCCGAACAACGAGGGCAAGGGCTTCGACCGGATGTGCGACCCGACGTACACCGGCAACGCCCGCAACGGCAACAGCATGTCGGGCTCCCTGCCGGACGCGCCCCTGTCCGGGCAGTGGTTCTCGGCACAGTTTCAGCAGCTGATGCGGAACGCGTACCCGCCGCTGTCCTGACCGGCTGACGGGTATGCCCCGCCGGGACCGGCAGTGGTCCCGGTCCCGGCGGGTTCCCGCCGCACCGCGACGGCAACACAAGGCCGCCGCTTTTGCGGTTCCGGCAACAGGACTGGCCCCGCCCCGGTGCGTCGGCGCACGCTGGCCGCATACGGACGAGAGGCTGACCAGCATGGCGCACGCACACCACCGGCACGGCGAGCACGACGGCTCGGGGCACCGCGAGCCCGGCCAGGGGCACCACCCCCACGACACCACCGACATCGACTGGGCCGAGATGGGCCCCCTGCTGGAGTCGCAGGCGGAGCTGTTCACGCCGCTGTACGAGCACGCCCTGGCCTGGCTCGGCAAGCGGCAGACCGATCCCGGCCTGGTCGTCGACGCGGGCAGCGGCCCCGGTGTGGTCGCCTGTCTGCTCGCCGACACCTTCCCCGGCGCCCGGGTCGTCGCCGTCGACGGCAACGAGCCGTTGCTGGAACGGGCCCGCGCCCGCGCCGGGCGACTGGGCGTCGCGGACCGCTTCGGCACCCTGGCCGGCGAACTGCCCGGCGTCCTAGGCGACCTCGACTACCCAGCCGACCTGCTGTGGGCCAGCCGCAGCCTGCACCACCTCGGCGACCAGCGGGCCGCGCTCGCCGCGTTCGCCGGGCATCTCGCCCCCGGCGGCACCATCGCCCTGATGGAGGGCGGCCTGCCGACCCGCTTCCTGCCCCGCGACATCGGCATCGGCCGCCCCGGCCTCCAGGCCCGGCTGGACGTCGTCGAGTCCGAGTGGTTCGCCCGGATGCGGGCCTCACTGCCCGGCGTGGTCGACGAGGCCGAGGACTGGGCCGCCCTGCTCGCCTCGGCCGGGCTGAAGCCCACCGGCACCCGCACCTTCCTGCTCGACCTCCCCGCCCCGGCCACGGACCGCGCCCGCGCCTACGTCGCCGCGACCCTGTCCCGGCTCCGCGAGGCCATGGCCGACGAACTGGACGCCGAGGACCGCGCCACCCTCGACCGTCTCCTCGACCCGTCCGACGGCGCGAGCGTCCACCACCGTCCCGACGTGTTCGTCCTGGCGGCCCACACGGTGCACACGGCGACGCGGACGCTGTGACGGCCGCCGGCCGGGGCGGTCCCGACGGCGGCCCGGCCGTGCGCACCGCGTCCGGTCAGGCCGTCGCGAAGGCCACCCCGGTCAGGCCATGTCGAACTTCGCCGGGTCCGGGCCCAGACGGCGGTCCTCGTTGAGGGCGCCGATCGCGGCCAGGTCCTCGATGTCCAGGCTGAAGTCGAAGACGTCGATGTTCTCCCTGATCCGGGACGGGGTCACGGACTTCGGGATCACGACGGTGCCCTGCTGGAGGTGCCAGCGCAGGACGACCTGGGCCGGAGTACGGCCGTGCTTCTGGGCGACGGCGACGATCGCCGGGACCTCCAGCAGGCCCTTGCCCTGGCCCAGCGGGGACCAGGCCTCGGTGTGGACGCCCTGCTCCGCGTGATAGGCGCGGGCGGCGTGCTGCTGGAGGTGCGGGTGCAGCTCGATCTGGTTGACCGCCGGGATGACCGACGTCTCCTCGATGAGGCGTTCCAGGTGCTCCGGCAGGAAGTTGGAGACGCCGATGGCCCGGACCCGGCCGTCCCCGAGGAGCCGCTCGAACGCCCGGTAGGTGTCGACGTACCTGTCGCGGGCCGGGGTCGGCCAGTGGATCAGGTACAGGTCCACGTACTCCAGGCCGAGCTTGGCGGCGGAGTCGTCGAAGGCGCGCAGCGTGGAGTCGTAGCCCTGGTCGCTGTTCCAGAGCTTGGTGGTCACGAAGACCTCCTCGCGCGGTACGCCGGAGGCGGCGATGGCCTTGCCGGTGCCCTCCTCGTTGCCGTAGATCGCCGCTGTGTCGATGCTGCGGTACCCGGTCTCCAGCGCCGTGGCGACCGCGCGCTCCGCCTCGGCGTCCGGCACCTGCCAGACGCCGAAGCCCAGCTGGGGCATCTCGACACCGTTGTTGAGGATGATCGGGGGGACCTTGCTGCTCACGAGCTCTCGATTCGTCGTTCGCTGTCCGGTGGTACGCCCATGGTCAACGATCACGGACCGGGACGCATTCCTGCCCCCGGCACCCTCGCGCCACCCTCGCGGCACCGGCACCGGCACCGGCACCGGCACCGGCACCGGAGCCCCCGGCACCGCACCCCCGGCACCGCGCCTCACACCTCGTACAGCGCGTCGACCTCCGACGCGTACGCCTTCTCGATCGCCTTGCGCTTGAGCTTCAGCGACGGCGTGAGCAGACCGTGCTCCTCGGTGAAGGGCTGCGCCAGGATGCGGAAGGTGCGGATGGACTCGGCCTGGGACACCAGCGTGTTGGCCGCGACCACCGACCGCCGCACCTCGGCCTCCAGATCCGGATCGTGCACCAGCTCGGCGGAGGTCAGCCGCGGCTTGTTGCGCATGGTCAGCCAGTGCTCGACCGCCTCCCGGTCGAGGGTGATCAGCGCCGCGACGAAGGGGCGGTCGTTGCCGACGACGACGCACTGGTGGATCAGCGGATGCTCGCGCACCCGCTCCTCCAGCACACCGGGGGAGACGCTCTTGCCGCCGGAGGTCACCAGGATCTCCTTCTTGCGGCCGGTGATGGTGAGGTAGCCGTCCTCGTCGATCTGGCCGACGTCGCCGGTGGCCAGCCAGCCGTCGTGCAGGGTCTCGTCGGTGGCCTTGGGGTTGTTGAGGTATCCCTGGAACACGTTCTGGCCGCGCAGCCAGATCTCGCCGTCCTCGGCGATGTGCACCGTCACGCCGGGCACGGGCCGGCCCACCGTGCCGTAGCGGGTGCGCTCGGGCGGGTTGGCGGTGGCGGCGGCGGTGGACTCGGTCAGGCCGTAGCCCTCGTAGATCTGCACGCCCGCGCCCGCGAAGAACAGCCCGAGCCGCCGGTCCATCGCCGAGCCGCCCGACATGGCGTTGCGGATGCGGCCGCCCATCGCCGCGCGCACCTTGGCGTACACGAGCTTGTCGAAGAACTGGTGCTGCATGCGCAGCCCCGCCGACGGGCCGGGACCGATGCCCCAGACCTTCTCCTCCACGGCGTCGGCGTACTTCACCGCGACCCCGACCGCCTTGTCGAACGGCCCGGCCCTGCCTTCCTTCTCGGCCTTGCGACGAGCCGCCGCGAACACCTTCTCGAAGATGTAGGGCACGGCCAGGACGAACGTCGGCCGGAAGGCGGCCAGGTCCGGCAGCAGCGCGGCGGCGTCCAGCCTCGGCTGGTGCCCGAAGCGCACCTTGCCGCGGATCGCGGCCACCTCCACCATCCGTCCGAAGACGTGCGCGAGCGGCAGGAACAGCAGGGTGGCGGCCTCGTCGCCCTTGCGGGAGTGGAACACCGGCTCCCAGCGCTCGATGACGGTGTCCGCCTCGTACATGAAGTTGCCGTGGCTGAGCACACAGCCCTTGGGGCGCCCGGTCGTGCCCGAGGTGTAGATGACGGTGGCCACCGACTCGGGAGTGACCGCGCGGCGGTGCCGGTGCACCACGTCGTCGTCCAGATGCGCCCCGGCCTCGTAGAGCTCCTGCACACAGCCCTCGTCGAGCTGCCACAGCCGGTCGAGTCGGGGCAGCCGGTCGATGACGGTGGCGATGGTCATGGCGTGGTCCTCGTGCTCCACGACCGCGGCCGTCACCTCGGCGTCGTACAGCATCCAGAAGACCTGCTCGGCCGAGGAGGTCGGGTACAGCGGCACCACCTGGGCGCCGATGGTCCACAGCGCGAAGTCGAACAGGGTCCACTCGTAGCGGGTGCGGGACATGATGGCGACCCGGTCACCGAACCGGACGCCCTGCGCGAGCAGGCCCTTGGCCAGCGCGAGCACCTCGTCGCGGAACTCGGCCGCGGTCACGTCCCGCCACTGCCCGGACTCGTCCTTGCGGCCGAGTGCGATCTGCTGCGGGTCCTCCTGGGCGTGCTCGAAGACGACGTCGGCAAGGCCGCCCACCGGCGGTGCCAACGCCAACGGAGGGTTGGTGAACTCGCGCAAACCCGCTCCCGCCTCGATGTGGCGCCCCGCAGCGCCGTGAAAGCTACCCCACCAGCATCGGAGAGGGGGAGGGCCCCGAAAGCGGAGCGGTGCTCAGGTCGGCACTGGTCAGCGGGGTAAATAACGTGCAGACGGGGAAGGTCCGGACAGCTTCCTGACGATCCAGTAAGTTTCGGGGCCGCAATCTCCACGGAATCTGTACGACCCGAGCCCCGCCTTCCGGCCCCGGCGGCGCGGCCCTTCCCCGGCCCGCCTTCCGGCCCCGGCGGCGCGGCCCTTCCCCGGCCCGCCTTCCGGCCCCGGCGGCGCGGCCCTTCCCGGCCCGTCGGCCGGACGCGAGGGCCGGCCTCACCGCGGTCAGCGCCGGATCGGCTGAATCCGCCACTCCGGTTCGCTCCGGGCCGGCCCGGCGAGCGCCCCCGGGCGAGGGCCCCGGCCCGTCACACCGGCTCGCGCCGCCCGCCCCGCTCCGGCCGTACCCCGCCCGCGAGCACCGCCGCCGCGAGGGCGTCCGCCGGGCCCTGGGCCGAGGCGCGGCCACGGTTGTGGACCAGGACGAAGTCGACCCTGCCCAGTTCGGGCAGGCCCGCGCGGTCCGGCACCCGGACCAGGCCGGGCGGGATCAGGCCGCGGGAGTGGGCCATCACGCCGAGGCCGGCCCGGGCCGCGGCGACCAGTCCGTTGAGGCTGCCGCTGGTGCACGCGACGCGCCAGTCGCGGCCCTCCCGCTCCAGCGCCTCCAGCGCCATCGCCCGGGTGATGCCGGGCGGCGGATAGACGATCAGCGGCACCGGCCGGCCCGCATCGAGCCGCAGCCGCTCGGCGCCGATCCACACCAGCCGGTCGTGCCAGACCAGCTGCCCGCGCGGATCGCCCGCCCGCCGCTTGGCCAGCACCAGATCCAGCTTCCCGGCCGTGAGCTGCTCGTGCAGCGTGCCCGACAGCTCGACGGTCAGTTCCAGGTCGACCTCGGGATGGTCGTGCCGGAACCGTTCGAGGATCTCCGGCAGCCGGGTCAGCACGAAGTCCTCCGAGGCGCCGAACCGCAGCCGCCCGCGCAGCCGGGTGCCGGTGAAGAACGCGGCCGCCTGCTCGTGCACCTCCAGAATCCGCCGCGCGAAGCCGAGCATCGCCTCGCCGTCCTCGGTCAGCTCCACCGAGTGGGTGTCCCGGCTGAACAGGGTCCGGCCGGCCGCCTCCTCCAGCCGCCGCACGTGCTGGCTCACCGTCGACTGGCGCAGCCCCAGCCGCCGTGCGGCCTGGGTGAAGCTCAGCGTCTGGGCCACGGCGAGGAAGGTACGCAGATGGGCGGCGTCGTACACGGTCCGAGGTTATCGCGGAACGTGATGACAGTAAGCGCGGTGTACGGGATTCCCGATCGGCCAGGGGAGAGGCAGGATGGATCGGGGACCCGTCGGCGCGAGGCGGGCCGGGCCCGTACGGCAAGGATCCGAGGACACGAGGACAGAGGACACGAGGACAGAGGGGAGCACCGAGCACCGTGAAACGCCTGACGTGGCCGAGCCGGCTGCCGATCGATCCGTACGTCCTGCTGCTGCTCGGGACCGTGGGGTTCGCCGCCCTGCTCCCGGCGCGCGGCGTGGGCGCGGACATCGCCTCCGGCGCCTCCGACGTGGCGATCGCGCTGCTGTTCTTCCTGTACGGCGTGCGCCTGTCCACCGTCGAGGCGCTTGAGGGCCTGCGGCACTGGCGGCTGCACCTCACGGTCCTGGCCTGCACCTTCGTGATCTTCCCGCTGCTGGGGCTGGCAGCCCGCGGCCTCGTCCCGGTGCTGCTGACCCAGCCGCTCTACCAGGGCCTGCTCTTCCTCACCCTGGTCCCCTCGACCATCCAGTCCTCGATCGCCTTCACCTCCATCGCCCGCGGCAACGTGCCCGCCGCGATCTGCGCCGGTTCCTTCTCCTCCCTCGTGGGCATCGTGCTCACCCCGCTTCTCGCGGCCCTCCTGCTGGGCGGCGGTGCCGGCGGGTTCTCGCCCGACGCGCTGGTGAAGATCGTGCTGCAGCTCCTGGTGCCGTTCCTCGCCGGGCAACTGCTGCGACCCTGGATCGGGGGCTTCGTCCGGCGGCACAAGAAGGTGCTGGGCCTGGTCGACCGCGGCTCGATCCTGCTGGTCGTCTACACGGCGTTCAGCGAGGGCATGGTCCAGGGCATCTGGCACCGGGTCAGCCCGCTGCGGCTCGGCGGCCTGCTGCTGGTCGAGGCCGTGCTGCTCACCGTGATGCTGGCGCTGACCTGGTACGGCTCCCGGGCGCTGGGCTTCGGCCGCGGGGACCGGATCGCCATCCAGTTCGCGGGCTCGAAGAAGTCCCTGGCCGCCGGACTGCCCATGGCGAGCGTGCTGTTCGGCGCGCAGGCCTCGCTGGCCGTGCTGCCGCTGATGCTGTTCCACCAGATGCAGCTGATGGTGTGCGCGGTGATCGCGGGGCGCCGCTCCCGTGACCCCGACGAACCGGTCAGCGCGCGTTCCTCAGCCGCAGCGTCAAGAACCGCGGCCGGTACAGGGCGACATCCCCGTTGAGCTGCGCGGCCGCGCCCGCCGGGTCGAGCCGGTTGACGTCGTGGCTGAGCACGAGCCGTCCGCCGCCGCTCAGTTCGGGGTGCGTCTGCGGGTTGTACGCGGCCACCCCGGAGCCCGGCAGCGGCGGCCCGAAGCCTCGGGCCGGGCCGTGCCAGGGTCCGGTGGGGGAGCAGGACCAGTACGAGGTCACGGTGGCCAGTCCGGCCGTTCCCGCGGCCATGGTGAACAGCACATACGTCCGCCCGTCCCGCACCACCGAGAAGGCACTGCCCACGCCGCGGCGCGTCCGGTCCCCGAGCACCGCGCCGGGCCGTACCCCGGCCGACCACCCCTGGCCCGTCCAGTACTCCCAGGCGGACGGGTCGCCGAGCCCGCCCTCGGGCACCCGGGCGACGTACGCCGAGGAGACCTGCCGCCCGGCGGGGCGGCCGTCGTCGCCGCCGTAGACGTACGTCCAGCCGTCCTCCGCCACGAGCGTCGTCCCGAACAGCACGCGCCGGGACGGGTCCGGCACCCCCTGCTCGTCGCGCACCCGCACCGTGGACTCCAGGCGCAGGCCGGGCAGCGAGAGCGTGGCGACCTCGGTGGCGAGAGGCACGCCGTAGATCCAGGGCGGCTGTCCGGCGGCGCGCACCCACAGCAGGACGCGCAGGACCTGTTCGGCCGCGCCGGGGGAGCGGGGCTCGACCCGGGCGGCCACCGGCCGGCGCCACTGACCGGGCGCGGGGTCCGGGAAGAGCGGGGTGGGCAGCGTGCTCTCCAGGCGGCCGTCGCGCATCAGCACGGCCGAGTCGCGCACCAGGGGAGCTGCGGCGTCGCGCCAGGAGGCGGACTCGCCGGAGGGGTTGGGCGGGGCGTACACCCGGCCCAGGTAGGTGTCGGAGAACAGCCACAGCAGCCGTCCGTCCGGCAGCCGCACCGAGTGCGTGCCGTCGCCGCCGGTCCAGTCGTCGGAGCGGGCCGCGTCGTCGCCGTAGCGGGCGAACTCGCAGGTGAGCGCGTCGTCGGCGGACCAGGACCCGACGGTCCGGGGCGCGCAGCCGCCGTCCGCCTCGTCCCCGCCCTCGGGCAGCGTCCTGAACAGCACCGCCCCGAGCACCAGGGCGAGCAGCAGGCCGATCCCGGCCCCCGTGCGCTGTCGTGCGCGGGCGTCGACGGACATCCCCGGCGACGTCAGCCGGTGCGGGGCGCCCGGTCCACGGGGCCCCCGCGCACGGCGGCCGGATCGGTCAGGCCCCGGCCGCCGACCGCATGGCGACGCGCTCCTCCCCCGCGTACACGTTCATGGAGCTGCCCCGCAGGAACCCGACCAGGGTCAGCCCGGTCTCGGCGGCCAGGTCCACGGCGAGCGACGACGGCGCGGACACCGCCGCGAGCACCGGGATGCCGGCCATGACCGCCTTCTGCGCCAGTTCGAACGAGGCCCGCCCGGAGACCAGCAGGATCGCCCGCGACAGCGGCAGCCGCCCGTCCTGGAGCGCCCGGCCGACCAGCTTGTCGACCGCGTTGTGCCGGCCCACGTCCTCGCGTACGTCGATCAGCTCCCCGTCCTCGGAGAACAGCGCCGCCGCGTGCAGGCCCCCCGTCCGGTCGAACACGCGCTGGGCCGCGCGCAGCCTGTCGGGCAGCCCGGCCAGCAGTTCGGGTTCGACCCGGAGCGGGGGAGTGTCGGAGATCGGCCAGCGTGCCGTCGTGCGCACCGCGTCCAGGCTGGCCTTGCCGCACAGCCCGCAGGAGGACGTGGTGTACACGTTCCGCTCCAGCGTGATGTCCGGGACCACCACACCCTGGGCGGTCCTCACGTCGACGACGTTGTACGTGTTCGACTCTCCCCCAGCGCCAGAGGGGCCTGGGGGGACCCCCACCTTGGCGCCCGCGCAGTAGACGATGTTCTGCAGGTCCTTCCGCTCGGCGAGGACCCCCTCGCTGACCAGGAACCCGGCGGCGAGCGCGAAGTCGTCGCCAGGTGTGCGCATGGTGATCGCCAGTGCCCTGCCGTTCAGCCGTATCTCCAGCGGTTCCTCGGCGACCAGGGTGTCCGGGCGGGCGGAGACCGCCCCGTCCCGGATCCGGATCACCTTGCGTCGTTCCGTGACTCGTCCCATGCGCCCATCAGCCCCGGTTCCGTCGGTTCACGCCATCATTGTCCTGCACATCATGCGGCCGTTCGCAGGGCCGGCAGGTCCGAGTTGGCGTGGACCGTGCGCAGGGCGGGCACGCCGGCGCCGGTGAAATCCGCCAGGCTCGACCACCGCGGCGAGCAGGACGCCGAGTCCGAGCGGGGAGATGTCGCCGGGCGGCTTCAGCCGGATGTCGTTGCGCGGGCCGGGTTCGACCGGCACCTCGGCCCGTCGGCACCTCGGCCCGTCGGCCCGTCGGCACCTCGGCCCGTCGGCACCTCGGCACCTCGGCCCGTCGGCCGCCATGACCGCGCCGAACGGCAGGCACCGCCCGGACACGCCGCGGTCGGGCTCGCCGACGGAGAAAGGGGTGCCCTTCAGGCGCCGGGCCGATCTCGGCAGGGTCGTCGGTGGCGTGGGCGCGGACGGTGGCCATGAGGCGGGACGGGGTACGGGTGCTCAGCCCGCGCGGCGAATTCACCGTGATGTGCGGTCCACGGGCGACGAGACGGACGTCGGCGCCCGCGGTGCAGGGCGGCACCGACACAGGCGCCGATGGAACGGGGACTCTCACGGGGGGAACTCTCCGTTCGGTCGAGGGAGTACCGCGGAGGGGGCCGAGAACGTCCGGATCGCGCCGACATTCACACCTCATCGACGAAATATTGTCTACAGTATGCCTCGATGATCGGCAAAGGGACGCACACGCGCGCCCCCCGGCTCTGACCGAAGCCGACAACCAGGACGCGTGATTCCTGTTCCTTCACCTGCCGGGCTACCGATCAGTCACTGACAAGACTGGTGGATCCCGCAACTTGAGGCCACAGGGGGTCCACCAGACATGAACGGCTCGCGCATCGCCGCCGTCGGCCACTACCAGCCCGCCGGAGTACTCACCAACGAGGACCTGGCCCGGATGGTCGACACCAGTGACGAATGGATCAGGAGCCGTGTCGGCATCCACACCCGTCACATCGCGGGGCCCGACGAGCCCGTGGACGAGCTGGCCGCGCACGCCGCCGCCAAGGCGCTCGCGGCGGCGGGGCTGACCCCCGCCGACATCGACCTCGTGCTCGTCGCCACCTCCACGGCCGTCGACCGGTCCCCGAACACCGCCGCGCGAGTCGCCGCCCGCCTCGGCATCCCCCGGCCCGCCGCCATGGACATCAACGTGGTGTGCGCCGGCTTCACCCACGCGCTGGCCACCGCCGACCACACCGTCCGCGCGGGCGCGGCCCGGCGCGCGCTGGTCATCGGCGCCGACAAAATGTCCGCGGTGACCGACTGGACCGACCGCACGACCTGCGTCCTCGTCGGCGACGGAGCGGGGGCCGCCGTCGTCGAGGCCTGCCCGGAGGGCGTCGAGCCCGGCATCGGGCCCGTGCTGTGGGGCTCGGTCCCCGAGATGGGGCACGCCGTGCGCATCGAGGGGGAGCCCGCGCGGTTCGCACAGGAGGGGCAGAGCGTCTACCGCTGGGCCACCCAGCAGCTTCCGCCGCTCGCCCGGCAGGCCTGCGAGCGGGCGGGCCTCACCCCGGAGCAGCTCGCCGCGGTCGTGCTGCACCAGGCCAACCTGCGGATCATCGAGCCGCTCGCCGGGAAGATCGGCGCGGTCCACGCCGTCGTCGCCCGCGATGTCGTCGAGTCGGGCAACACCTCCGCCGCGAGCATCCCGCTGGCCTTCTCCAAGCTCGTGGAACAGGGCGTCGTCTCCACCGGCGACCCGGTCCTGCTCTTCGGCTTCGGCGGGAACCTGTCCTACGCCGGGCAGGTCGTGCGCTGTCCTTGAGCCCTCCGCCGGCGTCGACCGTGCGCCGTAGACTGTAGACGAAAGCCAATTCACCGGCTTCGGCCTGCCGTACACGGCTCCGCCGAGGAGGGACGCATGTTGTCGACCGGACTGCCCCAGGGGACGGTGCCGAAGCTCGAACGGCCGGGGCCGCTGCGGGAGCGGGTCTACGAGGCGCTGCTGGAGCTGATCACCACCCGCGCCCTCCAGCCGGGCCAGCACCTCGTCGAGAGCGAACTCGCCGGGCACCTCGGTGTCTCCCGGCAGCCGGTGCGCGAGGCGCTCCAGCGGCTCAACACCGAGGGCTGGGTCGATCTGCGTCCCGCCCAGGGCGCGTTCGTGCACGAGCCGACCGAGCAGGAGGCCGACCAGCTCCTCACCGTGCGCACGCTGCTGGAGGCGGAGGCCGCCCGGTTGGCCGCCAAGGGCGCGAACGCCGCGGGCGTGAGCGCGCTTCAGGAGCTGTGCGCCGAGGGCGAGCGCGCGGTCGCCGACGACGACGTGGACGCCGACGTCGCCCTCAACGCCCGCTTCCACGCCAAGGTCATGGAGCTGTCGGGCAACGCCGTGCTCGCCGAACTGGCCGGCCAGGTCGACCGGCGTGTGCGCTGGTACTACACGCCCGTCGCCCGGCAGCGCGGCGAACAGTCCTGGACCGAGCACCGCGCCCTGATCGCCGCGATCGACGAACGCGACGAGCAGTTGGCCGGCCGCCTGATGCGCGAGCACACCGAGCACACCCGGCACTCGTACAACGCCCGCGGCACGTCCTGACGCGCCGCGGGGCGCCGCCGGTGCGCGGTTCGCGCCCACGCCGTCTCCGGCCGGTTCACGCCCGCGCCGGCTCCCGGCCCTCGCGGGGCGCCGTGACCGCCCGTGCCTCCAGCGCGAGCATGGCGACCAGTACGCCGACCAGGGCGAGGAGTTCGGCGTAGGCGCCCAGGCCGGTCCCGAGAGGGACCACGGCGAGCGTGACGAGGGCACCGAGCAGGCGGAAGCGGGCCGGGTGCAGACGCAGCACCGAGCGGAACGCCACGTCGCCGACGAGGAAGAGGGCGACACCGCCGGCCAGCGCTAGGGCCGGGCCGTTGTGCAGATGCTCGGTGAGGTGCCCGATGGACTTCTTCACACCCGCGGCGAAGAAGGCGATGCCGAGCAGCATCGGCAGGAAGGCGTAGTAGTACGCGTTCATCGCCAGGCGCCAGCGCGCGGGTGCCGGTGCCGACCGGAAGACGTGCTCGGCGAGTTCCTCGTCGCGGACGAAGTACGTCCACCACAGTGCCACCGCCACCGCGAGTGACAGGAACGCCCCGCCCAACAGGCCCGCCGTGAGCGGCAGATCGCCGATGCCGATACCGATCGCGATGACCGACTCGCCGAACGCGACGATCAGCAGCAGCCCGTGGCGCTCCACGAAGTGCGCGGGGTCCAGGCTGCCCAGCTGCACCCGCATCGTCTCGGCCGTGCGCCCGTCCCGGTGCCGGGGCCCGTGCTCGGCGACGAACGGCGTCACGAACTGCAGCACCACCGCCAGCAGCCAGAACCCGTCCGCCGCGAGCCCGTCGAACAGTCCGGCCGCCGTCACCGCCAGCGCCGCCAGCCCGTTGGACACGCCGTACCAGATGGAGTCCGGGCCGTGGCTGCGGGTGTAGAGGACGGTGTGGACGACGACCACTGCGAGGAACCCGAGCCCGAACACCACCCCGGTGTCGTCGAACACCCGGGGGACGGCCAGCGCGCACACCAGGAACGCGGCCATGCCCAGCATCAGCAGCAGCCGTCGCGAAGGCCGGTCCGGCGGCACCTGGTTGGTGAGATACGCGTAGGCGCCGTACATCCAGAACAGCACGACCAGGATCAGTGCCACTCGGCCGGCCCGCGCGAAGGACAGGTCGTCGGCGAGCAGCACGGTCAACTGGGTGAGAGTGAATACGAAGACGAGATCGAAGAAGAGTTCCAGGGTCGTCACTCTGCGACCCGGCTCCTGTACCGCTGTGTTCATGGCTCCCCCTTGCCTCGATGCCAAGATCGTAGGCAGTTCGTCGCGCAGGTGTGCGACGAGGGCGCCAACTCCCGTACGGGGCCTCAGGAACGTCAACGGCGCCCTGTTCGCCACCCTGTCCACCGACGACGCCCTCTTCGACCGGCTCGCCCCGCTCGCGCGGTGACCGCGAGGGGCTGTCGGGCGGCCTCGGGGCGTCCGCACGAGAGGGGTCTGGCGACGCCCCGCACGTCACGCGCGGTGAGGCGGTCCGCTCGGAGCGTACGGGCGGGCGAGGCCAGGTCAGCGGGCGGAAACGCAGGTGAAAGGCACTCCGAAAGCTTGGTATTGTTGTCCATGTCGCCGCGGGGAACGCCCCGCGCCAGGCGGCAGACACCTTGTCCGGGTGGCGGAATGGCAGACGCGCTAGCTTGAGGTGCTAGTGCCCTTTATCGGGCGTGGGGGTTCAAGTCCCCCCTCGGACACCATCGAAGGGCCGGTCGGGATCACTCCCGACCGGCCCTTCGCGTTGTTTCGGACACGGTCCCTTCATATCGACGGGCCGGACTCGGTGACCGCGGCGACCACACCCCCGGCCGGCAGACCGAGTGCCGCGCGCGGCCCTCGGGGGAGAGCGGGTCGACGACACTGAGCCCGTCCCGCCGGCCGCTCCGGTGGGCGAAGACGTAGCTGTCGGCCCCGCCGGGCCCCGACGACAGCGCGCTTGCGGGCGCGCAGAGCCGCCACGTCTGCGGTGCGGGTCGACGTGGAGCCCGTCGGACGGGCCGTCGCCGTGACCGTCCGGGGTGGGAGTCTCAGATGCTCCCAGGCGGCGAAACCGATTGCATACTGTATTCCACACCACGGGCGTGTCCACGCGTCGGAGCTGCGGCGGCCGGGCCTCCCGCGTCACCGGCGGAGACATACGCCTTCGGCAGCCGCATCCCCCGGTCGGCCATGATCCGCCGCACGCGGTCGGGGTAGTCCGTGATGACGCCGTCCACGCCGAGATCGATCAGCGCCTCGATGGTGGCCGGGTCGTCGCAGGTCCACGGGACGACCTTCAGGCCGCGCGCGTGCGCGTCGGCGATCATCCTGCGGTCCGGGTAGAAGCGGAAGCCCGGGTCGCCGACCTTGCCGCTCTGCGGGAAGCCGTAGTTGGGGGACAGAGCCCTGACACCGGGGATCGTCGCCGCGGCCCGTACGAAGTCGCCGTCGTAGTCGTCGGCGTCGATCCCACCGAGCCACGGGCTGGCGCCGGGCCTGCCGACCTGGAGGAAGTCGTAGTTCGTCAGGGCCACCAGAGGCCAGTGCGGGGCGAGTTCGTGCATCGCCCGCAGCGCACCCCAGTCGAAGGACTGGATCGTGACCTGGCGCTCGATGCCGGACGCGTGGATCTCCTCGTGGACCCGGCGCACGAACAGCTCGCGCGGCGCGGTCTGCTCGGGGGCGCCCGCCTCGACCTTGGTCTCGACGTTCAGCACGACCTGCCTGGCCTTGTGGCGCTTGACCAGGTTCAGGACGTCCCTGAGCTCCACCATCCGGTGGCCCTTGACCTGCTCCTGCTCGGGGAAGCCGGGCAGTTGCTGGAACCCGCAGTCCATCGTCCGGATCTGAGCCAGGGTCAGGTCCTTGATGTACTTGCCCACGTACGGGTACATCGGGTCGCCCGGGTCGACGGGGGCCGTGTCCCGGCACTTGGCGGCGCTGACCCGCCGGTCGTGCGTGACGACGACCTTGCGGTCCAGGGTGATCTGGGTGTCCAGCTCCAGGGTGGAGACGCCGAGGCGCAGCGCCTTGGCGAAGCCCTCCAGCGACGACTCGGTCGTCATGCCGAGGCCGCCGCGGTGGGCCTGGAGGTCGAAGTGGGTCTTGCGGGGCGGCACTTGGGGGCCGTCTCCCCCGGCGTGGGCGGTCGCGGGCAGCGCGAGCACCGGCACCAGGGCCAGGCCGGCGAGGAAGTGTCGGGCGGACATCGCAACCTCACTCATGTGTCGGGTGTGTCGACGCCGGGACGCTAGTGCGAGGCCGGGAGCCGGCCGAGGTCTGCGGCATGAGGGACCGTTGAACGCTCGGAGAACGGCGCATCCCCGGGGGGCAGGCCGCCCACGGCGGGAAGGGGACGTGTCGGGGGGTGTCCGCCCGCAGCGGACGCCGGGCACCGCCCTCAGTCGACGCAAGAGACCAGAACGGCGGACCGAGGACGGAGACCCCCCGGCGCGGCCCCGCACCACGCACCGACAAGGGGCGCTACAGCAACCCCCACCGAAAGAACAGGCCGCCGCAGGCCCCCACGGGTCGGGAGCCGCACCGGCACCCAGCCCCACGGCATCAGCCCCCACCGGACGCGAGAGGCCTACCGGCACCCAGCCCCACGGCATCAGCCCCCACCGGTCGGGAGCAGCCGCACTGACACCCAGCCCCACGGCATCAGCCCCCACCGGACAGGAGCAGCCCCCACCGGTCGGGAGCAGCCGCACTGACACCCAGCCCCACGGCATCAGCCCCCACCGGACAGGAGCAGCCCCCACCGGACGGGAGCAGCCCCACCGGTCGGGAGCAGCCGCACCGGTACCCAGCCCCACGGCATCAGCCCCCACCGGACGGCGGAGCCCGGGACGCGGGCAAAAATGCGAGGTGGCCCCGGTGCCCTCCGGGTCATCATGGGGCCTGCCGCGTCCCCGTGCCCGGGGCCGCGACCTGCACATCCGTCACCGGGGGGCTCCTATGACCGTCACCAACATCCTCCTGTCCGGCGTGGTCGGCTCCACCGCGTACGGCCTCGCCCGCGAGGGCTCCGACGTGGACCGGCTCGGCATGTTCGCCGCCCCCACCGAGGAGCTGCACGGCCTGCACACCCCCAAGGAGTCCCACGTCAGCACGGCCCCCGACCGCACCCTGCACGAGGCGGCCAAGTGGTGCCGGCTCGCCCTCGGCGGCAACCCGACCGTGATGGAACTCGTCTGGCTGCCGGACGAGTTGTACGAGGTCCGCACCCCGCTCGGCGACGAACTCATCGCCATCCGCGCCTCGTTCCTCAGCGCCCGACGGGTCCGCGACGCCTACCTCGGCTACGCCACCCAGCAGTGCCGCAAGCTGCTCGGCCGCGGGGACGGCACTCCTGACGCCGACACCCGCAGGCGGATCGCCAAGAACGCCCGGCACCTGAAGCGGCTGTGCGAGCAGGGCTACGAGCTTTACCGCACCGGCGCGCTGACCGTCCGGGTCGAGGATCCGGAGAGCTACCACCGCTTCGGCGAGCAGGTCGCCGCGGACCCCGAGGCCGCGCTGCCGCTGCTCGGCCGCTTCGAGAGGGCCTTCGACGACACGGTCAGCGTCCTGCCCGAACAGCCCGACGAGGCCCCGGCCGACGCCTGGCTGCGCCGCGTGCGTCGGCACTTCTACGCGCCCGGCACCACCGCCGCACGAGGCCAGTAAAAAAAGCCGGGTGCCGCCCGCGCCGGCACTTCTACACGCCCGACACCACCGCCGCACGAGGCCGGTGAAAAACCGGGTGCCACCCACCGGTCGGGTTCCCTAGACTCACGGCAACAACGCGCGCCGCCCCGTACCGGCGGCGCGCCGCCGTGTCGAGCGAGGGGAGCCGGGCCGTGCGTGACCGCACCGCTGTCGTCGTTCCCCGCTCCCGGTCCGAGGTGATCCTGGTGTCCTCGTCCGCCCGGTGCCCGCTGCGCGGCCGGCACCGGATGCCGTGACGACCACCTCCACGGTTCCACAACGACTCTGACGCACCGTCAGGCGACGTCGTCATGGTGAATCGCGCCGCACCCACCCGGAGACACCCGAAAGGCAACGGCCGTGCGCGCCAACGTCACGAACCCCCTCGCCACCGTCCGCAACCTGGGCATCCTCGCCCACGTCGACGCCGGCAAGACCACCGTCACCGAACGGATCCTGTACGCCACCGGCACCACCCACAAGCGCGGTGAGGTCCACGACGGCACCACTGTCACCGACTTCGACCCGCAGGAGCGCGACCGGGGCATCACCATTTTCGCCGCAGCCGTCAGCTGCGCCTGGGACGGCCATCGCGTCAACCTGATCGACACCCCCGGCCACGTCGACTTCGCCGACGAGGTCGAGCGCTCGCTGCGGGTGCTGGACGGCGCGGTCGCGGTGTTCGACGCCGTGGCGGGCGTGGAACCGCAGAGCGAGTCGGTGTGGCGGCAGGCGGAGCGGTACGGCGTGCCGAGGATCGCCTTCGTCAACAAGCTCGACCGCGCGGGCGCCGACCTCGACCGGGCCGTGGACTCCATCCGCGAGCGGCTGCATCCGGCCCCGCTGGTGGTGCAGTTGCCCATCGGTGCGGAGGACGGCTTCATGGGAGTCGTCGACCTGGTCGGGATGCGCGCCCTGGTCTGGGCCGACGGCGCCGAGGCGCCCCTGGAGGGCCCGGTGCCGCCCGGTCTGCACGAGGAGGCCGTACGGCGTCGGCGGCTGCTGGAGGAGGCCGTCGCCGAACGCCATCCGGCCGCGCTGGAGGAGTTCTGCAACCGGGAGACGCTGTCCGCGCCGACGCTGACCACGGCCCTGCGGGACCTGACCCGCGGCGGCGACGGGGTCGTGGTGCTGTGCGGCTCCGCCTACCGCAACCGCGGGATCGAACCGCTGCTGGACGCGGTGGTGGCGTACCTGCCGTCCCCGCTCGACGTGCCGCCGGTACGCGGTGAGCACGAGGGCGAGGAGCGGGAGCGCCCCGCCGACCCCAGGGCGCCGCTCGCCGCGCTGGCGTTCAAGGTGCACGCCGGCCCGACCGGGCGGCTGACGTTCCTGCGGCTGTACTCGGGCACGCTGGAGAAGGGAGACGCGGTGTGGGACCCGGGCACCCGGCGCACCGAGCGTATCGGGCGCATCCTGCGCGTGACGGCCGACCGGTACGCTCCGCTGGAACGGGCCGTGGCGGGTGACATCGTGGCCGTGGTCGGGCTCAAGTCCGCCCGGCCGGGCTCCACGCTGTGCGCGCCGGACGCCCCGGTCGTCCTCGAACCGCCCGGCGTCGCCGACCCCGTGGTGTCCGTGGCCGTGGAGGCGCGCACCTCGCGGGACTCGGGCCGGCTGGCCGCCGCGCTGGCCCGGCTCGCCGAGGAGGACCCGTCCCTGCGGGTGCGCACCGATGCGGAGACCGGGCAGACGGTGCTGTCCGGCATGGGCGAACTGCATCTGGAGGTCGCGGTGGAGAAGATGCGCCGCGAACTGGGACTGGAGGTCAACGTGGGGCGCCCGAAGGTGAGTTACCGCGAGACCGTCGTGCGCGGTGTGACCGGCTCGGTGTACCGGCATGTCAAACAGGACGGCGGGGCGGGGCAGTTCGCCCATGTCGTGCTCGACGTGGAACCGCTGGACGCTGAGCCGGGCGGCACCGGCTTCGAGTTCCGCTCGGCGGTCGTCGGCGGCCGGGTGCCGCAGGAGTACGTCCGTGCTGTGGAGGCGGGCTGCCGGGACGCCCTCGCCGCGGGGCCGCTCGACGGGCACCAGGTCACCGGGCTGCGGGTCACCATCACCGACGGGGCGACCCATGTGAAGGACTCCTCGGAGACGGCCTTCCGCACGGCGGGCCGGCTCGGGCTGCGCCAGGCGCTGCGCGCCTGCGGCATGGTGCTGCTCGAACCCGTTGCCGAGGTGACCGTCACCGTGCCCGAGGACGCCGTCGGCGGTGTGCTCGGCGACCTCGCGGCACGCCGCGGCCGGGTCACCGGCCAGGCCGCGCGCGGCGGGGCCGCGGTCGTCACCGCCACGGTGCCGCTCGCCGAACTCTTCGGCTACGCGACCCGCCTGCGCGGCCGCACCCAGGGCCGGGGCACCTTCACGGCCCGCCCGACCGGCTACGCGCAGGCCCCGGCGGCAGCCGCCACGGCGACGCGGTAGCTCTCGGACCGGGCCGCCGGAGCACGGCGAGGCGTGCGGCGGCCCCACCCGCGAGGGTGGGGCCGCCGTCCCGCGACCGGTGATCGCTGCACCGCGCCTGATCGGTTTACAGTCCCGCGCGCCGCACTCATATAGTTCGTAGTGCGAACTGAATGTTTCACGGGGGTAGGCGATCACGACCGTAACGACCGTGCGCAAGCCGCTGTTCGGAACCGGCGGCCTCACCGGGGTGCACGAGGCCGAGGCCACGCTGCGCCAGGCGGGGCAGGCCGACCGCCAGGACCTGGACCTGTTCACCGTCTCCGACCACCCGTACTTCGGCGACCGCCTCGACGGCTACTCCATCCTCGGCGTCGCCCTCGGCCGCACCCTCCTTTCCGCCGCTCTCACCCGGCGAGCGTCTGGAGCACCTTCTCCTCCCGCGGCGCCGCCTGCGCGCGCTCCCGCGACCGTCGCCACAGCCACAGCACATCCCGCCCGAACGACCACACCAGCGTCCCCAGGGCGAACACGACCACCGCCGTGGTGGCCGGCCGGGGCAGCAGGTCCGAGGCCCCCACCAGGAGGAAGACGCCCTGTACGGCGGCCACCGTCTTACGGGCCGTCGACGGGGGCAGCGGCGCGTTCAGCCAGGGCCACACCCGGGCCGCGGCGACGAAGGCGTACCGCATGCCGCCGATCAGCAGCACCCAGGGGCCGAGGGAGGCGGCCACGTACACGCTCAGCACCAGGATGAGGAACGCGTCGACCTCCATGTCGAAGCGGGCGCCCAGCGGTGTCGAGGTGCCGGTGCGGCGGGCGACCTTGCCGTCGACGCCGTCGAGGATCAGCGCCACCGCCGTCAGGCCCACGAACAGCGTGATGGGCGTGGGGCTCCGGAAGGAGTCGGCCACCAGCGCCGTCACCGCGCCGACCAGGACGGCCCGGCCGAGGGTCACCCGGTTGGCCGGGCCGAAGGAGCGTGGCCGGGCGCGGTGCAGGGCGCGGGAGAGCACCGCCCAGGTGGCGAACGCGAAGGCCAGCCCGGTGAGCCAGCCCGCCGGGCCCAGGCCGACCGCCGTCCCGAGCAGGGCCAGCAGCACAAGCTGCGCACCCGCCCCGACGGCGGTCTCCTGCTGGACCGGCCACGCGTCGTAAGTGTCGTTCAGGGCCACCGCACATCCTCCGGCCGTATGACAGAGTCGATCAACGCCGCGTACCTTGTCCGCGGCCTGTGCACTTCTCCGTACGTGAACAGCTTGCCGTGCGTTCAAGGACTATCAGGAGGATGTGAATGAACAGCCCCGCACGCGCGTTCTGGCTGGCCTCTCCCGGCGAGGGCGAGATACGCGAGGTGCCCCTGCCCGAGCCCGCCGAGGGCGAGGTGCTGGTGCGCAGCCTGTACTCCGGGATCAGCCGGGGCACCGAGACCCTGGTGTTCCGCGGCCAAGTGCCGCGCAGTCAGTACGCCGCGATGCGGGCGCCGTTCCAGGAGGGCGACTTCCCCGGGCCGGTGAAGTACGGCTACCTGAACGTGGGCGTGGTCGAGCGGGGGCCCGCAGGGCTGCTCGGCCGGACCGTGTTCTGCCTGTATCCGCACCAGACGCGGTACGTCGTGCCCGCCTCGGCCGTCACTCCCGTGCCCGAGTCCGTGCCCGCCGAACGGGCCGTCCTCGCCGGCACCATGGAGACGGCCGTGAACGCCCTGTGGGACGCGGCCCCGCTGGTCGGCGACCGGATCGCCGTGATCGGCGGCGGCATGGTCGGCTCCTCGGTCGCCGCCCTTCTCGCCCGCTTCCCCGGCGTCCGCGTCCAGCTCGTCGACACCGACCCGGACCGCGCCCGCACCGCAGACGCCCTCGGTGTCGCCTTCGCCGCACCCGAGGACGCGCTCGGCGACTGCGACCTCGTCGTCCACGCCAGCGCCACCGAGCAGGGGCTCGCCCGCGGTCTGGAACTCCTCGCCGCCGAGGGCACGCTCGTCGAACTGAGCTGGTACGGCGACCGCAGCGTCGCCCTGCCGCTCGGCGAGGCCTTCCACTCCCGGCGCCTGACCCTGCGCGCCAGCCAGGTCGGCACCCTCTCCCCGGCCCGTGCGAACAGGACGTACGCCGAACGGCTCGCCCTCGCCCTCGACCTGCTCGCCGATCCCGCGCTGGACGCCCTGATCACCGGCGAGAGCGGCTTCGACGAACTCCCGGACGTCCTGCCGAAGATCGCCTCCGGCGAGATCCCGGCCCTGTGCCACCGGATCGCGTATCCCGGCGTCTTGACCTGAGAAGAGAGTGAGAGAGGGCTGAACACGGGGAAGCCAAGAGCCGTACTACACGGCATCCCCCGGCAGGGAGTCACGGGGGACCAGACGCACCGCACTGGAGGGTCGTCCGTTGTTCAGCATCACCGTCCGCGATCACATCATGATCGCCCACAGCTTCCGCGGCGAGGTCTTCGGCCCCGCGCAGGCCCTGCACGGAGCGACGTTCCTGGTGGACGCCACCTTCCGGCGCGAGCGGCTGGACGAGGACAACATCGTCGTCGACATCGGCCTCGCCACCCGCGAACTCGGCGCGATCGTCGCCGAGCTCAACTACCGCAACCTCGACGACGAGCCCGACTTCGAGGGCGTCAACACCTCCACCGAGTTCCTCTGCCAGGTCATCGCCGACCGCCTCGCCGAGCGCGTCCACCGGGGAGGCCTGGGCGAGGGCGCCCAGGGCCTCGCGGGCATCACGGTCACGCTGCACGAGTCGCATGTCGCGTGGGCCAGTTACGAGCGTGCCTTGTGACCGACACGACGGTGGCCCGCCCCCACGTGGACCAACTCACCCCGTACGGCGGAGAGCTGGCACCCATGACCCTGCGCGCCATGCACTTCGTCGTCCCCGGCGGGGTCGCCGACCCGGCCCGGCCCAGCGGCGGCAACGCCTACGACCGGCGCATCAGCCTGGACCTGCCCGGCTTCGGCTGGCAGGTGCACCAGCACCTCGTCCCCGGCCCCTGGCCGCTCCCCGACTCCGCCGCCCGCGCCGAACTCGCCCGCGTGCTGCGCAGGCTGCCGGACGACGCGGTCGTCCTGCTGGACGGGCTGGTCGCGTGCGGGGTGCCCGAGATCGTCGTGCCCGAGGCCCAACGCCTGCGCCTGGCCGTGCTGGTGCATCTGCCGCTCGGCGACGAGACCGGTCTGGCCCCCGAGGTGGCGGCCGAACTCGACGCCCGGGAACGGGCCGTGCTGCGCGCGGCCGACGCGGTCGTCGCCACCAGCGACTGGGCGGTCCGCCGCCTCGTCGCCCACCACGGCCTGGCCCCGGACCGGGTGCACGCGGCGACACCCGGAGCCGACATCGCCCCCCTCGCCCCCGGCACCGACGGCGTCTCCCATCTGCTGTGCGTGGCCGCCGTCACCCCGCGCAAGGGCCAGCACCGCCTGGTGGAGGCCCTGGCCGCGGCCCATGACCTGCCGTGGAGCTGCACCTTGGTGGGAGCGCTGACCCAGGACCCGGCCTACGTCACCCGGCTGCGCGCCCAGATCGACCGCCACGGCCTGACCGACCGCATCCACCTGGCCGGGCCCCGCGCGGGCGCCGAACTGGACGCCGCCTACGCCGCCGCCGACCTCATGGTCCTCGCCTCGTACGCCGAGACCTACGGCATGGCGGTGACGGAGTCCCTGGCCCGCGGTGTCCCGGTGCTCGCCACGGACGTCGGCGGAGTCCCGGAGGCCGTCGGCCGCGCCCCCGACGGCGGTGTCCCCGGCATCCTCGTCCCGCCGGAGGACCCGGCCGCGCTCGCCGCCGAACTGCGCGGCTGGTTCGGCGAACCGGACGTCCGCCGCCGGCTGAAGTCGGCCGCACGGGGCCGCCGGGCAGCCCTGGACGGCTGGGCCACCACGGCCCGCACCCTGGCCGGAGTGCTGCACCGGCTGCCGAGCGAACCGAGGAGGGCCGCATGAGCAGGACGACGGCGGTACGTGAGGACGCGGGGGGCGTGCCCCGGGAAACCCCGGAGGGCGACGGCACGGCGGTGCTGCCCGGCCCCGGGACCGACCGGGAGCGGGGGAGTGCCGGCGAGCCGGACGTCATCGCGGGCGCCGGCCCCGTCGCCGGACCCGGTGAGCGGGCCACCGTGCGGCTGCGGCAGAGCGCTCCCGAGGAGCCCCCTCGCTACGCGCCCGAGTGGCTGGAGCTGCGGGAGGGCGCCGACGCGGCCGCCCGGTCAGCGGAGTTGCCGGATGCGCTGCGGACGAGGCCGGCCGACCTGCCCGGCCGCGCCGCGGGCGGCCTGGTGGTGCACGACCTCGGCTGCGGCACCGGCTCGATGGGCCGCTGGCTGGCGCCCCGGCTCGACGGCCCCCAGCACTGGGTGCTGCACGACCGCGACCCCTACCTGCTGCACTTCGCCGCCGTCACCTCTCCCAGGAGCGCCGCCGACGGCAGCCCGGTCACCGTCGAGACCCGGCGCGGGGACGTCGCCCGCCTGACCCCCGACGCCCTCGCGGGCGCCTCCCTCGTCACCGCCTCCGCGCTGCTGGACGTCCTCACCCGGGAGGAGATCGACGCCCTCGCCGCCGCGTGCGCGGGTGCGGGCTGCCCGGCCCTGCTGACCCTCTCCGTGGTCGGCCGGGTCGAACTCGCCCCCGCCGACCCGCTGGACGCCGAACTCGCCGACGCGTTCAACGCCCACCAGCGCCGCACCGGCCTGCTCGGGCCGGACGCGGTCAGTACGGCCTGCGAGGCCTTCGGCGAGCGCGGCGTGACCGTTCAGGTGCGCCCCAGCCCCTGGCGGCTCGGCCCGACGGACGCCGCCCTCACCGCCCAGTGGCTGCGCGGCTGGGTCGGCGCGGCCGTGGAGCAGCGCCCCGAACTGCGTGACCGCGCCGCGCGGTACCTGGCGTCCCGCCTCGCCGCCTGCGCCAGGGGCGAACTGTGGGTCACCGTCCACCACGCCGACCTGCTCGCCCTGCCCCGCCCGACGGACGCCGGGTCATGAGCGCCCCGACCGGGTCCGGCCCGGCTCCGCCCTCACCGGCAGCCGTCGCCTCCGGCACGGGCCGCGGTACGCCCGCGGCCCTCGGCGGGGCGGACCTGGGCGCGGCGGGTCCGGCAGCCGCGGCGCCGGGCGCCGGTCGAGGGCCGGAGACTGCCGTGCGGGGCACCGGCCGGGGGCCGGAGACTGCCGTGCCGAGCGCCGGTCCGGAGCCCGGGACCGCCGCGCCGGTCCGGGTGCTCGGCCCGGCGGACCCGGTGGCGGGTCCGGGCTCCGGCCCGTCCGGCCCGTCCGGCCCGTCGGCGCCCCGGCGGCGCTCCGCCCTTGCCGGGCTGCGGCCGCACCTCGGCACTCTGGTGGGGCTCGCCGTCCTGACCCTCGTCGTCTGGCGGCTCGGGACCGGGGTGTTCCTGGACGGGCTCGGCCGGATCGACCTGCCCGCCGTCCTCGCGGCGCTCGGGATCGGGCTGGTCACCACCGTGTGCAGCGCATGGCGTTGGCAGCTCGTCGCCCGCGGGCTGCGGATCGGGCTGCCGCTGCGGCCGGCCGTCGGCGACTACTACCGGGCGCTGTTCCTGAACGCGGCCCTGCCCGGTGGCGTCCTCGGCGATGTGCACCGGGCCGTGCGGCACGGGCAGAGCGCGGGGGACGTCGGCCGCGGTGTCCGGGCCGTGGTGCTGGAGCGGACGGCCGGTCAGGCGGTCCTCGCCGTGGCGGGCGGCGTCGTCCTGGCGACGGTGCCGTCCCCCGTGCGGGCCGAGACCCGGCAGATCGTCGTGTTCGCCGCCATCGCCGCGACGGGCGCGTTCGCGATCGTCGCCGCCCTGCGCATGAGCCGGCCCCGCGTCACCGCCCGCCGGGCGTTCCTCAGCGAGGCAGGCGAGGCGCTGCTCTCGCGCCGCAACGGCCCAGGCGTCCTTCTCTCCTCGCTCGTCGTCCTCGCCGGATACGTCGCCACCTTCCTGCTGGCCGCGCGGGTCGTGGGCGTGGGCGCCTCCGCGCTCGCCCTGCTGCCGCTGGCCGTCCTCGCGCTGCTCGCCATGAGCCTGCCGCTGAACGTCGGCGGCTGGGGCCCGCGCGAGGGCGTCACCGCCTGGGCGTTCGGCGCCGCCGGGCTCGGCGCGCACGAGGGGCTCGCCGTGGCCGTCGTGTACGGGGTGCTGAGCCTCGCGGCGAGCCTGCCCGGCGCGGCGGTGATCGCGCTGCGCTGGTACGCCGGGCCGCGCGGGCCCAACTACCCGGCCGGGTCCGCCTCTTCGCCCTTCAGCAGCGAGAAATACGCGCCGAAGGAATCCGCGAGACTCGCCAGCAGTGCCTTTCCCTTTTCCGCGGATCCGAGGGAAGGACGGCCTATGACGCCCGAATCGGTATAGGCGGCCATTCCCACGGTGAGGAGGTGCCGCCGGTCGTCGGCGACGAAATCGGCGGACTCGTAACCGGGCCGCACCATTTCCGGATACGCGTGCAGAAGGATGGAGGTCTCTATTTCCCCCGCGTGCATGTCGGTGAGCAGCGAGGTGCGCACCCCGGCCCGTTCCCGGGCCGTCTCCCAGTCCTCCGGGGCCGGGAACAGCGCCATTCGCTCACCGCGCGCGGAGGACTCCTGGACCACGTTGCCCAGGACGTAGTTGCCGCCGTGCCCGTTGACCAGCACCAGCGTGTCGACGCCCGAGCGGCGCAGCGACTCGGCGATGTCCCGTACCACCGCGTGAAGGGTCACGGAGGAGATGCTGACCGTCCCAGGCCAGGCCGCGTGCTCGTGCGAGCACGAGAGTGTCACCGCAGGAAGGAGGTGCACGGGGTGCGCGGCGGCGATCTCCCCGGCGATCGCGCAGGCGACGAGCGTGTCGGTGGCCAGCGGAAGATACGGTCCGTGCTGCTCGAAACTCCCCACGGGCAGCACCGCGATCCGCGAGTTCCGCGACCGCACGTCCTGTGTGGTGTCCGCCGGCAGCAGACCGTACGCCGTCGACCGTATGTCCGAACCACTCATCTTTTTCACGGCCTTTCGTCTTTGCTGAGGAACAGATCATGACAGAAAAGATCGGCGTGCTCGCCAAGAAGTCCGCACCGCGCACCGGAGTGGAACGCGTCGTGAATGCCCCGCTGCCCACCGTGTACGGGCCATTCACCGCGGTCGGCTACCTCGACCACGACCGCGGTGACGAACAGGTCGCCCTCGTGTACGGCGACCTCGGCACCGAGGACGTGCTGACCCGGCTGCACTCGGAGTGCCTGACCGGCGACGCCTTCGGCTCCCAGCACTGCGAGTGCGGCGACCAGCTCGACTCCGCGCTGCGGGCCGTGGTGGCCGCGGGCAGCGGCGTCGTCGTCTATCTCAGAGGGCACGAGGGCCGGGGTATCGGCCTGCTCGGCAAGCTGCGGGCGATGGCGCTCCAGGCGGAGGGCCTGGACACCGTGGAGGCGAACGTCGCCCTCGGCTACCCCGTGGACGCCCGTGACTACGGCGTCGCCGCGGAGATCCTGCGCGACCTCGGTGTCCGCTCGGTGCGGCTGATGTCCAACAACCCGCGCAAGCGCGAGGCGCTGGTGCGCCACGGCATCCAGGTCGCCGAGGAGGTGCCGCTGCTGATACCGCCGTGCGAGAACAACATCACCTATCTGCGCACCAAGCGGGAGCGGCTGGACCACCGCCTGCCCCATCTGGACGCGGTGGCGCACTGGTCATGACCCGGTGACGGCCTCGTGCACGAACCGCTTGAGGTCCGGGTAGACGGTGTGGGAGCCGCGCGGCCGCATCTGGGTCATGAACTGCACGGTCAGCTCACGCCCGGGGTCGACGAAGAACGTCGTGGTGGCCACGCCGCTCCACCCGTAGGTGCCCGGCCCGGCCGGTGCCAGGGTGCGCTCGGGGTCGGTCACCACGGACACGCCGAGTCCGAAGCCGAGGCCCTCCTTGGCGGCCACGTCGTGCGCGGGCCTGCTGCCGAAGGAGCGCAGATCGGCCCCGACCGGCAGGTGGTTGGAGGTCATCATCTCCACCGTGCCGGGCGCCAGCAGCCGGGTGCCGTCCACCTCGCCCCGGCGCCGCAGCAGTTCCATGAACCGGTGCAGATCGTGCGCGCTCGCCACCATCCCGCCGCTGCCGGACAGGAACCGGGGCCGCCCGGCGCGTAGCGGCAGCCCCGGCACCGGCTCGATCCGGCCGTCCTCCCGCTCGCCGTACAACTCGGCCAGGCGCGGCGCCTGTTCGTCCGTGACCTGGAACCCCGCGTCCGTCATCCCGAGCGGCCGGAAGATCCGCTCGGCGAAGAACTCGTCCAGCGGCTGCCCCGACACCACCTCGACGAGGCGCCCCAGGACATTGCTGGCCACCGAGTAGTTCCACTGTGTGCCCGGATCGAACTGCAACGGCAGGCTCGCGTACAGGTCGACCGTCTCCGCCAGGTCAGCGCCCGGCCGCACGGTGGACTCCAGCCCGGCCTCCCGGTACAGGGCGTCCACCGGGTGGCAGTGGTAGAAGCCGAAGGTCAGCCCGGCGGTGTGGGTCATCAGATGCCGCACGAGGACGGGCCCGGCGGCCGGTCTGGTGCGCACATCAGGGCCCGAGCCGTCGACGTACACCCGGGGGTCGGCGAAGGCGGGCAGATGGCGGGCGACCGGCTCGTCCAGCGAGAGCCTGCCGTCCTCGACGAGTATCAGCGCGGCCACCGAGGTCACCGGCTTGGTCATCGAGTAGATCCGCCACAGCGTGTCCGCCTCGACCGGCAGCCCGGCCGCCCGGTCCCGCAGGCCGTACGTCGTGAGATGCGCGACCCGCCCGCCGCGCGCCACCGCCACCAGGAATCCGGGCAGCCGGCCCGCGTCGACCTGGCGGGCGAAGTGCCGGTCCATGCGCTCCAGCGCCTCCGGGTCCAGCCCCGCCTCGCCCGGGTCGGCGTCCTGCCGCAGCTGTGCCATGGTGCTCCTCCGGTCCCTTCGACGGTGCGAACGGGCATACCCCGCCGGGACGACCTCAGACCTCATGATCGCTCAAGGGCCGCGTGAACCGTGTCTCGTCACCGTCGTGACCGGCGCCCGCCGGGACCTCGTGCCGAGAACCGCCCGGCAGCAGCAGTGCCACCGCCGCGCCCACCGCCGCGACACCCGCCAGGACCGGCATCGGCAGGCGCAGCCCGCCGACCCCGGCGAGCGCGGCCGCCGCGGCGACGCCCAGCACCGGGCCCACGTTCAGCGCCGTCTGCTGAAGGCCGCCCGCCACACCGGCCGACGCCACCGGAGCCTGCCGTACGACGACCTGCGTGGCCGCCACCATCACCGCTCCGAACCCGCCCCCGACGAGCGCGAACCCGGTGCACAGCGCGAGCGTGCCGGAGGCCGCGCCGAGCAGCAGGACACCGGCGCAGAGCAGGGCCATCGCCCCCACGGTCGTCCGCCGGGCGCCCGCCCGGTGCAGCAGTACGGGGCTCGCGACCGCGGCCGCCACCATCAGCAGCGCGAGCGGCAGACTGCGCACCGCACTCTCGAACGGGTCCAGGCCGAGCGTGTCCTGGAGCAGATAGATACAGGCGAACAGCGCCCCGTGCAGCGCGGCGGACGCGGCCACCAGTACCGCCAGCGCGGCCCCGATCGCGGGCGCCCGGACCAGCTCCGACGGCAGGAGCGGATCGACGGTACGGCGTTCGTGCCGTACGAAGCCGAGCCCGGCGGCAGCGGTCACGGCCAGTCCCGCCCCGCTCCCGGCCGTCCACCCCGACTCGGGCAGCCCGACCAGCGCGTGCACCAGACACCCGAGGGTGACGGCGAGCAGCAGGGCACCGGGCAGGTCGAGACCACCGGGCCGTCCGTGCCGTACGTCCGCCGGTGCGCTGTCCGCCTCGCGTACGGCGGTCAGGGCGAGCGTGCCGAGGAGCGCGGCCGGGACGACGTTGAGGAAGAACACCGCCCGCCAGCCCCACTGGGTCACCAGCGCACCGCCCAGCACCGGGCCCGCCGCGGCCGCGAGGCCGATCGCCGCGGTGCGCACGGCGAGCGGGGTGCGCAGCCGCTCCGGGGGGTACGCGGCGCGCAGCATGCCCAGCGTGGCCGGTTGCAGCAGCGCGCCGAAGACGCCCTGGAGGACCCGCAGGGCGATCACCCAGCCGATGCCGGGCGCGAGCCCGATCGCGGCCGAGGCCGCTCCGAAGCCGAACATGCCCAGGCCGAACAGCCGCCGGTGCCCGTACCGGTCGCCCAGCCGGCCGCCGAACACCAACAGCCCGGCCACCGCGATCAGATACCCGGTGCTGGTCCACTGCGCCTGCGCGAAGGTCGCCCCGAGGTCGCGCTGGAGGGTCGGCTGCGCGACGGTGAGGACCGTGCCGTCGAGGGCGACGATCACCGCACCGGCGACGCTGCTCGCCAGGGTCAGCCGGGCCCTCACCGGCCGCTCCCCAGATGGGCGTCCAGCGTCGCGTCCAGCAGGGGCGTGAAGTCGTCGGCCCCGGTGGCGAGTTGGAGGCTTCCCCAGCCCCACAGCTGGGCGATGCCGTGCAGGTTCGCCCACAGCGCGCCCGCCACGGTGCGGGCGTCGGCGTCGGGCCGCACGGCGGCGACCCGTTCCGCGAGCGCGGCGAACAGCGGCAGACTCGTGTCGCGGAGCCCCAGATGACCGCTCTCCAGCAGATCATGACGGAACATCAGCTCGTACATGCCGGGGTTGGCGAGCGCGAACTCCACATAGCAGTGGGCGACGGCCGCGATCTGTTCGCGCGGACCCGCCTTCTCGTCGGCGAGCGCGGGTGCGGTGTGCCCGGCCAGGTCGGCGAAGCCGCGCCGGGCGATGGCCGACAGCAGCTCCAGGTGGGTGGGGAAGTGGCGGCGCGGCGCCCCGTGCGAGACGCCCGCGCGGCGCGCGATCTCCCGCAGTGTCAGTGCCTGGGCGCCCTCGTGTGCCACCAGCTCCACCCCGACCTCGACCAGCCGGGCGCGCAGGCCCGTGTCCGACTCATGCATGGACACTGTCTACCAGGCGTGCGTAGACAGTGTCTACTCATCGTGACGCCCAGGGGAATAGGGGGCCCCGTGGTGCGGGTTGCAGCAGTCATGACCGAGGACGCTCTGCTGAAACTGCTCTCCGACAGCCGGGGCGGGGTGCTGGTCACCCTCAGACGCGACGGACGCCCCCAGCTGTCCAACGTCATGCACGCCTACTCGCCCGACGAGCGGATTCTCCGCGTGTCGGTCACCGACGACCGCGCCAAGACCCGCAACCTCCGCCGCGACCCCCGCGCGTCGTACCACGTCACGACCCCGGACCGCTGGGCGTACACGGTCGCCGAGGGCACCGCGGAGCTCACCCCCGTCGCCACGGATCCGCACGACGACACGGTCGAGGAACTGGTCCGCCTCTACCGCGACCTCCAGGGCGAACACCCCGACTGGGACGACTACCGCGCGGCGATGGTCCGCGACCGCCGTCTCGTGCTGCGGCTCCATGTCGAGCGGGCGTACGGCGTCCCGCACGCCTGACGCCGCCCGGGGCGGCCCCTCACTGGCGGCTGACCGACCGGCTCACGCCCGCCACCACCGTCGTCGCGAGGATCCAGCCGGTGACGACGAGGACATAGGACAGCCACTGGTACCAGCCCCGCGGCGCGAAGGCGCCCTCCTGGCCGAAGGAGATCACCGGCACCAGCAGGTCGAGGGTGTAGAAGACCGGGTTGAAGTCGGGCGCCTCGCCGGGCTTCAGCGGGCTCGGCGGGTGCAGGCCGTAGACCAGGGAGCCCAGGCCCAGCAGCGAGACCAGCCAGCCCGCCGCGCGCAGCGGGCGGAAGCCGTAGCCGACCGTGGCGTCCTGGACCAGGCCCCAGACGCGGCCGTACCAGGGCAGTGTGGTGCGGTGGCGGCGCTGCTTGGCGAGCTGGACCAGGCGTGCCGCGTGCTCGTCGCCGATGCGCAGATAGGCGGCGGTCAACTGCTCATAGGCGTGCGGGACATAGCCGTCGCCGTCCCGCTCCACCATGGGCAGCCGCCGCTCGGCGGGCTCCTGCGGGGTGAGGGAGGCATACGCGAGCCCGTCCATCAGGACCCGTTCGGGCACGGTGTCCGGCTCCAGGAACAGCACGTCGATCTGCGCCCGGCGCAGATTGAGCGTGCCCTCCATCGGCGGGCCCTTGCGCAGCCACAGCTCGCCGATGGTGCTGCTGCTCGCCCGCAGCACCGTCTGCCCGGGGTGCGCCAGCCTGCTGTACGACAGGTCGAGCCGCCCGGCGATCCGCGCGCCGCGCAGCCCGATCCAGCCGTCGACCTCCGAGTTCCGCATCAGGACGTCGCCCTCGACGGCGAGGGTCTCGCCGTCCACCGCGACCTCGTCGCTGCCTCTGATCCGGGCGTGGTTGAGCGTCACCGTGCCGTTGACCGCGGCCCCGGTCAGCCGGATCTGGCCGTGCACGTGCAGACCGGGTCCCGACAGCCCGTCGCCGATGGCCACATGATGGAGCTGGAGCGCGGCGTGCTCGGGTCCGGGCGCGTCGATCGTCGTCCCGTCCAGGAACAGCGCCCCGGCGATCTCTGTCCCGCCCAGCCGTACGGGCCCGCCGAACCGGCAGCCCGACAGCCGCAGGATGTCCTCGATCCGGACGTTGGCCGCGTCCATGCCGGGCAGCACCGAGCCTCGCAGACTCAACTGCCGCAGCCGGGCGCCGTAGAAGACCGGCTCCTGGTCGAAGTGACAACGACTCAGCCGCACGGGCCGCTCGGTGGCCGCGTACTCCAGGTCGAGGACTCCGGTGATCCGGGCCCCGGTCACCCGGAGCGCGGGTATCTCCCCGTCCTCCTGGGGGTCGTTGAGCAGCAGGGTCCGCAGCACGGCGGCCCGCACGGTCCGTTCGGGCCCCCACCCGGCTCCGGCGGTGGGGTCCTGGTGAGCGCCGTCGCGGAAGTCCACCGCCTCCCCCCGGGGGAAGGCCCGCCACACCCGCGCCTCGGCCGGGGTCAGGTCGTTGATCTCCATCGCGGGCGACTCTGACCCGGCGGGGGAACGGGTGTCAACTCCGTGCTGACGGGCTGGTGTTCCATTCCGCGATCACCGGGCGCCCGTGTTCGGTGGACAGCCTGCTGACCGTGCCGGTGGCGAGCTGGAACAGCCGTCCCTCGGCCGGGGACAGCCCCAGCCGGCGGGCCGTCAGCACACGCAGCAGATGGGCGTGCGCGATCAGGACCACATCGCCGTCGCCCCGCGCGAGGGCCGGGCCGACCCGGGCCAGGACCCGGTCGGCCCGGAGTCCTACCTCGGCCGGGCTCTCGCCCTTGTGGTCGGGGCCGGGCGGCACGCCGTCGCGCCACAGGTCCCAGCCGGGGCGGTCGAGATGGATGTCGTCGGTTCTCGTGCCCTCGTAGCCGCCGTAGTTCCACTCGTGCAGGTCGGGGTCGGTCACGGCCCCGGTCAGGCCCGCGAGTTCGGCGGTGCGCCGCGCGCGGGTGAGCGGGCTGGTGAGGACGAGGGAGTAGATCCGGCCGGACAGGAGCGGAGCCAGGGAGGCCGCCTGCCCCTCACCGCGGTCGGTGAGGGGCAGGTCGGTGAAGCTGGTGTGGCGCCCCGAGGCGCTCCACTCCGTCTCGCCGTGGCGGACCAGCAGCAGATCCCCCACGGCGGGACCTACTTCTTCTCTACGGCGTGGCCGCCGAACTGGTTGCGCAGCGCCGCGATCATCTTCATCTGCGGGGAGTCGTCCTGGCGGGAGGCGAACCGCGCGAACAGCGAAGCCGTGATCGCCGGGAGCGGGACGGCGTTGTCGATCGCCGCCTCAACCGTCCAGCGGCCCTCGCCCGAGTCCTCCGCGTAGCCGCGCAGCTTGTCCAGGTGCTCGTCGTCGTCCAGCGCGTCGACCGCGAGGTCCAGCAGCCAGGAGCGGATGACGGTGCCCTCCTGCCAGGAGCGGAAGACCTCGCGGACGTTCTCCACGGAGTCGACCTTCTCCAGCAGTTCCCAGCCCTCGGCGTAGGCCTGCATCATCGCGTACTCGATGCCGTTGTGGACCATCTTCGCGAAGTGGCCCGCGCCGACCCGGCCCGCGTGGACGTAGCCGTAGGGGCCCTCCGGCTTGAGGGCGTCGAAGATCGGCTGGACGCGGGCGATGTTCGCGGCGTCGCCGCCGACCATCAGCGCGTAGCCGTTCTCCAGGCCCCACACACCGCCCGAGACACCGGCGTCGACGAAGCCGATGCCCTTGGCGCCCAGTTCACGGGCGTGCTTCTCGTCGTCCGTCCAGCGGGAGTTGCCGCCGTCGACCACGATGTCGCCGGGGGAGAGGAGGTTTCCCAGCTCGTCGACGACGGACTGGGTGGCGCCGCCGGCCGGGACCATCACCCAGACCACGCGGGGGCCTTCGAGCTTGTCGACGAGCTCCGCGAGGGTGCCGACGTCGGCGAGGTCGGGGTTGCGGTCGTAGCCGACGACGGAGTGGCCGGCGCGGCGGATGCGCTCGCGCATGTTGCCGCCCATCTTGCCGAGTCCGATGAGACCGAGCTGCATGATCAGTTCACTTCCTTGAGGTCGCGGTAGGCCGCGACGAGGGCTGCTGTGGAGGCGTCCAGGCCGGGCACGTGGGCGCCTTCGGTCAGGGCGGGTTCGACGCGCTTGGCGAGGACCTTGCCGAGTTCGACGCCCCACTGGTCGAAGGAGTCGATGTGCCACACCGCGCCCTGGACGAACACCTTGTGCTCGTACAGCGCGATCAGCTGGCCGAGGACCGACGGGGTCAGCTCACGGGCCAGGATGGTGGTGGTCGGACGGTCGCCGCGGAACGTCTTGTGGGCCACCAGTTCCTCCGGCACGCCCTCCGCGCGGACCTCCTCGGGCGTCTTGCCGAAGGCGAGTGCCTGGGTCTGCGCGAAGAAGTTCGCCATCAGCAGGTCGTGCTGGGCCGCGAGGGTGTCACCGAGCTCGCCGACGGGCCGGGCGAAACCGATGAAGTCCGCCGGGATCAGCTTGGTGCCCTGGTGGATCAGCTGGTAGTAGGCGTGCTGCCCGTTGGTGCCTGGCGTGCCCCACACGACCGGGCCGGTCTGCCACCGCACCGGGTTGCCGTCACGGTCCACGGACTTGCCGTTGGACTCCATGTCGAGCTGCTGGAG